>JANMTV010000206.1:0-14414 GCA_031390905.1 Ilumatobacteraceae bacterium | reverse complement strand
ACCGAGGTCTCGGCGAACTGCTCCGCGAAGGGACCGAGATCGTCACACCGATGACAGCGCACGACCTGGAGCGTGCGATCACGTGTCCGGCGGAACCGCTCGGTATCACGTTCGAGCCGACTCTCGTGGCCGCTTTGGTCCGGGAGGTGACCGATCGGCCCGGCGCGTTGCCGCTATTGCAGTACACGTTGACCGAGCTGTTCGACCATCGGCGCGGCGACCGCGTCGACTACGCCACGTATGAGGAGCTCGGCGGGGTGTCGGGCGCATTGGTGAAGCGTGCCGAAGGGCTGTTGGCCAGCCTCGGCGACGAGGCGCACGACGTCGCCCGCCAGGTATTCCTCCGCCTCGTCACCTTCAACGAGGGAGGGGAGGACACGCGTCGGCGAGTGCTCCGCAGCGAGCTCGAAGACCTCGACGTCGATCGCCTCGTGCTGCGCTCCGTGCTCGACACCTTCGGGCGGCACCGCCTGCTCAGCTTCGATCGCGACCCGATCACCAGGAGCCCGACGGTCGAGATCTCACACGAGGCTTTGCTCACCGAGTGGACCCGGCTGCGGAACTGGATCGACGCGGCGCGGCACGACGTCCGTGTCCAACGCCGACTCGCCGAAGCGATGCGCGAATGGATCGTCGCCGACCGCACGGAGACGTACCTCCTACGAGGCGGTCTCCTCGAACAGGTGCACGGCTGGGTTGCCACGACGTCAGTCCAGCTGTCCGCCTCCGAACGGGCCTTCCTCGAGGCCAGCGTCGCCGAACGCAACCGCGAGGCGGACGAGCTTCTCGAGCGCGAGCACCGTGCGGTCGAGGCCGAGCGCCGCCAGCGGCAGCGCGGTCGTCAACTCGTCATCGTCGGTCTCGTCACCGTTCTCGTGGCCGCACTCGCGGTCCTCGGCACGGTGCAGTGGCGCTCAGCCACCGGCGCCAAAGGCGACGTCGAAGATCTGCTCATTGTCGACGATCTCGTGAGCGCGTCGCGGGCCGCACTGGACGATAACCCGGAGCTCGCCCTGTTGTTCGCGATGCAGTCGGTGCGCCAGACCGTCGACCTCGGGTTCGCCACCGAGGAGGCGATCGATGCGGTGCACTTCGCGCTCCAGGAGCTCAGAGTCCAGTTCGACCTCGATCCTGGAACACCGGTTGCGGTCAGGTCGGGACCGTTCGGCCCCGTCGGTGTATACGCCCTGCCGCCGCACGAGTTGATGGAGACCGCTGAAGCCGCCGTTCAGCGCACACTCACTGATGCGGAATGCGAGGCGTTCCTCTCCGACGCGTGCCCGGCGGAAATCGATGTGCCCGAGAACCTGCCGCTGCGCGACGGGTTGGGCTCGTATGGCGCGACCGCCCTCGGCCCGCAAGCGCTGGCGGGTACGAGCGTCACGATCTCAGCGAGCGGGCTGAGCGGTGACGAAGCCTTCGTCCGAGAGTTCCGGAAATTCATCGACCGCACCGGGATCGCAGTCGAGTTCACCCCCGACGAAGCTCGGACAGTTCTGGACCTCGCCGTCGACGAACCCGGCCGCCGCCCTGACGTGTTCGTCGGCGGCACGATCCCGGCATGGGCCCAGGCTCGCGCGATGGACATCGGCGGGTTCGTCGACCCCGAGACGCTGCGATCCGACTTCGGAGAGTTTCTGCTCAGCGCCGAAACGCTGCTAGGCGAAGGCGGCGCTCTGCCAACGGACGGACGAATACTGGCGGTTCCTCTGACCGTCGGCCTGAAGGGCCTCGTGTTCTACCCCAAGGCCGAATTCCGCGAAGCGGGGTACGAGATCCCGAACACCTGGGACGAGCTCGTCGCGCTGTCTCATCAAATCGTGGCTGACGGGGACACGCCGTGGTGCTTCGCCTTCCACTCCGGCGTCGGCGCCGGATGGCCGGGTACCGACTTCATCGAGAGTGTGGTGCTTCGCGTGGGCGGCGTTGACACCTACGACGCCTGGACCGCCGGCGAGATCGGGTTCACGAGCCCCGCTGTGATCGACGCCGGCCGGCTCGCCGACGCTTTGATCTTCGAGCCCGGCTTCGTCCGCGATGGTCCGGCGAGGATCAGCCAGAATTGGTTCCACGACCAACTCGACACCATGCTCAAGCGCAGCGACGCGACGCTCGAGAATGAACCGGAGTGCTGGCTGTACCACCAGGCCGACTTCATGCTGCAGTTCGATCTACCGGGTGCGATCGGTTCGGACATCGACTTCTTCATGCTTCCGCCGATCGATCCGAATCAGCCGACTCCCGCGATCGGGTCCGCGACCTTCGCATCGGCGCTGGTCGACACGCCCGAGGTCCGGGCGTTCATGGAGTTCGTCGCCAGTCCGGAGTGGGGTGAGGTCTGGGCCACCCCCGATCCCTTCGGCTACGCCGGCTTCATGTCCCCCAACCAACGATTCGATGCCTCGGCCTACGGCGACGCCAACCTCGACCCCGCGGTCGCTGTCAAGGCAAGGATGGCGTCGGTGGCCCAGGCCGCATTGTCATCCGGGGTGTTCAGATTCGACGCCGCCGATCTGATGCCCATCGAGATCGGCGGTGTCTCCGAAGACGACGACGGTCAGCCGGACGCCGGGGCCTTCCATCAAGGCATGCTCGACTGGGTCGATGGGGTCCGCAGCATCGATCAAGTCTTCGCCGACATCGACGCCGAGTGGGCCGCCCTGAGGGCGGAGGGCGAGACTCGACCGCCTGACCCGTGATGTCGGCGACCCGTGAGCCAGCCAGCCTGGCTGACGGTCCTCGGCCTCCAGTTTGCGGGTGTTGATCATCATCCCGACGACGGCGCCGTGCTCGGCGCGGTAGCCGATGAACGCCAATTGGACGCCCGTCCCAAGATGTCCGGTCACGGTGATCGTCGCAGTCGCGACTTTCGTGCTGCGACGCTGCTCGCTGGTGTCGCCCCGTCCACCCGAGCAAGCGGCCGTCACCGCGTTGTCACCTTCCGATGGGCCAGCGACACCAAACTCCGAGAAGCGATCTGCGACTTCACCGGCGACAGCTGGCGAGGCTTCACAAAGGGCTACTCACTTGTGTGACCGAGTTCCCGAACTTGCATCGCCGCAACCGCGAAGGACAACCCGCGCACGCGCAAGTCGGTCAGAGACGGTCGGATCGGCCGCACCCGTCAGCCAAGCGCCGAGCGGAGGTGCAGCAACCTGCAGTCCTCCCTAGACTGGGCGAATGGCTGTTCCGCTGCCACCTGTGAGCGGCCGGGGTTGCGCCTTCCGGTGCAGGCGGTTGATTCGGGTCGGGTTGGTCCTCGGCTGTGTCGCCTGCTCGAGCGGTGGCGGAACCACGACCGACTCCGAAACGAACGCGCCCCGTGCATTCGAAACCGCGGTCGCGACCACCACGACTCCCACCACGGTGGCAATGACTACGCCGCTGACCGAACCGCCGACCGCGGCAGCGACGACGACGATCGCGACGCCGGTGACCACTCCGCTGCCCGAAGGTCTGCGTTGGTGCGAGTACGTCCCTGGTTCGCCGACGGCGCCCGAACACGCCGACATCATCGAACCCGCCGCCTCAGCGTTCGTGCCACCCGCGAACAGCCAGGTCGACACGGCAGCGACTGCCACTCAGCTCGATCTACTCGAGGAGTTCGCCGATGCCGTCGTCGACCACTACGTCGACCCGACGTTCAACGGCAAGGACTGGCCGGCGATCGTCGAGCGCTATCGCGAGCTCGTCAGCGGCGGCCTCAACAACGACGACTTCTATTTGGCGATGAAAGGCCTCATCAAGGAGCTCGGTGACGACCACTCGAACTTCCAGAGTCCGGTGGATGTCGCCGCTTCTGACGCCGAGCTGGCCGGGCAGGTCGACTACGTCGGCATCGGTGGGTACTTCCAGCCGATCCCAGAGTCGGGCGGTGTGAGCGTCATCCTCGTCTTTCACGGCAGCCCTGCCGAGGGCGCCGGGCTGCGGGCTCACGACACGATCACGGCGGTCGACGGCGTGTCGCCGCTACCCGTTGCGGGGGAGGTGTGGCACAACCCATTCCTCGGGCCGGAAGGTTCGACGGTGGCGATCACCGTTTCGCGCCCGGGGCAGACGACCGAGACGCACAGCCTCGTTCGTGCCCGCGTCGAGGGTGCCAAGCCGATCGACGTGTGCCTGGTGCCCGGCACGCGAGTCGCCTATGTGATGTTGCCGGGTCTCTTCGACACCACGCTGCCCGACCAGTTGCGAGCGGCGCTCACCACGCTCGCCGACGGTGGGCCGCTCGACGGCGTGGTGATCGACAACCGGATGAACGTCGGCGGGAGCAGCACCGTGCTCGAACCGATCCTGTCGATGTTCACCGCCGGCGAGGTCGGCGAGTTCAGCAGTCCGGATGGCACGCGACCGTTGATAATCGAGCCGACCGACATCAACGGGTCGCAGACCGTGTCGCTAGTGGTGCTCGTCGGAACCGGCACGGTCAGCTACGGCGAGGTGATGAGTGGCGTGCTGCAGGCGGCCGGCCGGGCGACGTTGATCGGGCAGACCACGAAGGGCAACGTCGAGACGCTTCATTCGTTCCGCTTCGAGGATGGGTCGCGGTTGTGGTTGGCCAACGAGACCTTCGTGGCAACCGCAGCGACCTACGGACCGTGGGAGGACACCGGCATCATTCCCGACGTCGACCTACCGACGCGATGGGATCTGTTCGACGAGGCCGCCGATCCGGCACTGGCCGCCGCCGTCAACCTGCTATCTGAGCCGTAGCTCGTTGAGCACGGACATCGCGGACGATGCCGACAGCATGTGTTCGGACTGATTCGAACTCATCGTTCCGAACCTCGACTGGGGCACACCGGTGCCGCCGGCCAGCTCGGGTTCGCCGACGTCGGCTTCGCCAACGTCAGCAATCAAATGGGCGGGTATGGCGACAGCCGGGCACAGCAACTCACGGTCTCGCTCCGTTCATGTCTCGATCGCTGACGTTGCTGGGGTTGCGACTCCGCTGACGTCGTCACCAGGGACTGCTTGGTCGCATCGGTACGAAATGGATAGAGCGCGGCGGGTCATCAGTGGCGCTGATGGACCCTGTCGGACCTAGGTGTCATGTCTGTTACCTCGGGATGGGAGTGGTGGGCGATGTACCGCGACCCGAATCTCGTCATCGAACACCGCTTCGACATGATCGCCGAAGTCCAGTGGTACGGCCCGAGTCAGTCCGCCGGTGATGACGATGTCGCCAGCCTCGACGTGCCGACCCTGCAGTGCCAGCTGGCCGACCAGCCAGACAACACCGGCCGCAGGATGACCTGACGCCGCCCGCCCCGTCGCCGAACCGCAATCCGTGCCGTTGTGCAGTAGTACGACGGTCACCTCGTCCAGGCGCTCGATGCGCCTGAGTGCAGGCCCGACGACGACCTGCGCAGCTGAGGAGCCATCGGCCGTGTTGTCCTCGAGACGGAACAAATAGTTCGGATACACGGAGTCCACGATCTCGAGACAGGCGAACGCCTCGCCGACGGCGCCGAGCACCTCGTCCAGATTCGCGTCACCGGGCAGCGAATGGTCGAAGCGAAGCCCGATCTCCGGTTCAACGCGTGGTTGGATGAGCGTCGGGCTGGCAATGCCGTCATGAGCCACGAGCATTGCGTCGGTGAGTGGGCCGAAGTTCGGTTGATCGATTCCCATCTGGGCGCGCATCGCGAGCGAGGTGTAGCCGAGCTTCCAGCCGACGAGCTTCTCGCCGCGCTCCAGCCGGAGCGCCGCACCAGCCCGCTGAATCGCGTACGCGTTGTCGATGGTGAGATCGATTGACGACGAGATCGGGTCACATCCCACGCGATTGAGACGCGCTGCCGCGAGCACGGCAGCCCATTCGGTGATTTCGGCTGAAGTCAACGACATCTGCCCTCCCGAGGCGCTCAAGACGACGAAGCGTGCTTGTCGTCGTACCATACCGCTTCACCGAGCAGCTGTGAATTGACCGGCGATCGCCGCGATGACAATCCAACGTCCTCGACTTGTTCACGCCAGGCGAGTCCGAGGATTTCTGATCGGTCAGCTGTCGAGGTGGTTACCAGCGGCTTGCTACAGTCGGCTGCACCGCCGGGTTTCGGTTGGTCGCCTCAGGGAGGTCGTGATGGGTTTGTATGGCGATCATGTGTTGCCGCGTATCGTCAACGCCGCGTGTGGCATGAAGGCATCGAATCCGCTGCGCAGCCGTGTGTGCGAAGGACTCCACGGTCAGGTTGTGGAGATCGGCTTCGGGTCGGGACTCAACATTCCGTTTTACCCTGCCTCGGTCAGCGGGGTGGCCGCGATCGAGCCGGCAGACCTCGCATGGAAGCTCGCCCAAAAGCGGCTTGCTGCCACCGACGTTGCCGTGGAACGGTCGGGACTTGATGGCCAGTCGTTGCCGCTATCCGATGACAGCTGTGATTGCGCGCTGTCGACGTGGACGCTGTGCACCATCGCGGACGTTGTGATGGCACTCGCTGAGGTGCGCCGAGTGCTCAAGCCTGGTGGGACGCTGCATTTCGTCGAGCACGGTCTCGCTCCCGACGAGAACGTTCAGCGCTGGCAACACCGGCTCGAACCGATCCAAAAGCGTCTCTTCGGTGGATGTCATCTGACCCGTCCGATCGCCGACCTGTTGACGGCTGCCGGCTTCACGATCACCGAGGTCGATGTGTTTTACGAGAAGGGTGCCCCGAAGACGCTTGCTGCCGATTCCCTCGGCATCGCAGTCTCGGCGTAGTAGCCCACGACCGACAAGTCAGCCCGCGATCGCACGGGGAATACAGGACATCCCCAACTGACCGTGCTTCACCGAGGGTCGTGCCCTTCAAGGGACGAGGTGATAGAAGCGGAAGAGGTCGTGTTCGATCGGGAGGACGTTCACCGTCGCGAAGCCGGCGCGGTCGGCGTAGGTCGCAAAGGTGGCGGGGCGCATCACCGTGCCGGTCGCCGCGGAGGGCGTGTCAGCTCGCCCGACAGGCAGGCAATGCAGGACGCTGGCCGCGTACATGAGTCGCTCGACTGGATTTTCGGTTGGCGCCTCGAAGGAGTCGGCGACCTTCTCGTCCATGACCAGGTGGACCGCGTCGGGCTTGCCGAGTCGGCGCATGGTCGTGAGCGCCTCGACAGGTCGGGCCAAGTCGTGGATCATCTCGAAGGCCATGACGAGGTCGTAGGAGCCGGAGGCGATCGAGACGGGCAGCTCGCCGGTCACATCGATGACTTCGAAGCGGGCTCGGTCCCCGACACCGGCTTCGGTGGCGTATTTACGGGCAGCGGCGATGGATGCGTCGTCGTTGTCGTACCCGTCGACGCGGATCTCGGGGAACGCCTTGGCCAATGAGATCGCCGCCCAGCCCTCTCCGCAGCCGATCTCCGCTGCGGTGGCGCCGGGCGTCTGGAGACGGTCGGTGAGGCCGGGGATCTGTGAGAGCCAGTCCGACGCCAGAAGGTTCACGTACGCGGGCCGGTTGAAGTCGCCTTGCGCGTCGTGGAGGGCGTAGTCGGCGTACGGGATTCCGCTGCCCGTGCGGTAGGCGTTGACGAGGGTCGCTGGGTACACCCGGTTGACGGCTGGGAGGAGATCGAAGAGCGGGCCTACCGACGCCAGGCTCTCCGGGTGAAGCAAGCACTCCTGGGCGGCGATCGATAGGCCGAAGCGGCGTTGCTCGGCGTCGGCGCTCGCCGACGTGACGTCGATGAGTCCCGCGGCCGCCTGCTGCTCGAGCCACTCCTGCGCGTAGCGGGCGTCGATACCGGCGGCCGTTGCCAGCTCTGCCGCGGTCACGCCGTCGTCGTTGGTCAGATGGTCATAGAGGCCGAGCTCGCGTCCAAGACTGATGGTGATGGCTTCGAGGGCGGCGAGGCCGGTCTCGAAGAGCCGTTCGGCGTACGCGCCGATCTGGGCCTCGAGTACGGCTTCGGTGGTTTCGGTGATGGTCACGGGTTCTCCTTTGGGTGGCGGTGGTTTCCCTGTAGGCGCTACATGCGGTGTGGCAATGTCAGATCGCGCCTCTACACCGTCCAATCGGTGGGAACCTCGGGCCGGTAGACGCAGAAGGTTCCCGTGTGCACGGCGTTCGCGAGGTGCCTGGCGAGATCGGGGGCTCCCTCGTCGATGCGGCCGATGGTGAGACGGATGCGTCCAGCGACGGCTTTGCGGGCCCGTTCGGCGGGGTCGCCGATTCGCCGGGGACGCCCACCGAGGCCGAGCGCGGCGGCGAGTTCTCGGGCGATGAAGTCACGCTCGGCTCGAGCCTTCTCGACACGGCCAAGGTCGGCGAACTCCTCGGCCTCGGCCACGTCGTCTTCGAGTTCGGCGAGCCGGCGTCGATACTCAGCGCGGGCCCGGGCGTCGAGCGTGTCACCGAGGTCGCCGGCGCGACCGAGCGCGTGTCGTGTCGGCTCGGCGCGGTTTCCAGTGAGGTCGAGCACATGAATCTCGTTTCCGGGCATCGAGATGAGTCGAGCCAGATCGTGTAAACCCTTGGCGTCTTTCATGCGAACCGTGAGGCCGCGGTACGACAGTGTCCAGAACTGCCCGTCTCGTCGGAAGAGATTTTCTTCGGGGACCCCCACGTCGGCCACGGTTTGCGTCGCGTCGAGAAGGCCGCATCGTTGTTCGAGCGACACTGCCTCGGCGCTGACGAGCGGAGCACCGGCTTGTTCAGCGCTGGCACGGGCACGGCCGAGGTGCTCGAGGGCGTCGGCTCTCCGACCGAGGGCGAGCGCGATCCGACCCAACTCGAGTTCGACGGGCCCCCAGCAACAACCGGCGATCCCGTCCACTGCCCACAGACCGGCATGGGGCAGGAACCGCTCGTACAACGCTTCGCATGCAGTCATCTCACCGAGGTCCGTGGCAACGCGGCCGAACAGGAGCAGCGTTGTGAGCTGTTCGCCGTCTTCACCGAGGCGGCTGAAGCCGTTGTCCGCGTGAAGCTTGAGCAAGTGCCGGGCCCGGTCGCGGTCGCCGACCAGCCAGTGCACCATCGCCAGGCCCGCGGCGTAGCTTGCCCACTCGGCGGGATCGACCTCGAACAGCCCTTCGAGGGAAGCAGGGTCGGGGGTTCTTCCCCTCGAAGCGTCGATTCCCAGCGCCAGGGTTGCTGCCATCATCGCCGCGTTCTGGCTTTCTGTGGCCTGGGCCGCCAACGCGACCTCGCCGCACCAACGATCGGCGGCGTCGAGGTCCCCTCCGAGCAGCGCTCGCATTCCGCGAAACAAGGGCACGTACCAGCTCACCAGTGGTTGGCGGAGCTGTTCGGCGAGGCGGGTGAACGCGGCGATGTTGCGGTCGACGGCAGCGATGTCGCCGAGCTCGAGATCTGCAACGATCCTGTACCGGTAGCCCAGCAGCTCCAGTACCCGGTCTCCGGCGGCGACGGCCAGCTCGACGATCGTGTCGGCGTTGTCGCGCCGTGTCATCGTGTGAGCCGGGCCCGCGTACGCGTCGTTCAGCGCGGCAAGGGCCTGGGCGATCAACGCTGGATCGTCGGCGGTCTGTGCCAGCTCTAGTGCTTGGTCGGCACGGTGACGGGCGATGGATACCGTCTCGGGTGTTGCGGCTGCGACAGAGAGTCGGGCCAACAGCATCGACCGCAACGCGGTTGCGTCGTCGGGCAGCCGCTTCAGCGCGTCGGTGACCAACGACACCTGCTCGATGCTCGCGATCGGGACTTCCCATGCCACCGCGCCTGCGCCCATACCAAGAACCGAGCGGGCGAGTAGTTCGGGGTCGCCGACGCTCCGGGCGAGCTTCGCGCTTGCCAAAAAACGCGCTCGAGCATTCTCCAACTCGCCAGCAAGGAGAAGTGCCTCGCCCTCCTCGACCAGCAGAACGGCGACACGGTGACTGTCCTGGGCACAATTGCGCGCGGCGCGGGCGAAGCAGAGGGCAGCTTCGTCGAAAGCCAGAACGCGCTTGGCCCGACGCGCCGCAAGCTCCCAATGGGTGGCGGCTGCTTCGGTGTGGATCGGCCCAGCCTGTTCCAGGTGATCGGCGACCACCGGGTGGAATGAATCGTCGACCGTGAGCCTGTCCTCGAACGCGGAAGCGACGCGGAGGTGCAGTTCGGTTCGACGTACAGGTTCGATGCCATCGAAGACGACATCGCGAACAAGATCGTGACTAAACCAGTACCCGTTCGCGCGATCGTCCTGGACGATGAGCCCTACGGCTGCTGCAGTCGTGAGACCGCCGATGGCTTCGCTCAACGCCACGTCGGTGATCGCCGAGACGACGTCGGCGGTGAACGGGTTTCCCGCCACCGCACCAGCCCGAAGCAGCCTGACGGCGTTTTCAGGCAACCGCGCCAAACGTCGCTCGATGACGGCAGCCACCGCCAGTGGGACCGCGGCCGGGGCGATGTCGAGTCGTCCCGACTGAGCCAAGAGCTGGCCGAACTCCCACACGAATAGCGGATTTCCGGCGCTGCGCTCAATGATCGCCCGGCGAGCGACCGACGAAACCGTCGACCCAACCGCGATGGCCAGGAGCTCTGCCGCAGCCTCGGCCGACAGAGGTGGGACCGCCAGCGTGACGCCTACCCGGGCCAACTCGGCGACATGCTCGCCAGACAGTTCTTCTGATCGGTACGTTCCGACGAACAGACAACGCACGTCCCGTAGTCGTGCCGCCACCGCCGTGAGAACCCGAATTGTCGCTGAGTCGGCCCATTGCAGATCGTCGATGATGACCACGATCGGGCTGTTCATCGTCTCGGCCCGGATGACGTTGGCAACCGCTTCACTCTGCGCGAAACGGGCAGCTGGAGAGGCCCCTGGCGACTCCGCTACGAACTGGGCCAGCGTGTCTTCGGACCCGGCAAGCTGGCGGAGTACCTGCACCCACGGCCACAACGGTGGCGCGCCCTCCCCCTGCCACGCCGTCGCCCAAGCCGGGCGCACCCCCCGCTCACGGCCAAGCCAAACGATCTCCTCAGCGAGCCGTGTCTTGCCGATACCGGGCTCGCCCGTCAGCAGCACCAATCCACCGCGCGACCGGTCGAGGTCCGCGACAAGCGCGGTCACTACAGAGAGCTGCGCGCCGCGTCCGACGATCTGGCGCGTCGGGTTCTGCGAAGTGGGCGGCATCGATCGCTATGTTACGGGACCTACCGAGTGGCCCTAGCGGCGAAATAGCGGCCAGACTTGCTCGGTGGATGCGTACAGTCGGCGTGTCTATCCTCTCCAGTTCGTGACGATGGGTTGCGGCCGAGCACCCACCCGCGCCGTCGGGCCGCGGACACCTTGGATCGCAGCTCTGATTTCGTCCGGGCAGGTCAGAGGGCATCAGGCCGGGTCGGAGATGATTTCAGAGTGACCGGCAGTGTCCGTCAAAGTTCCCGAAGGACCCACATTCCGCGCTCTCTCGCGACTTTTGCGACTTTCGCTCCCGGCTGTCTGCGTCCGCGATGACATCGGACGGTCATCGTTGGGCGAAGTTGCGAAGTGGTTCGATGTCGCCGCGGTCGACCGCTTGGAGCGCTGTGATGTAGTTGCGTCGGACGGCGCTGTCGGGTCTCGATGTTCTCGCCTGTGCCCCATGTCCAGTCTGGGCGCTCCGTGGAGTTGGAGGTAGAGGTTGGCCATGAATCGAGCGTGGCGGCCGTTGCCGTTGCGGTATTTGTGGACAATGACAAGGCGATGGTGGAGTCGCACCGGGTCACGGTCGTCTTCCAGGACGTGTAGCTGTCCCCGGCAACATCCGGCGCGTGTGGCGACGAAGGTGGGGATCAGCTCGTCGATGTCCTCGTCGGTGAGCGGGGTCGCTCCGGCCGCGTCGTCGCCTGGGCGTCGGGCTGTCACGGGTGCCCCGGCTCGTCCCAGAGGCGTCCGGCGGTGATCAGTTTTGTGGCGTAGTTGTCGATGCGCCGTTCGAGTTGGTCGAGTATGAGGCCTTGCTGTTCGAGGCGCATTGTTCGATCGACGGTGGCGATGTCGGTTCGGGCGACCTTGCTGGCTCGGTTGCGGACGATCTCGTCGAGGCTGGCGCGAGGTACGACACGTAAGGTCAGGTGCGGCGGGCGATCCCGCCGGCGTACTCGTCGAGCGCCTCGAGGACGGCGGGCGCCGCGAATCGGCGATTGCGGCTTCCGCTGCCGATCCGCGTGAGCGCGCCGATCTCGACGAGCTGTTCGATCGCGGTCGTGGCGCCACCTGCAGACACGTCGAGTTCCTCGGTCAGTAGGCGGGCGTCGACCACTCCGTGGCGGATGACTGCGTCCAGGGCGCGCCAGACGACCGCCTGTGGTCGCACCTGCAGCGCCGTTCGCCATTCCTGCTTGATGTCGTGCATCGCGCTGAGCAGATCGCGGCCGGAGTGGACAGCGAAGATGCTGGCTTCGGCAACTCGTTCGATGATCGGGACCGGGTCGCCGGTCCGGTAGGAGTCGAGCGCCGCGATGTAGCCTTCGACGTTTTTCAGCAGGCCGGCCGACACCGGCAGGGTGACCTTGCGGGTCAGTCGTTTGCCGCGCAGCATGGCGTGGGCGACGGCTCGGCCGGTGCGCCCGTTGCCGTCGGGAAACGGGTGGATCGTCTCGAACTGGGCATGGGCGATCGCGACTTGCACGATGACGGGGATGTCGTCTCGGGCGATGTAGCGGACCAGGTCCGCCATCGCGTCCGGCACCATCTTGTATGGCGGGGGGACGAACGATGCAGTGTGCGGTCCGTAGCTGCTGGTGCCGATCCACACCGGCTCCTGCCGCCATCGTCCGACGATCTTCGGTGCTGATTCGGACATCAGTGCCGAGTGCATGGCGATGACGGCGCTCTCATCGAGACGGTCCGCGAGTTCGACTGCAGCGAGCATCGCTCGGCTGTTGGCGACAATGAGCGACGCGTTGGCTCGGTCGGTGTCTCCGAGTTCGGCCATCGCGATCGCCTTGGCCGACGCGGTCAGGTGCTCGATCTGTGACGACGCCGCCGATTCGGAGCGGAGCAGCACCGATGCCAGCGGGGCGATCTCGCCATCGATCTCGCCGTCGAAGCGTGCGACCTCGGTTGCGGCGTCCTCGACCAGGGCTTGCACCGCGGTCGGCACGGCGACCGTCCGGTGCGCGATCTCCGGCACGACGGCGGCTTGATAGGTTCCGGCGTAGTGCATGCGGCGTGAGCGAGGGATCCGGTCGCGGTCGCCCTCCCACAACTCCTCGACGTAGCCGACTGCAGGCCACTCGGCATCGGGTGTCCAGGGGCCGGGTTCGTCGTCCGGGACTGAGCCGACGCGCGTCATGAACCGGGCCGCTGCTCGTCGTGTCTCGGGCTCACGCGGAACTTCAGCCACGAACCGATTCTATCGCAAGTTTCCATAGAAGTTGCGATACCGCCGCGGTTTATCACAAGTTCCTCCCAAACTTGCGATGCCGCCTTCCGTGTTCGCGCATCGTTGAACTTGGCGGTCGGGCTTCATCTACGCCGGCGTCGGTGAGCCGGCGCGGTACGCAGCGGCGACCGGTCAGGGCGAGGGCCGGGGTCGGTGCGCATGAACAACGCGCCGATGCGGACGAGCGGCTTCGGTGTGGGAATCGACCACGGCCGATGGAGCGCCGCGCGGAGCGTCGCGATCATGTCCCGGTTCCGGACTGGGTGCGCATTGCTGTTGACGCTCAGCGGCGACAAACGGCACGACCCCGCCGGACTCCTTCTCCCGAGCGGGGTGGTCCTCGATGCTGCGTTGGGCCACCCGACGAAAGGAATCGCATCTTGACTGGTTCTCGCCGATCGGCTACGATTCGGTCGGTCGGTCGACCGAATGAGGACGTGAAGGGAGATGTGTTTGACCGCGAGTCGTTCGACCGATGAGTTGGTGCTGCCAACCGCGAACCGGATCCTGGTCGCTGTCCGTGACGTGGTTTTGGAGTCTGGCTTCGCCGCGTTGTCGACGCGAGCGGTGGCTGACAGGGCCGGGGTGCCGCTGTCGCAGATTCATTACCACTTTGGGTCCAAGGAACAGATGATCCTGGCGATGCTTCGCGAGGAAAACGACTCACTCGTTAAACGCCAGGCGGGGATGTTCGCACTCGATCTGCCGCTTGCCGAGCGTTGGAGTCTTGCCTGCGACTACCTCGACGACGACCTTGACTCCGGCTACGTGCGAGTGCTGCAGGAGATGATGGCCGCCGGATGGAGCTCGATTGAGGTCCGCGACGCCGTGGATGAAGTGCTCGCCGCGTGGTCCGGCGTCCTCACCGAGGTCGTCGGGCAGGGTCATGCGGCCGGTGCCAACTTCGGACCGTTCGAGACGGCGGACATTGTGGCGCTCGTCCTGAGTGCATTCCTCGGCGCCGAGTCGTTGATCCTCCTCGGGCTCGACCGTGATCAACTCCCGATCCGAGGTGCACTTCGACGGGTGGGCGACGCTCTGGCGGCGCTTGAGAGCCGACGATGAGAGCGGCCTACCCCGACCGTGAAGGCACCGTCAGGCGAGATGGCGCCACGATTGC
>JANMTV010000150.1:0-14444 GCA_031390905.1 Ilumatobacteraceae bacterium | reverse complement strand
CATCGGCGTCAACCTGGACGGCGAGCGTGACGTGCTCGGACTGTGGGTCGGCCCGTCCGGCGGGGAGGGTGCCAAACAGTGGGCAACGATGCTCACCGAGCTCCGTAACCGCGGCCTGGCCGACGCCTTGATCGTCTGCTGCGACGGCTTGAAGGGGTTGCCGGAATCAATCCGGGCGACCTGGCCGGAAGCGACCGTGCAAACCTGTGTCGTGCATCTGGTTCGCAACACGCTCAGGTACGTCTCCAAGAAGTACTGGTCGACGATCACCCGGGAGATGCGCGAGATCTACACCGCGCCGAGCTTGCCGGCCGCCGAGGTGTTGTTCGCCGAGTTCGCCACCAAGTGGCGGCCGATCTACCCGGCGATGATCGTCTCGTGGGAATCGTCGTGGAACGAGTTCATCCCGTTCCTCGAGTTCCCACCCGAGCTCCGCCGCATCGTCTACACGACCAACGCCATCGAGTCGCTCAACGCAAGATTCCGAAGGGCCGTGCGCCATCGAGGACACTTCCCCAACGAGCAAGCAGCGTTGAAAGTGCTCTACCTTGTCGCCAATCAACACCGCCCCGGCAGAGACAACCTCACCGGCCGAATCAACGGCTGGAAGACCATCTTGAACACCTTGACCATCCACTACGGCGACCGTCTCAACGGCAGCTACTGAAATGAACACCACGACCGTTTACACAGAAAATCTGACAGTCTCAGTCCGGATTTGCGCGAGTGCGAGACACCTGACGATCGAACGGACCGGTCGAAACTGAACAGGAAGCGATCGAGATGCACGGTCCCGGATACCGACACTCTTGATCACATGGAGTCACGTTGAGACACACCGAGCAGCACCGAGTTCGCCAATCGAGGGTCCGCGCGACCGAGTTGTCCATCCAAAGATGGACAAAACGATGGACAATCCGCCGCTTGCTTTTGCGAGCACAACCATCTACCATGTGTTATGTGTGCCCCCGGCACGATTCGAACGTGCGACACACGGTTTAGGAAACCGATGCTCTATCCCCTGAGCTACGGGAGCGGGAACCGGTGTTGAAGGTTACCGACGTCCGCGGTAGGTCGAACGGTTACCTGATTCGTCCTTGTTCAATCGCTTCGAAAGGTGCAGGCCTTCCAGAATGAACTCGACCGCCGACGCCAACGCCGCCGGCGAACCGTCCGAGCCGACCAAGGATGCGACCGGTTCGCGCAGCGCATCGACGCTGTCGACCAATGCAGCCAGCTCATCGCTGGTCATGTCCTCGCCGGTGTGTACAACGAGACCTTCCTCGAACGCATCGACGATCGGGGTCGTGTACGACGGGTTGATCCGCTCCTTGAAGACCGTCAACACGGCACCCTTCACGAGGCTGTCGAAGATCACACCCTCGCGCCCATCCTCCAACGCCTCGATCTCAATCTTGCCGATCGAGCTCGCCGCAAGCGCCTCGAGATCATCGACACGAGCAACGATCGAGCGTTCGCCTGCCCGGAGTACGCGCCGCAATGCGTTGGCGGCGAGCGCCTCATAGTTCGACACGCTGACGCGCACGCTCACACCGCTGCGCTGGTTGACGTGATTGCTGGCCCGCGCCAACTGACTGAAGGTGGCGACCACCTCGCCGAGATAGTCGGGCACGGTGACACCAACGGTCTCGCCGACCGACAACGAGCGCGCCTCCTGCATCATGATCTGGTATTCCAACTCGGCGTCCAGCGGGTAGTGGGTGCGGATCTGCGAGCCGAAACGATCCTTGAGCGGGGTAATGATGCGCCCGCGGTTCGTGTAGTCCTCCGGGTTGGCGGAAGCGACCAACATCACGTCGAGCGGGAGTCGGATCTTGTAGCCGCGGATCTGCACGTCACGTTCTTCGAGCACATTCAGCATGCCGACCTGAATCCGCTCGGCGAGATCGGGCAACTCGTTGATCGCAAAGATTCCGCGATTCGTCCGCGGTACGAGCCCGTAGTGCAGCGTGAGTTCATCGGAAAGGTAGCGGCCCTCGGCAACTTTGATCGGGTCGACCTCGCCGATCAAGTCAGCGATCGACGTATCAGGCGTCGCCAGCTTCTCCCCGTATCGCGAGTCACGATGAACCCATGAGATCGGTGTGTCGTCGCCGAATTCTGCGACGAGATCAAGAGCGTGGCGCGACACCGGTTTGTACGGGTCATCGTTAATCTCGCTACCGGCAACGATCGGCATCCACTCATCGAGCAACCCGGTCAACGAGCGAATCATGCGCGTCTTCGCTTGACCGCGTTCGCCCAAGAAGATGATGTCGTGGCCCGCCAACAAGGCGTTCTCCAGCTGCGGCATCACGGTCTTCTCATAGCCGACGACACCCTCAAACAGTTGCCGACCCGAGCGGATCCTTTCGACGGCGTTGGCCCTGATCTCGTCCTTCACGGAACGAGACATCCATCCTGATTTCCGCAGTTCTCCCACAGTGGCCGGTCGCGTCGTCATGGTCCGAAGCTACCCCGCACGACCACGACGTGTCCCTTCGGCCCCCGGCGAGTTTCACGTGAGACACGCCGAGCCAGGGCGTGTCAGCTCGGTACGATCACCCGGTGGACCTGAATGGGGTGTGGCGGGTCACGCCAGCCGACGACGACCTACGACGCGATGGCATCGGTCTGGCAATCGACGATTCGTCATGGTCCGAGATCACGGTCCCGGGGCACTGGCGCAGCCACGCCGACTTCGCCGAACACGACGGCCCACTGCTCTACCGTCGACCGTTCACGATGGCCGAGCCGGCCGACGGCAAGCGTCGCTGGATCACACTCGATGGAGTCTTCTACCAGGCTGACGTCTGGTTCGACGGTGCCTACCTCGGTGACCCTGAGGGTTACTTCTTCGGCCACAGCTTCGACGTCACCGCTCTCTCGCGTATCGGTGATGAACACGTGCTCGCCGTTGAGGTGGCGTGCACACCGCAGAAGAGCCACCGCAACAAGCGCAACATCACCGGCATCTTCCAACACTGGGACGGACTCGACCGCGACTGGAACCCGGGGGGTCTCTGGCGGGCCGTCCACGTCTACGACACCGGCCCCGTCCGGATCGACCGCTTTCGAGTGCTCTGTCGCGATGCCGACGAGGCCCGCGCCCATGTTCTGCTGACGGCACGCCTTGACTGCGATCGAGCCCGGGCAGTGACGCTGCGTACGCTCGTCGATGGCGAGTTGATCTTCGAAGAGGAACGTCGCCTCGCGGGCGGTTCCAACGAAGTCAACTGGAACCTCGATATCGCAGATCCGCAACTGTGGTGGCCGCGATCGCTCGGTGGGCAGCCGCTTACCACGATTTCGATCGAGGTCGTGGTTGACGGCGACGTCAGCGATCGCCGAGCGCGCAGCACCGGTTTGCGAGTCGTCGCCTGGAATGACTGGTCGTGCTCGGTCAACGGCGAGAGACTGTTTCTGAAAGGTGCCAACCTGCTGCCCACCCGAGCAGGGCTTTCCGATGCGACGCCTGACGAGATGCGACGCGATGTTGAACTCGCCTGCGAGGCCGGGCTCGACGTGTTGCGGGTGCACGGCCACGTCGCGCCGCGCCCGATTTACGCCGCCGCAGACAGGCTCGGGATGCTGCTACTTCAGGACTTCCCGTTGCAGTGGGGGTACGCCAGATCCGTGCGCGGACAGGCCGTCGCGCAAGCTCGTGCGATGGTCGATGAGTTGGGCCATCATCCGTCGATTGTCCAGTGGAACGGTCACAACGACCCCGTCGCCGTCGCCGTCGGGATCGAAGGCGATACGACACGATCACGCCTCCGCTATGTGACCGCTCATCAACTTCCATCATGGAACAAGACGGTGCTCGACCGATGGGTCAAACGATCGATCGAGCGAGCCGACCCGACACGGTTGTGCGTGCCACATTCCGGTGTACTCCCCCACCTTCCGCTACTCGACGGCACCGACAGCCACTGGTATTTTGGCTGGTACCACGGTGACGTACGCGATATCGAACGACTTGCTGCGCGGATCCCGCGACTCGTCCGGTTCGTCTCAGAGTTCGGGGCGCAAGCGGTGCCCGACGCGGCCGACTTCATCGACGCCGCAGCGTGGCCTGACTTGGATTGGGAACACCTGGCGCTCCACCACGGTCTCCAGAAATGGGCCTTCGATGAGCGCGTGCCACCGGTCGAATTTGATTCGTTCGACGACTGGCGACGCGCCACGCAGGTGTACCAGGCCGAGCTGATTCGACATCACATCGAGTTGTTTCGCCGACTCAAGTACCGACCGATGGGAGGGTTCTGCTTGTTCTCCTTCAACGACCCGGCGCCGGTCGTGTCGTGGAGTGTGCTCGACCACGAACGTCGGCCGAAACTCGGTTGGCACGCCCTCAAACATGCTTGCCAACCTGTGATCGTGGTCGCTGATCGACCTCCGGCGCTGGTGACTCCAGGGGAGTCTGTTTCGCTCGACATACACGTCGTCAATGATCTCCGCAAACCTGTCGACCCAGCAGTTGTTGACATCGTCGTCCGCTGGGCCGGTGGCGAACGTCGCTGGCGATTCGGCGGAAGTGTCGCAGCCGACGAATGCGCGAGAGTCGGCAACATCACGTTCGACGTGCCGAACACGTTGGGTGGGTTGACGCTTGATCTCACGCTCACGGCCGAAGAGATCACCGCGACCAATCATTACGCCACGGTTGTCACTATTGTCCCCGACTGATGGCTTCTCGAATCTCCCACACAACGATCGATTGCCTCAACGCCTACGAACTTTCCGACTGGTGGAAGCAGGTCCTCGAGTACACCGACCTACCAGAGGATCCCAACCAACCCGGCCACGACGAATGCATGATCGTTGACCCGGTCACCGGCAACCGACTGCTGTTTATCGAAGTGCCCGACGAACGAGCCGTCAAGAACCGAATCCATTTCGATCTGACACCATCCGATCGTCGCCGCGAGTCCGAGATCGAGCGGGTGCTGGGACTCGGCGCAAGCGAAGTCGCTGACCACCGGCTGCCCGATGGACGCGGCTGGGTGATCCTCGCCGACCCTGAAGGCAACGAGTTCTGCATCCTCCGGAGCGACGAGGAACGCGCCGCGACTCCATCATGACGACTGAACCGTGATGACTGCACCGGTCCCGAGTGCGCGCTCAACCAGTCTGGCTCGTGCATGACCGGGCTCCGGATTCTCGGGCACGATCTTCCTGGGGCGAGTTGCGGTTCGTATTCGAACGTCCACGTGGGAATTCAAGTTGGCCGGGACGCCGCCGAAATCGTCCGAGGCGACGCTCACGAAGCAACGTGGCACACCGACATCACGATCAAACACACCGACGACGGGTACGACTTTCGAGGCGCTGCCGTCCAAGGCAAGCGGGGGGATCGATTCGTATACCTCACCTGGGGTGCAGTCGATGCCAACAGATCGTTCGAGATGTTCCGCCGAGCAAAGTTGATGCTCAATCGAGTTGATCCAAATCTGATCCGGTCGGCGATCGACGGTGACCTCGCTCTGATTGCTTCGGTACACCTCACCGACGCGTGGGGGATGCCTCGCTGTGCCCGCGTCGACCCACCTGCGATCGTCTGGACCATTGCGTGAGCGAGTGCTCGACAGAAGCCGAGGTCGTGACGATGTGCCGCCAACCCGCGAGATGAGCAGAAACTTCCGCGCCGGCAGCACGCGCCGGATACGGTGCACTATCCCATCGAAGACGGAGGCCGGATCATGGCAGTAGCAATTCGTGAGAAGATCACAGAGAACGCCCAACCGCTGTTGGAACCGGGCGAGCAGATCCAAGCCGTGATCCCTGCTCAGACCAAGAGCGGATGGCTTGGCGCGGTGGGCGTGATCTGGCTGCTGATCGCCAATCGGTATCGGCCGATCGTCGTCACGGACCAACGAATTATCATCACCGATTCAGGCAAGATGGCACAGGGCAAGCCAAGAACGGTTGTCGCCTCCGTACCTCGGTCGACCCAGATTGGCCCGGCGAAAGGCCTGTGGTGGAAGTGCGAGTCGCTCGGTCAGCCGCTGTACATCAACAAGCGGTTCCACAAAGATGTCGAACAGGCCGACGGACTACGCCCGACTGGTGCTCCGCTCACGCCGCCATCCGTGTGACGTCGTCGAAGTCACCGCTCAACGATATGGGCTGGTGTGCCGATAGGAAGCCGTGGCCGACGTGAAGTACCGCTCGATGATGAACTCGTCTGATGCGATCATTTGGCATATCGAACGCGACCCGAAGATGCGGTCGACGATCATGGGCGTGTGGGAACTCGATTCCGTTCCGACACCGGAACGGATGCGCGAAAGTCTCGACCGGATGGTGGCAGCTATTCCTCGCCTGCACCAACGCGTCGAATCGGGCCGCCCGCGCCCGCGTTGGATCGACGTCCACAACATCGATCTCGATCAGCACTACTCGACCCACGTGTTCGGTGGCCACGCAACGCCAGACGATGCGCTCGTCTTCGCACAGGACTGGGTTCGTGAGCCGTTCGATCGCACCCGTCCGTTGTGGCGACTCGGCCTTCTGACCGGCTTCGCCGACGGTAAAGCGGCGATCGTGATCAAGGTCCACCACGCGATCGCTGACGGGATCGGGATGGTCCTGATGCTGGCTGCCTTCACCGACCTCGAACCGAATCCCATCGAGCGATTCGAACTCGACCAACCGACCCACGAATCACGCCGATCGAAGTGGTCGTCGTACCGGAGAGGTCTGTATCGACTCGGTCGAGCAGCCAAGGTAGTCATCCGGCAACCTTCTGCAACGATCACCAGCGCATGTCGTACGTTGATATCGGCGGCACGGGTGGTGATGCCGAACCGAACGCCGCTCAGTTCGTTGATGACGAAACGATCCGGCGAACTCTGCCTCCACAGTCGGGCAATCCCGATCGCCGCCGTCAAAGCCGCCGGCCGAGCCTCTGGAGTCAGCCTCAACGACGTGTTCGTCGGGATCGTCACCGACGCAGTCGGGCGATATCACGATGTCTGTGGCGCGCCGTGCGAGCGGCTGCGAATTCACATGCCGGTCAATATCCGCAACGAACGCACCGCCACGCTGGCAGGTAACCAGTTCGTACCGGCCAGGCTGGCGTTACGTGTCCCGAGACGAGGAGCGCTCGGCGGATTGGCATCCGTTCGCGATCAGCTGGAACACCTTCGCGCCGAGCCGGGTCTCGCGCATATCAACACCATCTCGGCGGCAATTCAGAGACTCGGCGTCCCTGCCGCACGATGGATTATTGGCGGGATGATGAAGGGTGTCGACGTGTTGGCGTCGAATGTTCCTGGGCCGAATTTCCCGCTCTACCTGGCGGGTGCACGGGTCAACGATTTTGTCGCATTCGGTCCGCCAGCGGGGGCCGCTCTCAACATCACGCTGTTCAGTTATCAGTCGACTGTCTACCTCGGTGTCACGACCGACTCCGGAGCGATCGCCGACCGTCACGCGTTCCTGGCCTGCCTCGACAACGCGATCGAAGCCACCGTCGGATCTGCCCCGATTCAAGAACACACAGTCGCCTCGGCTTGATCCGCTGACTGAAGTCGAGTTCCGACCCCGCGCAACCCCAGCAGCGGGACCAGCCCGGAACCGAGCAGCAACAAATGCGACTCGAGACCACCGGTGGTTCCCAATCGCATTTGGTGCTGCTGGAGACCACCGGCGGTTCCCAATCGCATTTGTTGCTGCTGGAGACCAGGGGACGGACCGGGGAGATGGGGTAGGTGCGGCTGGTTTAGGGTGCGGGTTAGGTGCGGCTGAGTGATTTGCGGTTGTTGAACTTGGCTTTGCGGTAGTCGGCATTCATCAGAGCGATCACATCGATCGAGATCTCTTTCGGGCACGCCGCCTCGCACTCACCGTGATTCGTGCACGAACCGAAATGCTCACTCATCGTTTCGACCATCGACTCGGCTCGCGAGAACCGCTCGGCTTGGCCCTGCGGGAGCAGGTTGAGGTGTGCGATCTTGGCCCCCGTGAACAGGTTGGCGGCACCGTTCGGGCAGGCCGCCACACAAGCGCCGCAGCCAATGCATTCGGCGGCATCCATCGCCGCGTCGGCGACCGGCTTGGGGATCGGGATCAGGTTGCCATCAGGTGCCCCGCCGGTCGCAGCGGTAATGAAGCCTCCGGCCTCGACGATTCGGTCGAACGCACCACGGTCGACCATCAGGTCTTTGATGATCGGGAACGCCGCAGCGCGCCATGGCTCGACGGTGATCTCGGCGCCACTGGCGAACTTGCGCATGTGCAGCTGGCACGTCGCAGTGCCGCGCTGCGGGCCATGTGCTTGGCCGTCGATCATCAACGAACACGTGCCGCAGATGCCCTCGCGGCAATCGTGGTCGAAGACAATCGCTTCCTCGCCGTCGCCGATCAGTCGCTCGTTGAGTATGTCGAGTAGCTCGAGAAACGAGGCTTCGTCGCTGATTTCGGGTACGAGGTAGGTCTCGAACCGACCGCCGTCCGCAGGGCCGCTCTGACGCCAGATCCTGAGCTTGATGTTTTGGAGAGGGTGGCTCACTTGTAGCTCCGGGTCTGGAAGTGGACGACTTCGTATTCGAGTTCTTCCTGATGGCGAGTCGGCGCGTTCGGGTCGCCGGTCCACTCCCAAGCTGCGACGTGGGCGAAGTTCTCGTCGTCGCGCTTGGCCTCGCCGTCCTCCTCCTGGTATTCGGCCCGGAAGTGACCGCCGCAGGATTCGCGACGCTCCAAGGCGTCACGGCACATCAACATCCCGAGCTCGAAGAAGTCTTCGACTCGACCGGCCTTCTCGAGCGTCTGATTGACCCCGTCGCCGTCACCAGTGACGCGCAGATCGGTCTTGAACTCCTCGTAGAGCGCTGGGATTTCGGACAACGCCTTCTCGAGGCCCTGTTCTGTGCGCTCCATCCCGCAGTAGTCCCAGATGATCTTGCCGAGTTCACGGTGGAAGTAATCGGGCGAGCGGGTACCGCCGACGGCGAGAAAGCCGTTGTACCGGTCGCTGGCGGCCGCTTCGGCCTTCTTGAACTCGTCGTGGTCGATGCCTGGCGTGGGCTTGTTGAGCAATCCGGCGAGGAAGTTCGACATGGTGTATGGCAGCACGAAGTAGCCGTCGGCAAGGCCCTGCATCAGCGCCGATGCACCGAGTCGGTTGGCACCATGGTCGGAGAAGTTGGCCTCGCCGGCGCAATACAGTCCGGGGATCGTGGTCATCAGTTCGTAGTCGACCCAGAGTCCACCCATCGTGTAGTGCGAGGCGGGGTAGATCCGCATCGGGAGTTCGTAGGGGTTCTCACCGGTAATCCGTTCGTACATGTCGAACAGGTTCCCGTAGCGCTCCTTGACGACTGGCTGACCGAGCCGCTTGGTTGCGTCGGCGAAGTCGAGGTAGACGCCGTTCTTGAGCGGGCCGACACCTCGACCAGAATCACACGCCCGCTTGGCAGCTCGGGAGGCGATATCGCGAGGGGCCAAGTTGCCGAAGCTCGGGTAGATCCGTTCGAGGTAGTAGTCACGCTCATCCTCCGGCACCTGCGATGCCGGGCGGGTCTCATCGGGATTGGTCGGCACCCACACGCGACCGTCGTTACGCAGCGACTCCGACATCAAGGTGAGCTTCGATTGGAAGTCGTCGGCTTGCGGAATGCACGTCGGGTGGATCTGCGTGTAGCACGGGTTGGCGAAGGCGGCACCCTTGCGGTGGGCGCGCCACGCCGCGGTGACGTTGCACTGCATGGCGTTGGTCGACAGGAAGAAGGCATTCCCATAGCCACCGGTGGCCATCACTACAGCGTGAGCTGCGTGCGACGAGATCTCACCGTTCAACAGGTCACGCGTGACGATGCCTGCGCAGCGCCCGTCGACCGTGACGACATCGACAAGTTCCATCCGATTGAACAGCCGAACGCCACCCAAACCGACCTGACGGGCAAGCTGCTGGTAGGCCCCGACGAGCAGTTGCTGGCCGGTCTGGCCGCGTGCGTAAAACGTCCGGCTGACCTGGGCGCCACCGAACGACCGCGTGTCGAGTTGACCTCCGTACTCGCGGGCGAACGGGACACCCTGGGCGACCATCTGGTCGATGATGTCGACCGACACCTCGGCGAGCCGATGCACGTTGGCTTCGCGGGCCCGGAAATCTCCACCCTTGATCGTGTCGTAGAACAGGCGATGGATCGAGTCGCCGTCGCCTCGGTAGTTCTTGGCGGCATTGATACCGCCTTGGGCGGCGATCGAATGCGCTCGCCGCGGTGAGTCGTGAAACGTGAAGGCGTCGACCTCGTAGCCGAGTTCGGCCAAGGTTGCCGCCGCCGACGCGCCAGCCAGGCCGGTGCCAACGACAATGATCTTGAACTTGCGCTTGTTGGCCGGGTTGACGAGCTTGGCGTCGTCTTTGAACGAATCCCACTTGTCGGCTAACGGACCGGCAGGGATCTTGGGATCAAGTGGCATGTTCATCGTGCGATCTTCCTCAGAGCGGCTTCCACTCGATCACGCCGGCGAGGACCATGATCGGGAACGAGACGTTGCCAACAACGATCAGCGTGGCGACACCAGCCGCCAGGCCCTTTCGCCATTGGTTGAACTTCGGGTTGTTCCACCCGATCGACTGGAACAGCGACCATGTGCCGTGGAACAGGTGTATGCCGAGCGCGATGTTGGCGACGATGTACAGGATCGCAACCGGCACCCGGCTCAAGCTGGCGTCGAGGTTGCGATAGATCGCACCGTATTCGAAGTCGGGGTTGACCCAACCCCAGGTGAAGTCGGCGAGGTGCCAGAACAGGAACAGAAGCACGATGATGCCGGTCCAACGCATTGAACGGCTGGCGAAATTTGCGACCTGATAGTCACGCGCTGACTGGTACTTCACCGGTCGCGCCCTGCGGTTCAGAATCGTGAGGGAGTAGGCGGCGTGAATGTGCAGGATCACCGCACCGATCAGCGTTAGTCGCAGGATCCAGAGCGTGTAACCGTGTGGCAGGATCGGCACGAGTAGCTCGCGGAGGAACTCGCCATACACGTCGACGTCGTATGCCGACTCGCCGTTGTGTTCGATCGCCCCGAGGTACACCTTGAGGTTGCCGATCATGTGCATGATCACGAAACCGATCCCGATGATGCCGGTGATCGCCATCACGTATTTCTTCCCGACAGCCGTGGAGTACAAATCGAGCAGAAACGGCTTGCGCTTTCGGCCCTTGCCTACAGCGGTCCCCGAAACAGGATCGCGACGCCCTGAACCCGGCGTGATCGTTTGTGCCATGAGTCCGAAAGCTAGTCGGCAGGCATTCACAAGCCCGCAATCTCATGGCGACTATCGCCAAGAACGCGACCCCATCGGATTCGCAGATGGGGGCGATTCACTCGTCGCTGACGAAGTCGATCAGGCGCTCCACGGCTCCGACAAGTTCGGGCTCGAGGTCGGCGAAGGTATGGACGCGATTCCGAAGTTTGGGCCAGAAGCCATCGAACGCAACGCCGAGGGCGGCGCACATGCCCTGCTTCCACGGCTGGCCCCGCGGAACGTCGGGCCACTTCGTGAGGCCGAGCGCCTTAGGCCGGATGCCGGCCCACACGTCGACATACGGATGCCCTGCAATCAGCACCGATGGGTGATCAGCGACGGCGGTGGCGAGCCGGGACTCCTTGGAACCGTCGACGAGATGGTCGAGCAGGACACCCAATCGACGCTGACCACCCGGCTGGAAGTCGGCGACGGCGGCAGCAAGATCGTCGACACCGTGCATCGGTTCGACCACGATTCCCAACTCGCGGAGATCGTCACCCCACACGTGTTCGACCAGTTCGGCGTCGTGCTTACCTTCGACCCAGATCCGGCTTGCCTTGGCAACCCTGGCGATTCCGTCACCCGCTATCGAGCCGGAAGCGGTGATCCGATTGCCCGTGATCGCCGGGGTTGCCGTTGGCCGCACGAGGCTGACCGGTTTGCCTTCGAACAGGAATCCGCCCGGCTTCCAGGTGAAGAAACGGAGTTGCTGCTTTCGGTCGCGCAGCGTGACGGCCTCATAGTTCCAACGCACGACATCGCCGACGAACCCGCTCGCGCGATCTTCGATGACAAGACCCATCGACACCTCGATCGTTGGGTACTGCTTCGGTTTCCTGCTCTCGGCGAAGTCGTCGAGAATGTCGCGTTGATACGCCATGGTTGTTCAGAGTCTTGCACGGGAACCGAACCGGGTGACGTAACGTCCAATCCGCATGGGGAGCACAACACATCGCAACGTCCGTGTTCATCCGCACGGTTTACTTCGATTGCGCCGATTCAGGTCTGTGGCGCTGATTGCGTTGATCGCATTCACAGCATGTGGCGGCGACGACGACGCCGAGGACGCGGGAGCCGATCCTGCGACAGCAGAACAGTCCGCCATGGCCACGGCGGAAGCCGCCGATATCGCGATCAACGGCGAGGCGGTGGCGGATTCGGCTCATGAGGATGGCGGCGGGTTGGACCTTGGTGTTATCGGCCGCGATGTGATTATCGAGATGCACGTCACGATGGGCAGCGACGACATCGCCGCCACTGTGGCGTCGATCACCAACGAGGCCAACCAGCTCGGAGGCGGCGTCGCACAGGCTGATGTCAACTACGGCACCGGCGTCGATGGCGGTTTCGCCACGTTGGTCGTCAAGGTGCCGCCGGATCAGGTCGATCGACTGCTCGACGGACTCAACAGGACTGGACAGGTTCGGTCGATCGGGCAGAGCGCGCAGGACGTCACCGAGCAGCTGATCGACCTTGATGTTCGGATCGAGAACGCCCGAGAGAGCGTCGAGAGCGTTCGCAGGTTCATGGATCAGGCCGTTGCCCTGACAGATCTCGTCACGCTCGAGGGCGAGCTGACTCGTCGACTGACGGAACTGGAATTACTCGAAGCGCAACAGCGCAACCTGTCAGATCGGGTTGCACTGTCGACGGTAACGATTGAGGTGTTCCCCTCTGAACAGGTGCCCGAGATCGAGCAGGATCCCGGGATTCTCGATGCCCTGCAGGATGGATGGAATGCGTTCGTGGCGTTCCTGTTCGGTGTCGTGTACGTACTGGCTGTGCTCGCCCCGTTTTTGATCGTCGGTGGCCTCGCAGCGCTGGCGGTGCGCTGGTTCCTTCGCCGTCGTCAGCGAGCGGCGACCGAGGCGACCCCGGCATCAACCGGATCTGTGGCGCCCGGGCCTGACAACACGGTTCCATGACCAGCAACCCAACCGCCAGCAACCCAACCGCCAGCGACCCCACTGTCGGAGGACCCGCCCGTTGAGTAGTGACATAACTACTCGACGCCGTTTGCAGTCAAGTTTTATCAACGTTGCGTCAACCTCATGTCGACGCAACGTCGATATTTGAAGAACCATGACCACTGTTGACGCTGTTTTAACCACCCAGGGTCACACCAGTACGAGCATGCATGGTAACGTCGCGTTCATGACGGATCAACTTCACGAGGTCGCTCACACGACTCGTCGACCGGCAACTCGGCCAGCAAGTCGACCGGCAACATTGCGGCTCCAAACGCGCCGGAAGCCGACGACCAGTCTGGTCGAGCGTCCTCGTACGTCGGATGGGTCGACTAGCCGATCGCAAGAAGTCACGATCACGCATGAGTTGTCGCTGACTGGCGAACTTGCCGAACAACTGTGGGTTGCGTATCACGCCAACTTCGCTCCGCTGGCCAAGTTGGCGATTCAGAAGCAGTCGTCAGAACGCGATGAGATGATCGCCTGTTTCGCCAACCCAAACTTCACCAAGATCGTGGCATGGCAGGCGGGAGTCCCTGTCGGCTTCGGATTGGTCACGAACGTGCTGGAAGAAGTGCCCGAACTCTCACCGGATTTCCTTCGAAGCAAGTACCCGGAGCATGCCGCACGCAACGCGATTTACGTTGGGATCTATGTGATGGTGGCCCCCGGCCAACGTGGGTTGACGCTGTTCAGTCGGCTGTACACCGAGATGTGGCAGATTCCCGCAAGCGTCGGCGGGAAGCTTGTATTCGACATTTGCGACTTCAATCGCACCATGTTCGACACCGACCAGCTCGTCAATCAAATTGCCGGCGCATTCCCGCAGGGCTCAGTCTCCGTGGTCGATCGTCAAACGTGGTACGTCGCCGATCTTCCCGAGCCGATTCCTTCCATGCCACGTCGCGCGATGCCACGCCGCGATGCCACGCCGCGAATCCTGCCGGCCGGCCGGTAGATCGAACAGTGAGATCGAACAGCTAGATCGAACAGCTAGATCGAACAGCTAGATCGATTGATGGTTTGGCCAGGACGAAGGGCCGCCGACCCTCACGCGACCGCTCATCGCCGGCACCAGCAGCCGATTGGCTGTCTCCACCAACTCGCACGCATTCGATGGTGACACGGCGCGTCCGAACAGATAGCCCTGCATCCGTTCGCACCCGAGCTCGCGCAGTGCTGCCGCCTGTGCCGGCGCCTCGACACCCTCG
>JANMTV010000076.1:0-15945 GCA_031390905.1 Ilumatobacteraceae bacterium | reverse complement strand
ATCCAACGCACGGCGTTGTCGAGCAGCCAATCGTGGTAGTCGCCGACCGTCAGGCCTTCGTCGTACAACTCCTCGTTTCGGTCGAGGTCGACCTGCCGCTCCCAGCCACGGGCGAAGGGAACTTCCGATGCGACGAAGAAGCTCTCCCAGTGATTCACGGTGAACGGGATCTCGAGACGGCCGAGCGGCCGACCGTCGTGGTTACGTGTCAACACTTGGGCGATCAGGGGCTGGTGGAAACTGCTGTCGATCGACTCGTCACCCGCCCAGTCGAGCGCGGCGGTGATCGCCGGCTGGACACTCCACCCGATGCCGGCGACCAGGAGCAAAGTGAACGGGGTGACCAGCGCCCGGCCGACCGAACGGGCGGCGGTCACGCCGAGTGGAACGACGGCGATCTGGGTGAGTCGCACGAAGTTCCCGCCGAGCGGGTTCGGGACGAGGAACACCACGACCGACGCAAGCACAGTGAGCGCGGCGGCGATTCGTATGGCGGGCAGTCGGACGACTACGGCCACCAGCGTGAATGCCACGACAGAGGCGACGAAGTGGCCGCCCCGGAACGGGAATCGCCCCGGCGCATGGAACAGCACCGTCATCACGGCGATCGGAACAGTCGCGCCGGCTGTGATCACGATCCCCTGTAAAGCCTTGATGCGATCGAGCCCGCACGACCGGCGGCGCAGATGGTCGAGCGCCACGGCGGCCGCCGCGATCGCGAGGAATGCTGCCGCAACGGGGCTGGCGAGCGGAGTCAGGACGGAGGCGACAACTGCGACCCGGAGCGATCCTCGATGCCAGGCCCAGAGCGCTCCGAGACCGAGCGCGAGCCCTAACGCGAACGGTGCCCGGCCGACGACCACGTTGACGCCGACGACCACTGCGAAGACGTGGTTGGCGAGGGTGGTCGACGTCGTAGCGAGCAGCGCCTCGGTCAGACGTGAGAACCAGTACGTGCCTGCGATCGATCCGATCGCGGTGACGCCGAAAGGTCCGATGATCGCCGTCAGGGGCGGGCTCAGGATGCTGTAGGACGGTGTCGGGTGACCGCCATACCAGTAGTTGTTCCACGTCGACGCCCCCGAGCGCTCCCACAGGAGTGCCCGGAGGAAGTGCGCAGGATAGTCTGCACCGCGAACTCCGGCCGCTCCGATTGCCAGCACCAACAGCGTGATCGTGAGACACGGGCTCCATACACCTGCATGTGAACACCATTGGGTTGCAATCCGCACGAATGATCGAGGCGGTCGTGCGTCGTGCCTGCGACGCACGACCCACGAATGCGTTTGAGAGCGTCTCTCGTGGTGCAGCCAGATCCCGAACTGGCTGCACCACCCCGATTCACGCGGGCCATCCGTGACAGTCACAGGCCTGGAGCCTTGACGACGATCAACTCGTTGTCGTCCGCCAACGCTGGGTTGCGACCGGTGTTGGGGAAGTTGTTGTCGCAGGCCAGCAACAACCTGGCATGGGAGATCACGTGCACTGCTTCGATCGACTCGCATGCGACCCTGAAGGGATCGCCGAGTCCGACATCGCCGTCGTGGATCACCGGCAACGAGATCAGGTCGGGGTCGGGGATCGCCGCCAGGTCGACGACCATCCTCTTGGCCGCTGTCGCTCCGGCAACACCGAGTTCGACAGCGTAGAGTCGGCGGAAGAGGGCCGTCAGCCCTCGTCCCCCATCACGCTCGATCACGACCAACCGATGGGCGTTGAGGGCCTGGACGTCGGCAACCAAGTGACTGGCAGCCTCGACCCGGTAATCCGAAAGCCTCGTGAACTCGGCAGTGTTCGTCTCGTACTGGTAGATCCGCCTGGCGAACGGCTCGTCACCGGGTACCGCACCTTCGAGAACGACGATCAGGTGGCGCCCATCCGCGGTCATCGCCATCGCCTCGATACCCCGGCTGTTGTTCACCGTTGGTGGCCCGACCACGTGCGGGTTGTTTGGTGACATCAACCCGTCGGGCAGACCGATCGGTTGCTCCACAAGGCGACCGGAGCCGTCGAAGTGGAGGATCCACGGCCCAAACTCGTCACCCACCCACAGATCACCCTTGTGGTCGCGTTGCACCGACTCGGGGTCGATATCGCCGCCGGTCAACCAGCGTTCAGGCGTGCCCTCGCGTACGATCGGAAATCCGATCACGCCGTCAGGGTCGGCGAACTGGATGTACTCACCGACGGCGACGCCACCGGATCCACCTCTTGCAGTCTTGAAATCCGGCGTCACGTAGTAGGCGCGAATCAGGAAGTCACGCGAGTTGGCTTTGCCACCGAAGCCGTTGTCCGGCATTGCCAGGTACTCGCCGGGCGAGCGACCGGTCAGGACTCCCGAGAACCCTTCCACAGGCTGCGACGGAGTCGGGAAGGTGATGCCGTTGATCACCGTGTGCGTGCTTCCGACGGGCACGAGGCCGAAGCCAGACGGCGGTCCAGGCGCATAGGAGTTGGCGGGCAGAACGGCACGGCCAGCGAGGTGCGGTTGGTTTCGGCCCGCATCGGCGCGTGCGTGAGCGACGAACGGGGTGAATAGAGCGAGGATCGCTGCGGCGCGACCGATGCGAACCAGTTTGCGTGTGAACATGATGTGCTCCTTCCGAGCGTTGGGTACGAGCCTCATCATCTGCCGGTGGGTGTCCCGGGCGCATCTGGCCGTGATCACGACACCGTGCCGCCAGGTCCCGATCTCGTGACGGGCACACGTCGTGACACGAGTACCATCCACTCGGGACGCCCGGCGTTATACAGTCGAGTCGGAGGGTGCGAATGAGCGAGAACGGGTCGATTACGCCGGCCGCGTCGGCGGGCCGGGCGAGAAGCATCGAAGTCGCTCGGCTGCTCGGCCTGGCCGGGCTTGCCGCGATCGGTGTTGTGCTGAGCGTGGAGGTCGCTCGCACCGGTTCTGCGGAACAGCACTGGTGGCTCGTCGCCTTTCTCGTCGTCGGCCTCGTCGACGCCGTCGTCGGCACCGCGCTGCTGACCCGCTTCGGTCACCGTCGGCTGGCCTGGTGCCTCCTGATCGGCGGCGCCGCCGCCGTTGCCGTGGTCGTTCTGGCGACAGCTTCAAGCGGCTACGCCGCCACCATCCGACGCGCCGCCGGTTGGCACGGGGCCAACGACATCGACTCGTGGGCACGGCCACTGGCCACCGGGGTGCTCGTGGCGCTGGTGCCGTGGGAGCTGGCAGTGAGGGGGCGTCGGCGGGGATTCGAGGTCATGTGGTGGACGACTGCCGCACTCGTCGCCGCCACCGTCGTCGGAGAGGCAGCCGGGGCGCAGTCTCCGGGCATCGACGTCGTCGATATCGCGACTTGGCTCGTGGCGGGTTCCGCCACCGTCGCCACGATGCTGCTCGTGACGACTTGGTGGCGATCGCGAGGAAACTCCGATGACCCTCTCCAGGGTTGGCTGGCGGCTGGTTCCGTTGTCGCTTGGCTGGCTGTCGTGCCCGAGCGAATCAACATCGATGGGTGGGGCTTTCGGGGCAGTGATGTCGTCGGCCCGCTGCTGCTGATCGCCACCCTGCCGCTGCTCGTCGTCGGCGTGATCGTGAGGGCGATGCGCGAGCGAGCTGGCCGATTCCAGGGTGTCGCGCACGATGTCATCGGCTGGCTCGTGCTCTCCGCTGCGATCATCGCGGTCTACACCGGCGTCGTCGCCGGGCTCGGGCGGTTCCTCGGCGGCAACGGATCGACGTGGCTGCTGATCGCAACAACGGGCATCATCGCGATCTTTGTCGAGCCAGCGAGGCACTGGGTTCGCGGCACGGTCGATCGGCTCGTGTGGGGGGCCCGCGACGACCCGCTCGAGGTCGTGCGTGGCGTCGTCGACCACGTCGGCGCCGACTCCGACGGCGAACTACTGCCTGCGCTCGTCACCAGCCTTCAGCGTGAGCTGAGGCTCGATGCCGTTGCCATTGACGTCCGGATTCCCGACGGTTGGCGACGCGTTGCGGCTACCGGTCCGATTACCACCTACCAACGAGTGGTGGAACTCGAACAACGCGATCAGGTCGTCGGACGACTGATCGTCGGCTGGGAGCATGGCCCGTACCTTCGGAAACGTGACGAACACATCCTGGCCGAGCTCGCCGGTCCAGTAGGCCTCGCCGTCGGCTGGGTCCGACTCGCCACTGAACTGCGCCAATCAAGTGTGGCGATCGCTTCGACCCGGGAGGAGGAGCGACGTCGGCTCCGTCGTGACCTCCACGATGGCCTCGGCCCGGGCCTGACAGGGGTGTCCCTCGGCTTGCGCACAGCCCTGCGCCAACTCGATCGCGCGACCGATCCCGCGATCGGGACGGCGACACTTCAGCTCCTCACGCGGGCCGCCGACGAGGTCGATGCGCTCGTCATCGAGGTGAAGCGAATTGTGCGTGACCTGCGGCCGACAGCGCTTGACCAGCTCGGTCTCGTCGACGCCGTCGGAGAGTTCACTCGCACCATCAGCGACGACCTCGAATTTCACCTGGCCATGCCGAATCCGCGAATCGAACTGCCGGCCGTGGTCGAGGTGGCGATCTACCGGATCGTCACCGAAGCCGTGACGAACGTCGTCCGCCACGCTCGCGCGGCCCACTGCTGGTTGACAATATCGACCGGCTCGAACGTCGATGTCGACATCGACGTCGTCGACGACGGCGTAGGAGTCGTCGACGGCGGCCCGGTCGGCGTGGGATGGACAGCGATGCGCGAGCGGGCGACCGAGCTCGGCGGCAGCGTTCAGATCACTCCCCGTCAACCCCACGGCACCCACATCCACGTCCGGCTCCCGGTGATGCAGACGTGATCGATCGTGCCACACCCCTGCGAGTCGCCATCGTCGACGACCACCCGATGTTCCGAATGGGGCTGGCGGCGGCGATCAGCGAGATGGACGGCATCGAACTCGTCGGTGAGGCTGAGACTGGCGACCAGATTGCGGCGCTCATCGAGGCCGTGTCACCCGCCGTGCTGCTGCTCGACCTCCACTTGCCGGGTGCCTCCGGGCTGGAGGTCAACCGGTGGCTCGCCGAGCACCACCCCGAGGTGCGGGTCGTCATCTTGACGATGTCGGAGGACCTCGACGGAGCGATCACCGCTCTGCGTGATGGTGCCAGCGGATACCTTGTGAAGGGGGCCAGCCCCGAGCGGGTTGAGCATGCCGTGCGGACTGCCGCCGCCGGTGACATCGTGCTCGACCACACGCTCGTCCAGGGGGTGAGTGAGCTGGCACACGTCCGGCGCGCCTCCCAGACACGCCCGTTCCCGCAACTGACCGACCGAGAGTTTGACGTCCTGCAGCTCGTCGCCGACGGTCTCGACAACGCGACGATCGCTCGGCACCTCGTGCTCAGCCCCAAGACCGTCCGCAATCACGTATCCAACATCCTCGCCAAGACCCACGCCCCAGATCGACCCGGTGTCATCGTTCTCGCACACCGCAATAGCCTCGGCACCTGATCACCGCAGTCTCCACCACGCCATTGAAACAGACGAGCCCAACGCCGTCGAGAGCGCCTCATGGTTGAACGAGATCCGCCTGGGCACGCGGCGCACCTACTCCGTCTGACTTCGCTAGCGATTCCAGAGGATCATGTCCACGGCGATGACTGCCGCGACCGCCAACGATCGGAGTGGATCTTCCAGGCGACGATTGATTTGGACGGTGTAGTCGTTGCTGTGCGAGTGGTCACCTGAACTCCCGCTGGTCATCTCGATGCGGGCGAACTCGGCCGCCTGGCCATCGACGACAACGAAGTTCTTCTTGCGCCACGTCTCGGCTGTCATCGCCCCGACTCCGGTACCTGCGACCTCGAGCGCGAATCGGGACTTGCCAAAGATGTTCTCCAAGCGGATCCGGCCAACCTCAGCTCCGTTCGGTAGTTCGACCACAAGCGAGCTCCTGGCGGCCTGGATGTGGGTGAGCCGGAGGACCACCAATCCGGAATGCTCGGTCAGCTCGAACGAGGTTCTGGCATTGTCGGAGCGACGCGGCCGCAACAGCTTTTCGAGGTTGTCGCGGCCGGCCTGCACCACCGATCCTAGGACACTGCCATGCTGGTCGAGAACGTCGTAGCCCACGCGTTTCCCCATCAGCATGGGCCTGCGCTTCACAATGAGGTCCGTCTCGTCGAGCAAGCTCGTCATTCGTCCGACGATAGCTCTATCATTCCCGCGAGTGGCCAGCTTCCAGACAGTGCGTGTCGCAGCGGTCCAGGCAACACCGGTGATCCTCGATGCCGAAGCGACTATCGACAAGGCAATTGCCCTCCTCGGCGAGGCCGCCGACGATGGGGCTACCCTCGTCGTCTTCCCGGAGTGCTTCGTGTCGGCATACCCGAGCGGGGCGTGGGCGGCACAGGCGGCGCAGTGGAGCGGAAGCTGCGACGAGTTGTGGATGCGGATGTGGACGTCAAGTATCGACGTCAACGGACCGCAAGTCGATCGGCTAATCGCGGCCTGCGCCGACCGCGGCGTTCATCTGGCTATCGGCATCAACGAGCGCGAGGATGACCGGCCCGGGTCGCTGTACAACACGCTGCTGGTGATCGGTGGCGAAGGTGTGCTGCACCGGCACCGCAAGCTGATGCCCACGATGCACGAGCGTGTGTTCCATGGGGTAGGCGCCGGCGACGACCTCGGTGTTGTCGAGCTACCCGGCGGCACCAGAGTGGGTGGACTGATCTGCTGGGAGAACCGCATGCCATTGGCGCGATGGCGCGTGTACCAGGGCGGCCCACAGATCTGGCTCGCGCCAACAGCCGACGACAGCGACGGCTGGATCGCGTCAGTGCGACACATCGCCATCGAAGCAGGGGCGTTCGTCGTAAGCGTTCCGCAGTACATTCCGGCGAGCGCGTTCCCGGATGACTTTCCGGTGGCGTTGCCCGCCGACGTCGACGTCCTTGGGCGCGGCGGTGCCTGCATCGTGTCGCCCGACGGCAACTTGATCGCCGGCCCGCTCTATGACGCTGAGGGGATCGTCGTCGCGGACTGCGACCTGCGGGTGGCGCTGCACGCCAAACGCTACTTCGACGCCGTCGGCCACTACGGCCGAGCCGAAGTGCTCGCGCCGAACCTCCCGTCCTGACTGCGAAACACCCGGGATTGCCGCCGTTGCCGTACAGAGACACATACAGCCCCTTGAGCTTGGTGTTGTCGGCGATGCGGCGCATCAGGTGGGCATCGTTGGCAGCAAGCGAGAGCCCGTAGGTGAACAGGCAGCCGGTGATCCGAGCGAACGATCCGATGGCGTGGTTTAGGTAGGCGCTGTGAAGGATCTTCGTGACCTTCTCGTCGCTCGAACCTTCTGCGATGATCAGGGGTACCGGCCTTCGGCGAGTGCCTCGCGGATCTGATCAACCAGCGGGATCTCGGTCCGCGAGTAGGTGATCTTGGCGAATTCGGTGCCGCTGTCGTATAGGTGAAGGCCGCCATGGAGGTAGAAGACCCGCTGCGACCCAAAGTCCATGTACGGCGCCGGCCCAGAGCCCAGCCGGAGGCAACATCAACCCGAGTCGGGAGCATCGATCCCGCTCGCCTGATCGTCAGCGCCGCACCCGGTGGCGAGCACAGCGAGAACGGCATACCCGAGCGCGGTCGACCGGCCGAAGCCTGGACTCTCCCCGACGGACTCATCCAACCACGAGATCGATCCGATTTGCCCAGAGTGGCCCCGAATCGGCATGCACGGCTCCGCTACGGGAGAGTTGCACCTGCGAAGCCGAACTCGGAAACGAGGATCTCGATCACTTGCTGTTCGATCCTGATTTCAGCGGCGATCAAACCTGACGAATCTCTACACGTCATGTCCTTGCCGTACACTTCGCGCTCGAATGCGACGAGCTGGTCAAGCTCTCCCGGAGAGATTATCCATGGCGTCTCAGTGCTTTCCTGGCTTTCGTCGGCAGGAATCGCGTACGGCTCTAGCGATTCTGCGAGCAACGCTTTCACATCGGCATCGGTCGTGACCACGATCCCAGACTGGGTCATGCAAACTGCCCAGTTCGCCCGGGCGGAGACATACTCTGCGTCGCTCACCTCGAACTCGCCGGTCAGCTCGAAGGCGCGGTTCAGTACCTCTGCTTCGGGCATGACCGCCTCCATGCGGTACGGGTGCTCATCCTGACATTGGATAAGCGCCTCGTCGTAACCGGACGGACGAGTCACCGGAGGCAGCGACGGGATCGATTCAGGGGCGGACTCGATTCGCGCGATATCGAGTTGGAAGTAGCCGTATCCATACGTATCGCCAAAACCAACCGGGTCAAGAATCCGGTCGGTGAGCAGCGGGTCAAACTCGACGTTGGGAGTCGCATAAGTGAAACCGCTGGCAGCCACGCAAGCATCGAGCTCATCGAAATTTGGCGCCTCCAGAGCCGCCGTCTCGTCCGGTGTGATCGTCAATCCCAAATAGTCATCGAGCTGACCCGGTGATCCACGATCGCTGGTTGCTACCGGCGACGACGGAGCCGTCGACTCCGGTACCTCGACCGTAGGCTCCGAGGCGGACGGCTCAGAGGACGAACGCGGGGCGACGCCCTCTGTATCTGAATCAGTGCTGCCACACGAGGCGAGCACTACTGCCGAAATGGCGATGGTAAACCGCCGAAACGGGCGCTTTCGCTGGTGCTGATTCTCGTAAGCTCCGACGACCTCGCCCATGCCTAGTACGCCTCCTGTACAACCAGAGCGTCGACGGTCAGATTAAGGCCATTCGTCGTTAGGTACACCTCGCCACGAATGACATCCGCCCACACCGGTGCTGTCAGCGAGACCGAGACCGTGGTCCACGAAGATCCGACGCTGAAATTCTGCGTAGCGACGTTGTTACCACCGGGCCCGAGGAACCAGATCGCAAACGTCCCACTGAACGTATGGCTTCCACTAGCCCTAAGGCGGATGGTGGCGCGATATCGCTCACCTTCGCGAACCGTGATGGCTCGGTCGTTGTAGACAGAGGACGTCGCCGAAGTGTTCTTGTTCGTATACAAGCCCCACGCCCCGCTATACGCCTGCGCGGTCTGCAACGCCCAGTTGGTTGTAGGCCCCGTGCGACCCCATGAGTCGACCGTCGCGGTCTCGAAGCCGCCGTTTACGGCCACATCGCTTCCGATAATATTGCTGCACGAAGCATCGTATACCGTGCCAGCCGAGTTCTTGGCCAGTACGAATTGGTTGGTCGACAATCCATTGTTCAGCGTCGCCAACGCGGCTCGCGAGCAGAACGCTGTCCAGGTACCTCCTACATCCCAGGTTCCGGAACTGGCGAGGAAGCGGTGCTCGAAGTGCATGTGAACTGAGGAGGTGTCGGTCTGTCCCATCTCCATTATGTGGGTTCCGACAGGTACGAAATTATTTACAGCGAAACCACCCACCAACGAGTTCCCGTGGCAGTACATGCGCGAGTGAACATTTGTGGACCTTCAGGGACGGCTTTCGAACCCCCGCGACGCCTTCCTCGCAATGACGAGACTTCTGCCGGTCGTGCTCGGACGCCCGATCCCCACTCGCAGGGCAGACCCGGTGGTGCAACACCAGCGACGGTTGTCCGACGACGACATCTCCGAGCTCGTCCATCGGCGCCACGATGGTGAGACCATCGACTCGGTGACGAACGCGTTCGGCGTCCATCGGACGACGGTCATGGCTCACGTGGCACGACACCATCGCTGGCCTGGGGCGGAGCAGGACTCGGCGTCCTTCCCGAACGAACCCGGGCAGGGCGGCGACGCCCGCAGCTTGAGGTGAAGGCGATGCGTCCCGAACTGCCGGCCGTCTCAGTGGCATCGTCGCCACTGCCTGCTGCCAACGCGCCGAACAACAACATCACCGCCGGGATCGCCCACGGGGTGCAAATCACCGAACGATAAGAACTGCTACCCGCCATCGCCTATGATCGACGGGCGCAGTTCGTTTGCGAAGGAGGGTCAGATGAGCATCAAGACACATGACTATGAAAAACATGCCGGCGAATATGCCGAGCTCGAAATGCAAGGAACACAATACCTGGCATTTCGCGACATTCCCATGCTGATCCGGGAGTATTCAGGGTCCATTGCATCTGTGCTGGATTATGGCTGCGGCGCTGGGCGTTCAACACGATTTCTGAAGCGCCAAGGCTTCGATGCGGTTGGCGTAGACGTTAGCCAGGAGATGCTAGAGCAAGCTCGATCCAAAGATAGGTCGGGCGAGTATCACCATATTCCTAGCGGGCACCTGCCTTTCGAGGATTCTGCATTCGATCTGGTCTTTTCTAGCTTTGTGTTTCTGGAAGTGTCGCGAATCGAAGAGATCGAGGACATTCTCAAAGAAATGAAGCGAGTGCTTCGGAAGGATGGCATCATCATATTTGTGACCGCTTCGACGGAAGCTACCGAAGGAAATTGGGTATCGTTGTCATACTCGTTTCCAGAGAACGACAAGCCGCTCCATAGCGGCGACACGGTTAAACTGCTTATCCGGGGCATTGACGTAGTATTATACGACTACTACTGGGCTGAGGATGATTACAGACGAGCCGCCGAACGCGCTGGGCTAATGCTTGCCAAGCTTCACAAACCGCTCGGTTCTAGTGATGATTCAATAGAGTGGCGCGATGAAACTAAGATGTCACCCATGGCAATATACGTGCTCAGGAATTAACCTCTGACGTCGTCAGTCATCGCCATCACCTTCCGGTTCACCATCGGCCGGGAAACGACTGCTCCGGGTTGTCGAACCCCGCCAGACGCGGCCGCTCGGCCAGTTCCGCGAGGAGCAGGTCGACGAACGACAACCCGTGAGCGCGGCACCACGCGACCCGAGCGGCCGCGTGGTCGCGGGGATCGAGCCAGGCGTCGGGGTCGAACCTCCGCAAGTGTGGGGGCATGTCGGCAAACGTCACACCTCGCGGTAGGTGCCGTCAACCGGGGGTCACTCCAGTGGCCACGTCCGGATCGTTGTTGAGCTGGTTCGCTCAAGTCACAAGGATTGGCACAATTCGATGAGATTCCCCGTTGGATCTCGGACTGCAGCCCGGCTCCGGGGAGCCGGTTTGCGTTCAACCGCCAGAAAGTGCCCCTGACCTGCGGAAACGTTGTAACTTCGACAACGCGTGGGCGCAGAGGGACTCGAACCCCCGACCACTTCCTTGTAAGGGAAGCGCTCTACCAACTGAGCTATGCGCCCGAAGGCGGACGAATCCTACCCGAGGCTCAATCGGTGTTGGCAAGGTGTTGATGAGTATGAAGCGCGCCTGCCCGGATACGGTCGGCTGGTGCCCGAGGCCGTCGGTGGTGTCAGCGCAACAACAAGATGAAGCCGTCGACGTCGAGATTCGCCTGGCGAATGATCGATCTCAGCGTTCCCGGTGCCAGCTAGCGATGCATCGGAACGATCACGGTCAGTCCGGCCTCCGATCGAAGCTTGACGTGACTTCCACGTGGGCTCACCTGCACGAAACCGGCGCGACTCAACGCCGACACCGCAGCGTGGCCGGAGACCTGCGGCAGCGGTGGGCTCACACAGCCACATCGAGCGGAACGATGATCGGCGACTCGTTCACAACGATCTCAGATTCGTCCTCAAAATAGAGTTCGAGCGCCTCGACCAAGTTTCGTCGCGCTTCGTCGAGTGATTTGCCCTGGCTAACGACTTCGACCTCGAGGCACCGCGCCACGAACCAGCCGGAGTCCTCGGAGATCGCAGCAGTCAGTCGCATCGCGCAACTGTACCCCCACCCGCTCCGTGACGGATTGCCAGCGAACGAGTGGGCACGGTGCTGTGTCTGATCAGCGGCGGCGGGTTGGCTGGTATGAACCGCAACTGGCGGATCGCTATCTGATGCGAGACGATGCCTGTATGCGAACGCCATCCGATATCAACCTGTTGCAGACCGCGTCGCAACTCGCGATCGCATACGCGGCAGCGATCGATAGCCGCCAGGTTGCACCCAGTTCCGAGGCGCTCGCACTGCTCGCCAAACTCGACGAGCCCCTGCCGAGTCATGGCGAGGATCCGGATGCAACGCTCAGACTGCTGAGCGATGTCGCCGGCATGACGACGATGGCGACGACTGGTCCGAACTACTTCGGGTTCGTCAACGGGGCCACCTACCCGGTGGCGCTCGGTGCTTCGTTTCTCACGAGTGCGTGGGGATCAGAATGCCGCCCTTCCGGTGATGTCGCCAGCCGCAGCGGCGATCTACGACGTGACTCGCCGCTAGCTGATCGATCTGCTCGGGCTCGCCACAACAACCGATGTGGCGTTCGTGACCGGGGCGACGGTCGCCAACGCCAGTTGTCTCGCGGCGGCCCGCGACGCGCTACTCGCCACGGTCGGTTGGGACGCGCAAGCTGACGGTTTGTTCGGCGCCCCGCCGATCAATGTCGTGATCGGCGAGCGGGCACATACGACGCTCAAGAAGTCGCTCGGGCTTGTCGAGCTCGGGCGAAACCGCGTGACGATTGTGCCCTCGGATGATCAAGGTCGGATGCGAGCAGAGATGCTCCCTGAGCTCGGCGAGCCGGTGCTGGTTTGCGCCCAAGCGGGCGAGGTCAACACCGGAGCATTCGACCCGTTCGAGTCGATCGCCGACTGGGTCGCCGAAAGGAATGGCTGGTTGCACATCGACGGTGCGTTTGGACTGTGGGCATTGGCCGATCCGACCAGAGCCCACCTCGTGCGAGGACTCGACCGTGCCGACTCCTTGGCGACCGACGGCCACAAGTGGCTGAATGTGACATACGACTGCGGGATCGCGTTCGTGACTAGGCCAGGCGCGCTGAGACGAACATTTGCTGCGACGGCCGGCTATCTGCCTCCCGACACCGGATACGAGGCAATGCATCACACTCCGCAATCATCGCAACGCGCCCGCCAGTTCGAGGTGTGGTCGGTGCTGCGAACGTCGGGTCGACAGGGCATCGTCGACCTGGTCCAGCGAACATCGAACGTCGCCGCCGCAATCGCCGAGCGTCTCGACGCTGCCGGATTTACGGTGCTCAATGACGTCGTGCTCAACCAGGTACTCGTGCGACTCGACGATCCCGTAACAACCGCGGCGCCGATCGCTGCAATCCAGGCCGATGGTCGAATCTGGTGCGGGCCGACCCAGTGGATCGGCGGCACCGCTATGCGTATCAGCGTGTCGTCGTGGAAGACAACGGTGGAGGACGGCGAACGAGCCGCCGACGTGATCATCGAGTGTGCGGCCCGAGCACGCGGTTAGCAGTTAGCGATTAGTGGACGAAGACGTTACGGAACTGCCACGGATCGTCTGGATCGATGTCTTCGGCGAAGAGGCCTGGTCGATCGGTGAGTGGCGTCCAGTCGGTGTAGTAGCCAGCGACCGTACCGAGGTAGGGCGTCTGGATTTCGAGGCAACGACGGTGATCCATGTCGTCGGTCTCGACAATCCCCGCCAAAGGATTCTCGACTGCCCACACCACGCCGGCCAGCACCGCCGACGTCACCTGCATGCCGGTGGCGTTTTGGTACGGCGCCAGCGCACGCGCTTCCTCGATCGTGAGTTGCGAGCCGAACCAGTAGGCATTGCGCTCGTGTCCGTACAGCAGTACACCGAGTTCGTCGCGCCCGTCGACGATTTCGTGCTCGTCGAGCACGTGTTGCGTGCCGGGCCAGCGTGCCGCTGCGCCGAACAACTCATGGAACGACAGCACAGCCTCGTTGCAGGGGTGGTAGGCGTAGTGGCAGGTCGGCCGGAACTCGACCGTACCGTCATCGCCGCGCACCGTGAAGAAATCGGGGATCGACAACGCCTCGTTGTGAGTCACCATGAAGCCGTACTGCGCACCGTGCGACGGGCACCACGTTCGCACGCGCGTCTCGGCACCCGGCTGTTCGAGAAAGATCCCTGGCGCGTTTGGATCGTCGTGAGTGCGTGCGTTGGCGGGCATCCACTTCTCGTGGGTGCCCCAACCCAGTTCGGCCGGTTGCAGACCCTCGGAGATGAACCCGTCGACCGACCACGTGTTCCAGAACGTGTCGATCGGTTTCGGATTGATCGTGCGCTGTGTGTCGCGTTCGGCGATGTGGACACCTTTCACGCCGAGGTCGCACATCAGGCGCGCCCACCCAGCACTGTCACCGACAGCCGGCTCGATGACATCACGCCCGAGATCGGCCGCGAGGTCGAGGAGGGCTGCTTTCACGAACCACGAAACCATGCCGGGGTTCGCCCCACAGCACGAAATTGCAGTCGAACCGCCCGGTGAGGCGCGACGCTCGGCACTGACCAAACCGCGCAGGTTCTCGTTGGTGCGAATCGCGTTGTCGGTCTCCTTGTCGTAGTAGAAACCGGGCCACGGCTCGACGACAGTGTCGATGTACAGCACGCCAAGTTCGCGGCACAAACGCATGATGTCGACCGACTCGGTATCGACCGACAGGTTGACGCAAAACCCTTGCCCCGAACCCTCGGTCAACAACGTGGTCAAGATGTCGACGTAGTTCTCGCGGGTGATGTGCTCGCTCAAATACCGCACCCCGTACGCACTGAGAATCGAACGATCACGGTCGTCGGGCTCGATCACGGTGCAGCGCGCCCTGTCGAAATCGATGTGACGGTCGAGCAGCGGCAGCGTGCCGCGACCGATCGAACCGAATCCGATGATGACCACCGGACCGGTGATCGTGGCGAGCGTGGGGGACGAGTTGAGACCAGTGGTCACGCCAACCTCCTGACGAGGAGCATCGCGACAGCCGAATGCCGTCGAGCGCAACGACGCTATCGGCAGAAGGTGAACGACTGGCGCAGGTAGTCAGCCAACTCGTCGTCGATCTGGCGAGCATCGACGATCACGAAGACGTTGGCGATTCCCAGACCTGTCCGGACCCGTCGTGTCACGCGTTCAGATTCGAGCGCCGATGGAAGCACGATCGACAACGAGACCCCACTGCGGCGTGGTCGCAGTTCGGCGAACGTTCGACGTGCGCGGAACAGCACGCCAACTGTCACTGCCTCGATTTCGATCTGGTTCAAATCGACATCGCCGAACACGGCGAGGATCGCATCGAAGATCGTCCGCTCGTCAGCAGGACGGTTTGCGAAGTACGCATCGATCGACAACGCTGGAACGCAGACGTGTGGACGATTCGTTGCACCAAACCGCCGATCGCACAGCGGGCAGTCCCACAACGTCACCGGCGGCGCTCGATGAGCACGGCGGTGAGCAGGTCGGTGGTGGCGGCAACCACCGGCGATCGTCGGGCGGCGTGATCGAGGACGCACAACTCACGACCGAACACCTCGGCGGAGGCGCCACCTGCTTCTTGCAGGATCAGGACCGACGCGAGGTAGTCCCACACACCGTGACCGTCGTCGATCATGTCGCACCAGGCATCGGTCACACCACACGCGACGGCGCAGATGTCCGGGGCAGAGGCGCCCATGGCACGGAACTGCGCCCAGCCATAGTGGTGGGACGGCAAGCCTGAGACGCCGAGAATCGAGGTACCGAGATCGGTTGCATCCGTCGTTCGAATCCGCACACCGTCACGTTCGGCACCGTGACCACGGATTCCCGTAAACCGCTCCCCTGTTGCGTGATTGACCACGATGCCGACCGCTGGCCCGTCGTCATCGACGAGGCACAGCGCGGATGCGAACCACGGAACATGACGCGATGCGTTCGTCGAACCGTCGAGTGGATCGACCACCACGATCGGTGCTGACGCGGTGCCCTTGCCGCCTGTTATCCCGCTTTCTTCGGAGAGCACGCGGTACCCGGCGGAGTACAAGATGTCGAGGCACGCCCGGTCCGCGTCGACGTCGACGGCGTACTGCCCGTCACGCACGCCCGATGCTCCCCAATCCGTATTCCTGGCCAGTACGGCGCCGACTGCATCGGCGGCAGACAGCAAGGCTTCCGCCGCTCGAGTCAACACGGAATCGATCACAAGCTCTGACCGTAGCGTCCCGCCGCTAGTGTCCAGGTGTGGCAGTTATCGACGTAGC
>JANMTV010000008.1:0-12919 GCA_031390905.1 Ilumatobacteraceae bacterium | reverse complement strand
CGTCTCTGCTCCGCGACTTCCCGGATCCTGTCGAGCAGAACGGTCTTGCCGACGCCTCGGAGACCGATCAGCAACATGCTCTTGCTTGGCCGTCCGCGCAGCACACGTTCGAGAGCCACCCTCGCCGTTTCGATCAGGTCGTCTCGCCCGGCGAGCTCGGGCGGAGGGGTTCCGGCTCCAGGCATGAACGGGTTGCTGATCGGATCCACATTCGGCATTGTACACGAAGATTAGTGAAGTTACTAGAATTCAATAACCTCGCTAATCTATGAAGAAGTTGGGGATCGGTCCCTGCACGGTCCGATAGGTGGGCCGGTTCCGCATCTTGGAACTCCTACACTCGCGAGATGTCGAGTGTGCAGTCGGTCGAGCGGGCATTTGCTCTGCTGCGCTGCCTGTCGAGCGGTGCCGCCGGCGTGTCTGAACTGGCTGACCGCTCGCAACTTCCGAAGAGCACAGTGTCGCGACTGTTGTCGACGCTTCAAGATCTTGGTGTCGTCGAACAACTCGATGCCGGTGGCGACTACAGGATCGGCGGCGGCTTGATCGACATCACCGCTGGAGCATCTCCCGGTCGCAACCTTGTTGCCCTTGCCCGGCCACACCTGACCGACCTGGCTGAGGCGCTCGGCGAAGCGACCGGTCTCTCGGTGCTCGACGGCGAGTCCGTCTACTACCTCGATCAGATCGACAGTTCACACGCAGTCCAGGTCAAGGATTGGACGGGCGAGCGAATTCCGTTGCATGTGGTTTCATCAGGTTTGGTGTTGCTGGCGGCGCTCAGTGAGGCAGTCCGCGAGGCGTATCTTCGGCGTCCGCTGCAGCAGTCGACGCCGCGGACGATGATCGATCCGAACGCGCTCAGAGCCCGACTCACCGCGGTGGCCGCCGCAGGGGTCGCGTGGGTGTACGAGGAATACGCAGAAGGCATCAACTCGGTAGCGGCCCCAGTGCACGACGCCACAGGCCACGTGGTGGCGGCGATTCACGCTCACGGCCCGAGTTATCGGTTCCCGGCACCAGGACAGGCGGACTCGATCGCCACTCAGGTCGTCGATGCCGCCGACCGGGCGAGTATCCGCCTCGCCGGCAACTTTCCATCTGAACCAACTGACTAACTCCAGGCCATTGCTCTGGGTCGGCGCGAACTGGTATCGTTCCATGATGTGGACGCGTTCCGTATCGTGGAACATGCCGGACGAACAACACTGGGAGAGCCGTGAGTGACGATTTCGACGACATCGATCTGGCGCTGCTGCCTGACGACGAGCTCGTCAAGCAGATGCACGACGATCTCTACGACGGACTCGCCCCCGAAATCCTCGAAGGCACCGCAATTCTGCTCGACCGCGGGTGGTCCCCGGACAAGGTGCTCAACGTCGCCCTCGTCGAGGGAATGCGGATCGTCGGGATCGACTTCAGAGATGGCATTCTGTTCGTTCCCGAGGTGCTGCTGGCTGCCAACGCGATGAAGGGTGGGATGGCGATCCTGCGCCCGCTGCTCGCCGAGACCGGCGCAGAGTCGGTAGGCAAGGTCGTGATCGGAACCGTCAAGGGCGACATCCACGACATCGGCAAGAACCTCGTGGCGATGATGCTGGAGGGGGCCGGGTTCGAAGTCATCGACCTCGGAATCAACTGTGACGTCGACAAGTACCTCAAGGCACTCGATGAGCACAAGCCCGACATCCTCGGTATGTCGGCCCTACTCACCACCACGATGCCGTACATGAAGGTCGTGATCGACACACTCGATCAGAAGGATCTTCGCAACAAGTACATCGTGCTGTGCGGCGGCGCCCCGCTCAACGAAGAGTTCGGGCACGCGATCGGCGCCGACGCCTACTGCCGCGATGCAGCCGTCGCCGCCGAGACGGCGAAGGAACTTGTCAACGCTCGTCGGCTGCGCACCGCTGAACCTGCCGGACCGTCGGTCGCGTGAGTAAGCCGCTCGTGCTGGCGTGTGGGGCGCTGGTTCGCGAGTTGCGCGCCGTGCTCACCCAGGAGGGGCTCACCGATTCGGTCGAGGTCGACTATCTCCCCGCACCGCTCCACAACCGACCAGACCGAATCGTTCCGGCGATCACCGAACGACTCGCATCGGTGGCAACTGACCGGCCGGTGTTTCTCGGCTACGCCGACTGCGGAACTGGTGGTTTGCTCGATGCCTTCATCGAATCCAGCGAACATCAGATCACCCGGCTCCCCGGGGCGCACTGTTACGAGTTCTTCGCCGGCTCCGAGCGTTTTTTGGAGCTCCACGAGCAAGAGTTGGGCACGCTGTACCTGACCGACTTCCTCGCCAAGCATTTCGACGCCCTGATCTGGCAAGCCTTTGGGATCGATCGTCATCCTGAGCTGAAGGCCTTGTACTTCGCCAATTACAAGCGGGTCGTGTTGCTCTCGCAAAGTGGCGACTCGGCTGTGCTGGCGGCAGCGCAGGCGGCGGCGCAACGTCTCGAACTCACCTTTGAGCACGTGCCGACCGGCCTGGAACCGTTTGCAATTCCGATCCGCCTCGCCCTCAAGACGCATATAACTGAACGGATTTGGGCGTAATGGCGCGCCGCGGGTCGTCCGGTGGGCCGGAGGTCGTCACGATCTACTGGCGTGATATCCCCGCCCAGGTGAACGGGCAGTCGGGGCGCGATCGGCACCAGGTCGTGCTGTCCGGCAAGTTTCAGCGGGCCGTCGATCGGGCCAAACGCAAGGCCAAGATCTATACGGCCGAGGAAGATATTGCGCAGTGGCGTCGCACGAGCAAGCCGTGTGACAGCGATGTCGCCGCTGCAGCCGTTGCCGAATCCGCTCGGCTCGAAGATGAGTACACCAGGGAGTACCTCGGAATCCTGGCCTTCTCTGGCGGGTTGGCGGCCGACATCGTGAGCGGTTCCGAAGTCGACCGGGCGGCTTTGCTGGCGCTCGAAGAACTTGACGAAGACGAAGAACGCGAGCAAACACTCGCAGAATTGGACACGGATCAGTGACAGAAACTCGGATTAGTTCAGCGACGCGTGAGGTCGTGATCGGGTTCGATCGGCCGTTCGTGATGATCGGCGAGCGGATCAACCCGACGGGACGCAAGATGCTTGCCGAGGAGATGAAGAACGGCGACTTCAGCCGAGTCGAAGCCGACGCTCTCGCACAGGTACTTGCTGGCGCTCACATGCTCGACGTCAACGCCGGGATTCCGCTCGCCGACGAACCTGCGATGCTTGCTCGGGCGGTGCAGCTGGTGCAGGCCGTTACTGATGTTCCCTTGTCGATCGACTCGTCGATCATCGAGGCGCTCGAAGCCGGCTTGGCCGTGTACCAGGGCAAGCCACTCGTCAACTCGGTCACGGGCGAGGACGAGCAGATGGAGCGCGTACTTCCGCTCGTCGCCAAGTACGGCGCTGCGGTCGTAGCCATCTCGAACGACGAGACCGGCATCTCGATGGACCCCGATGTTCGATATGCCGTCGCCAAGAAGATCGTCGAACGTGCCGCCGACTACGGAATCCCCGCCAGCGATATCGTCGTCGATCCGCTCGTTATGCCGATCGGAGCGCTCGGTCAGGCCGGCCAGCAGGCATTTCGATTGATCCGCCGTCTGCGCGAGGAACTCAAGGTCAACACCACATGCGGTGCCTCAAATGTCAGCTTCGGGTTACCGAATCGGCACAACATCACCGGCACGTTCCTGTCGATGGCGATCGCCTCGGGGATGACTTCGGCGATCATGAACCCGATGCACCCGGAGGTCAAGTCGGCCGTGATGGCGGCCGATGTGCTGGCCGGTAACGATCGCGATTGTGCGGCGTGGATCCGGGCCAATCGTGACCCGAACGCGCCAGCCGGGGAAGGCGGTCGCGGTGACCGCGAGGGTCGCCGTCGACGCCGGCCGACGGAGTGATCGATCGTCGATGGGCGATCATCGCATCGTCTTTACGCCGTCGGGTCTGAACGGCACCGTCGAACACGGCACGACTGTGCTCGAAGCGGCGCGTGTACTCGGTGTCGACCTCGACACGGTGTGCGGTGGGCGCGGAATCTGTGGCCGCTGCCAAGTCGAACCGGCGGTTGGTTCGTTTGCGAAGTGGGGGCTGACCGTTGTGCCGGCTGCGCTCGGTGAGCGCGCCCTGATCGAGACCGAATACCGCGGCAACCGACCGCTCGTGAATGGGTACCGGCTCGGGTGTGCTGCGCGCGTGTGTGGCGATGTTGTGGTCGACGTACCCGCCTCGAGTCAGCGGCATCGTCAGGTCGTTCGCAAGGATCTCGACCTGCCACCGATCACCGTCGATCCGTCGTTCACGCTCTGGTATGTGGAAGTCCGGAAAGCCGAACTCGGTGACGATCTTGATGGTGATGCGGTCACCGCCGCCGGCGCGGTCGGCGAAGCGGTAGCCGAGCAACATGGCAGGTCGAAGCCCTCGGCACCATTCGCCGTGTTGGCGGCGCTTCAGCCAGCGCTTGAGCGCGACGATGGTGCCGTCACGGTGGCCATCGATGAGGCAGACCAACTCGTTGCTGTGTGGCCCGGTTTCGTCGACGCCGCGTACGGCGTTGCTGTCGACATCGGATCGACGACGATCGCCGGGCACCTGTGTGACCTGTCGACGGGTGAGGTGCTGGCGAGCGCCGGTCGGATGAACCCCCAGATTCGCTTCGGCGAAGATCTGATGAGTCGTGTGTCGTACGTGATGATGAATCCTGGTGGCGAACGGCAACTGACGGCGTCGGTGCGAGAGGCACTCGACGAGCTGATTAGCGAGCTCGTCGGTGCCGCGGCCACGACACGCGACCGCGTGCTCGAAGTCGTGCTGGTCGGCAACCCGATCATGCACCACATACTGCTCGGGATCGACCCGACCCCGCTCGGCCAGGCACCGTTCACGTTGGCAACCAACCGCCGAGTGATCACCACAGCGAACGAGCTCGAACTGTCACTCCCGAATGCCCGCTGTTATGTCGGGCCGTGTATCGCCGGCCATGTCGGGGCCGACACTGCGGCGGCGATCTTGGCAGAAGGCCCCCACCGATCCGTTGGTATGCAATTGCTGGTCGACATTGGCACCAACGCCGAGATCGTGTTCGGCAACTCGAGGCGGCAGTTCGCGGCGTCGAGCCCCACCGGTCCGGCATTCGAAGGCGCCCAGATTTCGAGCGGTCAACGGGCAACCGCAGGGGCGATTGAAGGCGTCCGGATCGATCTCGTGACGTTGGAACCGCGCCTCAAGGTGATCGGCGTCGACCCCTGGTCTGACGAGCCCGGATTCGACGAGGCGCTCGACTCGATCACGATTTCCGGTATCTGCGGCTCAGGCATCATCGATGTTGTTGCCGAGATGTTTCTCGCTGGGATCATCGATCGAGACGGTGTCATCCGAGGCGAGCTTGCCGAACGCACATCACGTGTGATCGCCGATGGCCGGACGTTCAGCTACGTACTGCGTGGTGACCTGCATGGTGACGTCGATTCTGGGGGCCGAATTGCCGTCACGCAGAATGACATCCGGGCGATCCAACTCGCCAAGGCGGCCCTCCGAGCCGGGATCGATCTGCTCGTCGAGCACGCTGGCAACCCGCCGATCAGCGAGATCCGCCTTGCCGGTGCTTTCGGTGCGCACATCGACCCGCTGCACGCGATGGTGCTCGGTCTCGTCCCCGATTGCCGACTTGATCACATCAAAGCTGTCGGCAACGCTGCCGGCACCGGTGCCGTTCAAGCGCTGCTCTCGCGCAGCCTTCGAGCCGAGATGGAACGAGCTGTTGGCGACGTCGTGAAGATCGAGACCGCAACCGAACCTCGATTCCAGGAGTTGTTCGTCGCTGCCATGGCGATGCCGCATGCCTCCGCCGAGACGCCGTATCTCGCAGCCTTGGTGAACCTGCCAGAACCAGTCGAGCGAGCCGACGGCGGCGGACGCAACCGCCGCCGCAGGACAGGAATTAGTAGACCAGGAGCAAACGAATGACAGAGCACGACGAACCACGCCGCGGTCGCTCGGGAGGCCGTGATGGTCGCCGCACGATGCGCGCCAACACGGCAACGATCGCCGATACCTACTTGACGCGAACGATGAAACCGTTCGAGATCGTCTCCGACGAAGGCCTCGAAATTCTTGAACACAACGCCGACACGATCCTCGAAGAAGTGGGCATCGAGGTCCGCGACTACCCATCGGCGATCGAGCGTTACCGCGACGCTGGTGCCGAAGTGACCGGAACGCGAGTGCGCTTCCCGAGAGGTCTGTGCAGGAGCATCGTGCAGGCATCAGCGCCCGCCACGTATGTGCAGCACGGGCGCAACGCTGAACGCAACGTTCAGATCGGCGGCAACGCCACCGTGTTCGCCCCGAACTATGGCTCACCGTTCGTGCACGATCTTGACAACGGCCGCCGGTACGCCACGCTGGCCGACTTCGAGAACTTCGTCAAGCTGGCATACATGTCGCCCTATCTGCATCACAGTGGGGGCACCGTGTGCGAGCCGGTCGACGTGCCGGTCAGCAAGCGCCACCTCGACATGGTGTACTCCCACCTCAAGTACAGCGACAAGCCGTTCATGGGTTCTGTGACGGCGGGGGAGCGGGCTGCCGATTCGGTCGAGTTGGCGAGGATCGGATTCGGTGGCGACCTCCAGGACCGCACGGTTATGACGAGTCTGATCAACGCCTCGTCGCCGCTCGTGTGGGACGCCACCATGCTCGCCGCGGCTGAGGTGTACGCGCTCAACAATCAGGCAACGATCATCACCCCGTTCATCCTCGCCGGGGCGATGTCGCCGGTCACCTCGGCGGGCGTCGCCGCCCAAACGCTGGCGGAAGCACTTGCTGGGATGGCGTTCACTCAACTTGTTAGGCCGGGCGCGCCGGTGATCTTCGGATCGTTTGCCAGTTCGGTGTCGATGCAGACGGGTGCGCCCACATTCGGTACACCGGAGCCTGCGATCGTGCTCTATACATGTGCCGCGCTGGCGCGTCGACTCGGTGTGCCGTTCCGATCTGGAGGTTCGCTGTGCGCCTCCAAACTGCCCGATGCGCAGGCCGCTTACGAGAGCGCCGCGACGTTGCAGCCGACTGTGCTCGGCGGCGTCAACTTTGTGCTCCATGCAGCCGGTTGGCTCGAAGGTGGGCTGGCGATCGGATATGAGAAGTTCGTGCTCGACAACGACCAACTCGGGATGATGGCGACATTCGTGAAGGGCCTCGACATGTCGGACAACGGGCAGGCGCTCGATGCGATTCGTGACAATCCGCCTGGGAACCATTGTCTCGGAACAGCGCACACCCTCGCCAATTTCGAGACGGCGTTTTACCGCTCGTCGATCGCCGACAACAACAGCTACGAACAATGGTCGGAAGAGGGCGGCCTCGACGCCGCTCAACGCGCCAATCGAATCTGGAAAGAGCAGCTCGCGGCGTACGTCGCGCCCACGCTCGACGACGCCATCGACGAGGAGTTACAAGACTTCATCGCCCGCCGTAAGGCCGTACTCCCCGACGCGTTTGCCTAGTCCCTTCGTGCACCTCCTCGATGTTTCGTGGGGGGCTGGCGCTTCCCTCGCCGCCTGACAACATGCTGTTCTGAAAGGTTCAATCAATAATGAAATCGTTGCTCGAGAAAATTTGGCCGTTCGGGGCTTCGGACCCGGTGTCTTCACCGGCTATGCGGGCGTTGGTGTCGAATCTGCACTACGAGATCGTGCCGATGAAGTCGATCGAGCAGGCGATCGCCGACCTACCGCCGGGCGCGTATGTGTCGATCACCTGTTCACCGGCCAAGGGCATCGCCGTCACATTGGAGTACGCCGCCCGCCTGCTGGAACTCGGCCATCATCCGATCCCCCACATTGCTGCTCGCCTCGTTGAAAGTCCCGATCATGCCGCCGCGATCGCAGGCTGGGTACGCGAGCATCAGATCAACGATGTGTTCGTGATCGCAGGAGACGAACCCGAACCGGTCGGTCCATACGACGGTTCGTTGGCGTTCATGCGTGAACTCCTATCGAACAGTCCTGGCATCGACCGGCTCGGATTCGCCGCCTATCCCGATGGCAACCCGCTGATCGACCCAGCGACCGTGACCGAACAGCTCCACGCCAAACAGGCAGTGCTGAGGGAGTTCGGCGTCGCCGGGTGGGTGTCGACGCAGATGTGCTTCGACGACGATCAGATCCGTCGATGGTTGACCGCAGAGCGCGCCAACGGGTTCACGCTTCCTGTTCGACTCGGCGTGCCAGGAGTCGTCGACCGAGCGCGTCTGATGAGGATGGGCACCAGGCTTGGGATTGGCACGTCGTTGCGGTTTCTCTCGAAGAATCGCTCGACTGTGATGAGGCTGATGTCGCCCGGCGGATACGACCCGACCGACATGGTTGTTGCGTTCGCCGATGACGCCGAGGCACTCGGTATCGAAGCCCTTCACTCGTTCACGTTCAACGCCGTCGCCGACACTCGGGCGTGGCAGGAAGCGATCGTCAATGCCTGACGCGGTCGTGATCGGGGCGGGAGTGATCGGGTCGTCGGTGGCGCTCGAGTTGGCGCGGGGTGGACGTTCGGTGATCGTGGTCGACAAAGGGACGGGTCCGGGTGCCGGTTCGACCAGCGCCTCGTCGGCGATCATCCGCTACAGCTACTCGACTCGTGACGCGATCCTGACGGCCTGGGAGGCGGCTCAGATGTGGTTCGACTGGGAAACGCATCTGGGCACCGTCGATCCTGACGGAATGTGTCGGTTCGTCGAAACAGGGAATCTGATCTTCCGCACCACCGGCTACGACGGATCGGCGATCACTCCGCTGTGGGACGAGTTCGGGATTCCGTACGAGGATCTTTCGCCCGAGCAACTTCGTGAGCGGTTCCCGGTGCTCGACATCGGTAAGTACTACCCGCCGAAGCGAATTGACGATCCGGCGTTCGGTGACGACGCCGACGGCGAAATGAGTGCGCTCTACAACCCGAACAGCGGCTTCATCGACGACCCGATGCTGGCCGCCAAGAACCTCGCATTCGCCGCCAAACAGCATGGCGCCGAGTTTCGTTTCCACAGTCAGGTGGTGTCGATTGACCGCGACAGATCGAACGGCGCGGTCAGCGGCATCACGCTGTCGTCGGGAGTCACGATCGAAGCGCCTGTCGTGGTGAACGTCGGTGGACCGCACGCCAGCTTGATCAATCGGATGGCAGGCGTTACCGACGACATGACGATCGGTCACCGCCCACTTCGGCAGGAGGTGTTCGCCGCGCCAGCGCCCGTCGGCCTCCGACTCGAGGATGGTGCTCCGCTCGTTGCAGACCTCGACATCGGTCAGTACTTCCGGCCCCAGCCCGGCGGCATGTTGATGATCGGTTGCACTGAGCCCGAGTGCGATGAAATGCACTGGGTCGACGATCCAGATACCAACTCCGAGTTCCCGACGGTTGAGGTATGGGAGACGTACATGCTGAGGATCGCGCGGCGTGTGCCGAATTTCGGGGTGCCGAATCAGCCGGTCGGTTTGGGGGCGCTGTATGACGCATCTGATGATTGGGTGCCGATCTACGACAAGTCGTCGTTACACGGGTACTTCATGGCGTGCGGTACGAGTGGGAATCAGTTCAAGAACGCACCGCTGGCCGGTCAGTACATGCGAGCGATCATCGATGCCACGATGAGCGCTCATGATCACGACGTTGACCCGATTCAGTTTCGTGGTGCGCACACCGGCCAATTCGTGAACCTCGGTGCCTTCTCCAGGTGTCGAGAGCGGGCCGTCACCTCCGGCACCGTGATGGGCTGATTCCGATTCCCTTAACGGCGAGTGGGCACGGCCGGTTCGTTGAGGGCGAGCGCAGGGAGGTAGTCGTCGATGGTCAACGCCACGAAGTTGGCGATATGAAGTGCTGCCTTGGCCTCGTCGAGGATCGGGTCGACGAGGGCGGTTTCGAACGCCACCCTCAGTTCGGCGACTCGTTCGGGACCAAGTGTGCTGCGAGCCACGATCGCTGGCGTCGGGATCGACGGGCCGCGCCCGACTTGATGCAACCCATCGAATAGCTCGGGCTCTTGCTGCGTGATGAACGCGAGTGTCCACGCATCGATACAGGCGATGTCGGCTTCACGGCGCGCAAGGCGACGCACGCTCTCGTAATGGGCGCTGGTGAACGTCACCTTGCCGGGCCACGTGCCGGTCGACCCGACAGTTGCCTTGAGCAGGCTGATCCAACCGGACAAACTGTCGGCGCTGTTGGCGACGGCACGCGTGTCGGCCGAGATCAGTTCGGTCAGCGTCGTCTCGTGCGGACTCAACAGGACACTTTGGTAGCGAGCGTTTGGCGTGGCCCGGTCGATATCAAGCGCGAAGGCACCGATCACATCGAGATCGTGCCGGTGGATTGCCACGTACGGCAGGCCGCACACGTGCGTCACGAGGCAATCAGGGTCGTTCCAGCGAGCATGAACGTCGCCTGAGCGAGTCAATGTCGGCGGAGTCCAAGGGGCATATTCGTGCACGGCGGCCCACAGTGCATCCCAGGCCCAGGCGACCGGCTCGAACGGGTACATTCCGAACTCAACGTGATCTCCACCGCCCATCAATGATTGATCCTAAGCGACCGGGGTCGACTCAGGTTCGGCGGCGGCGGATTTCGGCGGTGATCGCAGGGACGACTTGGTGCAGATCGCCGATCACGGCGTAGCCGGCCTTGGTGACCATGTTGGCTTCGCGATCGGTGTTGATGGCAATGATGTTCTTGCTCGCCATCGCACCGACCCAGTGCTGAATGGCTCCAGAGATTCCGCATGCGAAGTACACGTCAGGGGCGATTCGCGTGCCTGTTTGACCGACCTGATCAGTGTGGTTGCGCCAGCCGCTGTTGGTGACGGCGCGCGAGCACCAGACGACACCACCGAGCTCGGCGGCGAGCTCCTGGAGAGGGCCGAAACCTTCCGGGGACCCGACTCCGCGCCCGCCTCCGACGACGACGGGCGCTGTCGACAAGGTGACTCCGGCTTGGCGTTCGACCCGGCCAGATACGATCGATCGGGCGAGCGACGAGTCGAGTGACCCAGCAAACGGTGCAGGGGTGGCGGACCCCTGCACCGTTGCCGGCTCAGCATCCACCGCATGGTGGGCGATCGTGACGAGCTTGATCTCAGCGGCGAGGGACGCATTCTCGAGGAGTGACCCGCCCCATCGAAGACGGGTGACTTCGAAGCCCGCGTCAGGTCGGAACGACACGCAGTTGGCGGCGAACGGTAGGTCGAGCCGGGCGGCGGCCTGAGCGATGACTTCGTTGCCGCGGTCGGTGCCGCATGCCAGCACGATCGCCGGTGACAGCGCCCGCACCGTCTGTGCGACCACCTCACCCCAGGCCTCCGGCCCGTAGTCGCCGAGCATCTCGTTGTGCGCCTGGTGAACCGTGAGCGCGCCGTACGCCCCGAGTTGGTCAGCGAGATGATCAGCCGACTCGCCGATCGTGAGCGCCTCGATGTCACCGAGGGATCGAGCAGCCGTCAGTGCTTCAAGCGAAGCCGGGGACAACGCCCCGCGGTCGTGTTCGACGACAACAAGAATCACGGCCACACCGCCCGGGTTTGGCTTGGTGGCTGGGTCATAGCACACCGATTGCTTCGAGCACGTCGACGACCGCGGCCGCAGCATCCGGCCCGGTACCGAGGATGATCGTTTCGGACTTCGTTTCGGCTGGGCGCTGCAGCACAATTTTCCAGAGGCCGCCTGGTTGGCCGACGGGAACGATCGAGTTGACGTCAGCCTTCTTCGACGCCAGGCGACCTTTCATCGTTGGGTACCGAGGAAGGTTGATGCCTTCCTTTACGCCGATCACGCACGGCAGCGGCAGTTCGTAGGTTTCGCGTCCGGAGTCCGATTCGCGTTCGACGTGCGCGACGCGATCGACGATCGACAGGGCCTTGCCACCGTTGACCATTGGTCGACCGAGGGCGTAGGCGACTCTCACGCCGACCTGGAAACCGCCCGAGTCGGCGGATTCGTTGCCGAACAGGATCAGATCGAACTCGCCGCCGGACGATTCGAGTTCTTTGATCGCTGACGAGATCGCGTGAGCGGTGCGTTGCGGATCCCATTCGCCGTCATCGGTTGGCAACAAGACGGCTCCGGTCATGCCGACACTGACCGCGTACCGAAGCTGTTCCTCCGCTTCTGCCGGGCCGAGCGTGAGGACGGTTGCCTCGCCGCCGTGTTGCTCGACCAGTTGTGCGGCGGCCTCGACGGCGCACTCCTCGTGAGGGCTGATCGTGAACGCAAGATGGGCGGAGTCGATCTCCTGCCCGTCAGCCGTGATGTTGATCCGAGCCCCAGGTGCCGGGACCCGTTTCACACACACGAGAACTCTCATCACCTCTGCCTGTCGACTGGTTGGCTCGCTGGGGGAGTCACGTTCAGCTCTTCATTCGGATGTCGTCCGGATCGAATAGGGGTTGGCTGCCGACTCGGGCTACACGGACCGGGTACTGCTCGTTCATGTACACGACGCCGAGGTCGTTGCCTTCGACGGCGTGCTCGGGCGGGAGGTAGGCGAGTAGCAAATAGCTACCGAGTGACGGCGCTGCACCGGCGGTCGTGACTCGCGAGATGCGGCCGTGCGAGTCGAGGATCCGCTCGCCGTCGAGCGTCACGATCGGCTCGTTGCCTCCGGTCGGGAAGCGTTTGATCCCAGCCGCAGACATCTGGCTGGTCATCTCCAACGTGCACATGATCGCTGCCGGTCCCGACGCTTCTGATTCGTTGCGGGCCGCCAGGTATGCGGCCTTGCCGATGAAGTCGGCAGACTTGACTTTCGGGCGTGCGAGGCCCGCTTCGACGGGGTTGTACTCGCTCTCGAGCTCGGCACCCATCAGACGGTAGCCCTTCTCGATCCGACCGGTCACGGCGTACACGCCGATCCCGATCGGACGAATGTCGTACTCCAAA
>JANMTV010000400.1:0-7145 GCA_031390905.1 Ilumatobacteraceae bacterium | reverse complement strand
TCGAGCAACCGGAAGCTCGGTCGACACCCGTTTGACGGAGCTGATCGCCACCACCGACGACGTCGCCGTGAGCGAGCCCGTGATCATGGAGGTCCTCGCGGGCGGGCGCGATGATCGCCGAGTGCACGACCTGCGTCGTCTCATGGACCGCTTCCCGTTGATGCGGTTCGACGCAGCCGTGGACTTTGACGGAGCAACGCTGATCTACCGCACGTGCCGACGCTCCGGTGTGACCCCACGAGGCATGGTTGACTGCATGATCGCTGCGGTCGCCTTGCGCCACCGTGCCAGCCTGCTGGCCGCCGACTCAGACCTCGACCGGGTCGCCCATGTCATGGGAATCGAGATGGCTACGGTTTGAGGCACCAACATCACGCGGCACCAACCGACGGTTCGGGACGCCAGTTGGCAGAATTCCTATGGCCGCCGACAGACCTGAGATGCAGGTGCGCTGAGGCTGACCCGACATGGTCCGCCGCCGATTGCCCACAAATCCGACGGCGAGTGGGTTCAGGTGTGTTTTGCGCGGCGGTGGCGGATGATTTCGATCGCCATTGGGAGTATTGACACGGCGACGATTGCCAGGGCGGCGATTTCGATGTTGTTCTTGATGAACTCGATCTCGCCGAGGAAGTAACCGAGGGCGGTCACCCCGCCACCCCACAGCACGCCACCGACGATGTTGTACTTGACGAACGTCTTGTATGGCATCGTGCCGACGCCCGCCAGAATCGGGGCGAAGGTACGCACGATCGGTACGAAGCGGGCCAACACAATCGTGCGCGGGCCGTGCTTCTCGAAGAACTCGTGCGCCTTGGTGACGTGGTTGGGGTTGAAAAACCGGCTCTTCGGGCGATCGAACAGGCTTGGCCCGACGCGCATTCCGAACAGGTAACCGACCTGATCACCGACGATTGCCGCAACCATTGCCACAACTGCCGTTACGACGATGTTGGGGAGCAGGTTTCCGCCGGCGTCCGAAGATAGGAAACCGGCAAAGAACAGCAGGCTGTCGCCCGGAAGAAAGAACCCGACCAGTAGACCCGACTCGGCGAAGACGATCGCCGCCAGGGCGTAGATTCCGCCCTTGTCAAGGAGTTGTTCCGGGTCCAACCATCCGGGCAGCAGTCCGATCACGAAAGTGTGAGTGTCGTCTTACGGCGGGCCGTCACGACGATCGAAGCGACCAGCACGACCAGCGCGCCACCGGCAACAGCGAGCCGTTGACCATCTTTGTCCTGCAGCGAGATGATTGCCGGAAGGGTGAGCAACGAGACCAGGTTCATCACCTTGATCAGCGGGTTGAGCGCTGGGCCGGCGGTGTCTTTGAACGGGTCGCCAACGGTGTCGCCGATCACGGCCGCCCGGTAGGCGTCGGAGCCCTTGCCACCGTGGTGGCCGTCCTCGATGTACTTCTTGGCATTGTCCCACGCGCCGCCGGCGTTCGACAGGTAGTTGGCCATCAACTGGCCGACCAGGATCACGGCGGCAAGGAATCCACCGAGTGCCTGCCAGCCGATGCCGAAACCGACGACGACTGGCGTCAATACGGCGAGCAGTGCGGGAGTCGTGAGTTCACGCAGCGATGCTTCGGTACAAATGTCGATCACAGGGCCGTATTCGGGCAGCTTCTCGCCCGACATGATTTTGCCGTCGGCGAACTGCTTGCGAACTTCCTGCACGACCACACCGGCGGTGCGGCTCACCGCCCGGATGGCGAGCGATGAGAACAGGAACGGCACGGCACCACCGATCAGGAGACCGATGAAGATCTTCGGATCGGCGACGTTGATCTGGAGTTCTGGACGGTCGAAGATGCCACGGGCGGTCTTCTCGAGCCCCGCGAACGTCGCCGCGTCGAGGATCTCCTTGCCGGCGGTTTCGATGAAGCTGGCGAACAGGGCGACGGCAGCGATCACAGCTGAGCCGATTGCGAAGCCCTTGGTGACGGCCTTGGTCGTGTTGCCGACGGCGTCGAGGCTGACCATGATCTTTTGCGCCTCACCGTGGAACTCACCGGACATCTCGGCGATTCCGGCGGCGTTGTCAGACACCGGGCCGAACGTGTCTTCCGACACGATCACTCCGGTGGTCGCCAGCATGCCCATACCGCACAACGCGATCAGGTAGAGCGAGAACTGCAGATTGCCATCGCCGAGTGCCAGCGACACGCCGATTGCTACCGCGATCGCGAGGACTGCGTATACCGACGATTCGAGTCCAGCTGATGTGCCCGAGAGCACGACCGTCGCCGGTCCGGTTTCAGCCGAAGCAGCGATTTCCTTCACGGGGGCGTGATGGGTAGCTGTGTAGTACTCAGTGAGCCGGCTCACGCCCTGCGCCAGCACGAGACCGATTGCCACCGCACCGAAACACTTCCAACCAGCGTTGGCTTTGTCGTTGCCGACGTACGTCAGTGCAACGATCAATGTTCCAATCAGGGTCAGCACGCCAGCGACCAGGAATCCGCGGTTGATCGGCTTGAGCGCATTGGTCTCGCCCGGCTTAGCCCTGACGAAGAAGATTCCGACGATCGAGGCAACCACGCCGATTGCACGCGCGGCGAGTGGGAAGACCAACCCGAGCGCCGGGTTCATCCCGATCGAGTTGAAGGCCGTGACGCCGAGGATGATCGAGGCAACGAGTGTGACTTCGTAGCTCTCGAACAGGTCGGCTGCCATGCCGGCACAGTCGCCGACGTTGTCGCCGACGTTGTCAGCGATCGTGGCCGGGTTGCGTGGATCGTCCTCGGGGATTCCAGCCTCGATCTTGCCGACGAGGTCGGCACCGACGTCGGCGGCCTTGGTGAAGATGCCACCGCCGACTCGTAGGAAGAGCGCCAGCAGCGAGCCACCAAAACCGAAACCGATGAGGATCACCGACGACGAGTTCTGGAATGCCATGATGATCAAGGTTGCGCCGAGCAAACCGAGGCCAACCGTGAACATGCCGGCCACGCCGCCCGTGCGGAACGCGACGGTCAATGCATCGGCCATCGAACCGGTCTTGGCGGCGGCAGCGGTGCGGACGTTTCCGCGCGTCGCCAGCGTCATGCCGATGTACCCGGTGAAACCCGAGGCGAAACAACCAAGTAGGAACGCGAGGGTGCGGAAAATCCCGGATGAAACGAAGCCGAGCCCACCAGATCCACCGAACGCTTCTTCGGGCTTGACGATCTCGGTCGACGTCAAGAACACGATTGCCGCGACCGGAACCAGGATGTATCCAATCGTTCGGAACTGGCGCTTCAGATAGGCCGCCGCGCCCTCTTGGATCGCCATGGCGATCTCTTGCATCTTGGGCGTGCCCTGGTCGTAGGCCATCACCGATTTGGCGAGGTAGAAGCCGACCGCAATGGCGATCAGCGCTGCCGCCGCCGAGAGGTACAAGATCGTCCACTCGGCGGTGCCGAGCTCGAACGACTGGTATCCGCCCTCAGCAATGACAATCGAAGTGTTCACAGTGTCTCCTGCTTCCGTTCCCGGTCACCACCGGGAGAGATGTCGTGGGTGTGCCGTGGCCCGCGCCGTGTGTACAACCCGGCTGGGCTAAGCGGCGGCAACGTTACCGTCTAGTACGTCGGAAGCCCCAAACGCGGCGTTCCTTCCTGGCGTCCGATTTGCTCGGCAGTCTCCTAGTTGCACACAGCAGCGGGATCGGGAGCCACGCCGGTGACGTTCTGCTCGGCTTCCACGGTCGGCAGCGTCGACGTCGGTGCTTCGTCGGTCGATTCGGATTCGTCGTCGACGATCGTGGTTGTGGTGGTCGTGGTGGTGGTCGTAGTGCTGGCAGGTGCGCTAGTGGTCGTACTGGTGTCGAACTCCTGGGTTGGCGCTTGGGCAAGTGCCGCCTCGCCGCGGAACACGGCCAGGATCGCTTTCATGTTTTCGCCACCGATTCGTGGGACTTGTACCGACTGGCCACCGAGGTTCTCGCTGGACGACTCGATGACGTAGGTGGCGATGTCGGCAGGGTTCAGCGAACGCAGCGTATTCCCGAACTCGATCATCTTGCCGATTGACAGTTCGTTGTCGGTGACGAGGTAATCGCGGTTGGTCGCGATCAGCGCTGACGCAACGTCGGGCTTGTACAACCCGTCGCGAATAATTTCGGAGACGACACGACGAAGAAAGTCCTGTTGGCGTTTGATCCGCCCAAAGTCTGATGTGCCATCCGATTGCCAGTCGCCGCTGCCTGGAGGGTCCTCGAATTGGTAGGCCCGTGACCGCACGTATGCCAGGGCCATGTCACCATCGAGGGTGACGCAGCCGGCGGTCGGAATGTTGAGGTTCGACTTCCGGTCGCGTGCCGGAAACTCGAACGGCACCTTGACACCGCCGACCGCGTTGACCAGTTTCTTGAATGCGCAGAAGTCGATCTGAATGTAGTGGTCGATCGAGATTCCGAAGTTGCCGTAAATCGTGTTGATCAGCCGGTCTGGGTCGTCTCGCCGGTATTGACTGTTGATCTTCGTTCTGCCACCTCCCGGTCCCTTGACGTAGAGGTCACGGGGGAGCGACAACACGGCCAACTGGTTCGTGTCTGGGTTGGCACGCCAGATCATGATCGTGTCGCTGCGTTCGCTCTCGCCGAGCTCGGATCGATCTCCAGTCGATCCTCCAGCACCTGGGCAGTCGTTGTTGTCTGCGCCGGTAATCAGGAAGTTGGCGGCATCCGGCTCAGCTAAAGCGATCGTTGTAGTCGGGATCCCATCATTGGCTGACTGGCCAGGCAGCGTGGTCGACGCGCCTGGCAGGATCACGATTGGCTCGTCGACGAGTCGCGAATCTGGCTCGCCGATCGCCACCAACTGACGTTGCGAGACGACCCACTGGCCGACACCTAACGCTCCGGCGGCACCGAAACACACGATCGCAGAGACGATGACTGCCACGAGGGTGACACGTTGGGGCCAGGTGCGGCGAGCCTTCTTGGTGGTCATAAGCCGTGTCAGCGTAGTGGCAGCAGGCCTGACTGGTCAGGGCAGTACGACGACCTTGGTGCCGATCGGTGCCCAGTCCCACATGTAGATCGCATCGGGGGTCGCCTGACGCACGCACCCTCCTGACAGAGCCTGACCGAGTTGCGACTCGGATTGGATCGGGACGCCATCTCTCTTCGGGATTTCATGAAAGCCGATGTTGTCGCCATCGGGGCCGACTGTGAAGCGCACCATGAATCGCCAGCAGATCGCCGGATTCTTGATATTGCACGTGAACGCCGACCGTGAGAACACGCTGTAGGTACCTGGTGACGGTTGGTTGTACGTCCGCCGACCGGAAACTCTGTGCGTCTTGGAGACTTCACCGCTGCTTTCAACGGCCCAGACCCGCATCAACGATTTCGAGTACACGACCCGGCGGCCTTCGCCCGAGTCGGTCGGCAGCTGATCCTCGGGTGGCAGCGTGGTTGTCGGAGGTGGCGGCAACGTTTCCGTGACCTGAACTTGTTCGCCTCGAGACGGAGCCGCGAGTACGGGGGCCGGCGGTGACGGCACGTCGATCACGAGCGGCGGCGGGAACGTGGTGGGCGTCGTGGTGGTGGTGGTCGTGGTGGTGGTGGTCGTGGTGGTGGTCGTCGATGTGGTCGTCGTCGTGCTCGCGACGGTCGTTGTCGTAGCGCCCACGGCTCGCACCTCGATCGCGCTCGACGTACCAACGAAGAGCGCGGTACCAGCGAGGCACAGCGCGGCAATACGTCCGAACATCGTCCGCATGGGATCCAACGCTAGTCGGCTATCAACGTGGTGTCGAGGCACCGAGCACAACCTCACAACTGAGTTGGTCGGCAGCGAGCACCGTACATCGGAGCACTGACCCTGCCTCGAGGAGGTCGGCCAGACCCAGCTCGAGCGCCGCGTGAAGACCTGCCGGGGAGTGGATCGTCAGGTCATCGACAGGGTGACGTTGACTGACTTTGGCCTCGGTCTTGGCCCGTCGCACGAGCCCGAGCACTTCGAGCGGGGCGTCAATCAGGCCCGCATCGCCAGCGGTGGAAGCTGACGTTGGCCATGACTGCGTGTGGACGCTGTTGTCATGCCACCAACTCCACGCCTCCTCGGCAGCGAACGGCAGGATCGGGGCGAACAGGCGCTGAATCGAGTCGAGCGCCGAACGCAGCGCGGCCCTGGCCGAGTTGGCGACGTCGTCGCCTCGCGAACCGTAGGCTCGGGTCTTGACCAACTCGACGTAGTCGTCGCAAAACCACCAGAAGAACGACTCGGTGCGCTCGAGGGCGCGGGCATAGTCGAAGCTCTCGAAACCGGATGTCGCCTCTGCGATCACGGCATCGAGCTTGGCAAGCATCGACAGGTCGACGGGGTCGGTTGCGAGCGTGCGGACCGCGACCTCGCCAGCCTGCAACACGAACTTCGACACGTTGAGCAGCTTGTTGGCGAGCTTGCGGCCGACCTTCATCTGATCTTCGCTGTACGCCGTGTCGATTCCGGGCCGAGCTGATGCGGCCCAGTACCGAACGGCGTCGGTGCCGTACGTATCGAATAGGTCGATCGGCGTCACCACGTTGCCTTTCGATTTCGACATCTTCTTGCGGTCGGCGTCGAGAATCCATCCGGAGAGAGCAGCATTCGACCAGGGAACGCATCCATGTTCGTGATGGCTGCGAACGGTCGTGGCGAACAGCCAGGTACGGATGATGTCGTGACTCTGGGGGCGCATGTCCATCGGAAACATGCGCTCGAACAGGTCAGCACCGGGTTCCTCCCAGCGCCCCGCGATGTGCGGCGTCAGCGACGAGGTCGCCCACGTATCAAAGACGTCCGGATCGCCCATGAAGCCGCCGGGCTGGTTGCGTTGAGCAGCGGCGTATCCCGTCGGAACATCGGTCGACGGGTCGATCGGTAGGTCCGCCTCGGCGGGGAGTAGCGGGCGATCGTGGTCGGGTTCACCGTCGTCGTCGAGCGGATACCAGACGGGGATCGGAACGCCGAAGAATCGCTGGCGGCTAACCAGCCAGTCACCGTTCAGTCCCTCGACCCAGTTGTCGTAGCGGTGCTGCATGTGACCCGGGTGCCAGGTGATCTCGGTGCCGCGCTTGACGAGCGCCGCCCGCAGATCGGTATTTCGTCCACCGTTACGGATGTACCACTGACGACTGGTGACGATTTCGAGTGGGCGATCGCCCTT
>JANMTV010000375.1:0-3715 GCA_031390905.1 Ilumatobacteraceae bacterium | reverse complement strand
GCTCCTAGCGAGTTCACGCTTCACAGTTGGAACCCGGAGCGCAACTTGCAGATCGGCGGCAACTGGATGGCCAACGGCACCGTTGCCAGTGCACCGAACATCGTCGGGCTCGACGGCATCAGACGAACCGGCGACCGAGCCGGATTCCAGGACCTGCTGAAGCTCGGGCAGATGCTCAACTCGATCCATTTCGTCGCCGGCTATCCGGTCGAACCGATCGACGAGCACGCCTCGGTGCGTCACCTGCAAGCCGGATTCGACATCCTGACGTTGACCGACAAACACATCCACGCGTACAGCCTCGGTCGTCAGAAGAACCGCGATCTAATGGAGATGACGCGGATCGCCCGCGGCGTCGACATGGCGACGATGGAGTGTGAGCCGTCGATCTTCTCGGTGATCAATTCCAACTCGCCTTTACGTCTCGACGGACCGATGCTGCAGGGCATGATCGAGTTCTCGTCGCACAATCAGGTGATCGTGATGACACCGTTCACGCTGGCTGGGGCGATGGCACCTGTCACGTTGGCGGGGGCGCTTGCCCAGCAGAACGCCGAGGCATTGGCCGGTATTGCCTTCTGCCAGATCGTTCGTCCCGGTGCACCCGTCGTGTACGGCGGGTTCACATCGAACGTCGACATGCAGTCGGGTGCCCCGGCGTTCGGCACCCCCGAGTATGCACGCACAGCCATGATCGGCGGTCAATTGGCTCGTCGATACAAGCTGCCGTACCGCAGCAGCAACGTGTGTGCCGCCAACGCGGTTGACGCCCAGGCCGCCTACGAGAGCATGTTTGCCCTATGGGGCTGCGTGATGGGCGGCGTCAACATGATGATGCACGGAGCAGGATGGATGGAGGGTGGCCTCCACGCCAGTCTCGAAAAGATGGTGATCGACGCCGACCTGTTGCATATGGTCTCGGCGATGATGGACCCCGTCGTCGTCGACGACGACACGCTGGCGCTCGACGCCATCGAGGAAGTCGGTCCCGGCGGCCATTTCTTCGGCGTTGGGCACACACAGGAACGGTTCCGTACGGCGTTCTACCGACCGCTGATCAGCGATTGGCGGAACTACGAAAGCTGGGAGGAAGCAGGGAAGCCGGAAGCGGCCGGCAAAGCCAATCATCTGGCTTCAGCATTCCTCGACGCTTACGAGCCGCCGGCGATGGACCCAATCCGACGCGAAGAACTACAAGCGTTCCTCGATCAGCGACTCGCCGAGGGCGGCGTCGCTACCGATTTCTAACGTTCTGTTTCCTTGGGAGTGGTCATGAAGTCATCCGCACAGGTTGTTGTCGTCGGCGGTGGCGTGGTCGGAGCGAGCGTGCTCTACCACCTCACCAAGGCGGGATGGACCGATGTCGTGCTGCTCGAACGCAAGCAGTTGACCGCTGGCAGCACCTGGCACGCGGCGGGCGGGATGCACACGCTCAACGGCGACCCGAACGTCGCTCGCCTGCAGCAGTACACCGTCAACCTGTACAAGGAAATCGAAGCGGAGAGTGGTCAGAACTGCTCGATCCATCTGCCTGGTGGCCTGATGCTGGCGGACACGCCGGAACGACTCGACTGGTTGCGTATGGCGCAGGCGCGCGGGCGCTACCTCGGGATGCACATGGAGATCATCTCCATGAAGGAGGCCAAGCAACTCAACCCGCTGCTCGAGGAGAAGTACTTCGTCGGGGCGCTGTACGACGAGGACGAGGGCAGCGTCGATCCGTACGGAGTGACCCACGCATACGCGATCTGCGCCCGCAATCGAGGGGCAGAGGTCTACACCGACACGTGGGTCACCGACTTACAACAGCGTCCCGATGGCACGTGGGATGTGAACACCGATCGCGACCACACGATCCACGCCGAACACGTCGTCAACGCAGGCGGGCTATGGGCCCGCGAGGTCGGTCGCATGGTGGGACTCGAACTCCCGGTGTTGGCGATGGAACACCACTATCTGATGACCGAACCGATGGACGAGGTGATCGAGTACAACCGTGTCAACGGTCGCGAGCTCCCGCACATGATCGACTTCGCAGGCGAAATCTACGCCCGCCAGGAAGGTCAGAGCATCCTGCTCGGCACGTACGAGCAGAACAACAAACCGTGGGCGCCGAACGAGACACCGTGGGATTTCGTGTTCCAACTGCTCGACCACGATCTCGACCGAATCGCCCCCGAGTTGGAGCGCGGCTTCGCCCACTTCCCAGCTGTTGGTCGGGCCGGTATCCAGAAGTTCGTCAACGGTCCGTTCACGTTCAGCCCAGACGGCAACCCGCTGGTTGGGCCGATCAAGGGCCTGCGCGGTATGTGGGTGGCATGCGCGGTGATGGCCGGTCTCAGCCAGGGTGGAGGTGTCGGTCTTTCGCTTGCCAACTGGATCGTGCAGGGTGATCCAGACGGCGACATCTGGGGTATGGATGTTGCCCGCTACGGCGACTACGCCACGCTCGCCTACACCAACGCCAAGGTTCGCGAGAACTACTCGCGCCGATTCCGGATCACGTTCCCGAACGAGGAACTCCCGGCTGGTCGACCGCTACTGACGACACCGATCTACGACCGTCTCACGGACCACAACGCGGTGTGGGGGGCGGGTTTCGGGCTCGAACATCCGTTGTGGTTCCAGGAGCCGGGCAAACAGCCAGTCGAGAACGTCACGTTCTACCGATCAAACGCCTTCGACAGCGTCGGTGAGGAATCGCGGGCTGTTCGGGAGCGGGTCGGGTTCTCGGAAGCCTCGAATTTCGCCAAGTACAAGGTCAGTGGTCACGGTGCTGCAGCTTGGTTGCAAGGACTGTTCACCAACGCACTCCCCAAGATCGGCCGCACGAATCTGACTGCGATGCTCAATCCGCAGGGACGCATCGTTGGCGAGTTCTCGGTGTCACGAATCGGAGACGACGAGTTCTTCCTGTTCGGCTCGCAGGCAGCGGAAGTTCATCACCCACGCTGGTTCCTCGATCACCTTCCTGTTGTCGCAGATCCTGTTGTCGAGGGTCACGACTCGCCGGTCCGTTTCGAGGTACTCGCGCTGTCGTTGGTCGGTTTGACGCTCGCCGGGCCGCGGTCGCGCGATGTCTTGCAGAAGCTGACCGACACCTCGCTAGCGACGCCGGATTTCCCGTTCATGGCCTTCCGGCGAGTTGACATCGGGATGGCACCGGTCTGGCTGTCGCGGATGACGTATACGGGCGACCTCGGGTATGAGATCTGGGTGGCGCCTGAGTACCAGCGCTACCTGTTCGACCTGATTTGGGAGGCCGGGCAGGAGTTCGACATGCGTTTGTTCGGCTTCCGAGCGCTGATCACGATGCGGCTCGAGAAGAACTTCGGCACCTGGTACCGCGAGTATCGCCCGATCTACACACCGCTCGAAGCCGGCATGGAGCGAGTGTTGAAGCTCGATCATGAGTTCGTTGGTCGTGCCGCGGTTGACGCCGAGATCGCCGCTGGCGGCCCGAAGCGCAAGCTCGTGATGTTCCGCGTCAACGTCGATCCTGATGCCCCGGCCGATGTGATCGGCGACGAACCCGTCTGGCACGACAACGCCGTCGTGGGTTGGATCACGTCAGGTGGCTACGCCCACTATTCAGGCGTTTCCCTGGCGTGGGGTTACGTTCCGATCAAGCTGACCAGGCCGGGCACAACCGGTTTCGAGATCGAGATCATCGGCAACCGCCGACCCGCACACCTCCAACTCGACCCAGTCCTCG
>JANMTV010000268.1:0-7971 GCA_031390905.1 Ilumatobacteraceae bacterium | reverse complement strand
CCGCTGAACGAGAACGTGTCGGTGCCGCCGAGCGACTGTTTGCGGATCACGACTGTCGGCAGCTTCTCGTTGGTGAAGCGGCATGAGATCGCGTCACCGGGATTCGCCGTGAACGTGGCAGACCTGGTCGGCAGGTCAACGACCCCGACGGGTGCCGCAGATGCGTTCGTGCATGCGATCGCGGTCAGCACCCAGCCGACCGGCGGTTGATCTTCGGTGATCGTGATTGTGCGGCTGGGTGTTGCGGTGCCGAACGACACCGCAAACGCGTCCGAGCCAGTACCGGCGGTAGTCGTGATCGACGGAGCAGGGTCGCTGGTGTTGCCCGTGCCGACAGTCGTAAATGTGAACGTACCGTCACCGCCGACCGTGTTCTTGATCACAGAGATGTTGGCGTCTTTGATGTTGGTAAAGGTGCAGTTGTAGTCCGCTCCGTCCACCAGCGTGACCGACAACAAGCCGCTCGCGACGGTCGGTGTGTTGCTCGACCCGGTTGCACCGCCCGCCAGGTCGGCGCACGTGATATCGGCAAGTCGAAAACCGGCCGACGCCAACTCGGTCACGGTGTAGGTACCGGGCGTGAGATTCACGAACACCTGGGAAACGGTCGGCGTGGTCGGCGGGTTTGGGCTCAGCGAGAAGCTCGCCGGTGTGAGACCGGTGTCGGTGTAGCTGAAGGACCCTGCTCCACCGATGGCGGTCTTCGAGATCGTCAGCGTGGCAAGTTTGGTGTTGGTGAACGAGCAGGTGATGTCGGCTCCGGCGCGCATGTTGGCAGCCAAGACTGTGATCGCTGGAGCGGCCACGGTGCCGAAGCTGGCCGGGTTGCCGGTCACGGCGGCGTTGGCGTCGCTACACGTCGCCGACGTGAACTGCCACCCTGACGGAACCGTTTCGGTAATCGCCGCGTTGGTGTTCAAAGCCGTGGCGTTGAACGCCGTCGACACGGCCGGGTTCGTCCCGATCGCGGTGGTCACCGTTGTGGCAGCGGAAGAGAGGTTGGACATCGTGTAGTTGAATCCACCGACTCCGCCCACAGTGGTTTTGGCGATCCGCACCGTTGCCGGTCTGGGGGTATTGGTGAAGGTGCAGGTGATGTTGTCGCTGACCTGGGTGGTCACTGTGAAGCTGGAGCCTGGCCCTGCCGGCAAGACCGTCGTCGATGTTGCGTTGCTGTTCGTGCAGGAGATCGAGTTGCTGTACTGGCCGATCGAGCTGACCGAACCGGCGGCCATCGACTCGGACAACGTGTACGTCCCGGCACCAACCACGTTGGCACCGGTTGTCGCCGAAGTGCCGGCACCGACCGTCGTGGCCGAATCGACCGTCGTGGCACCATTCACGATCGAAACGGTCACCTGATCCGCACTATTGGCCCGGCTCGGCAGTGTCTTGTTGAGCGTGATGCTGGCGGCCTGCACGGTCGTCGATGTGGGCGACGAGTCGTTCGTGTCGCCGGTCGTCGGATCGGTGACGGAGGCGGTGTTGGCAATGATCGTCCCGTCGCCCGCCGCTGGCAACACGATCTGCGTGAACGTGAACACCTGCTGTCCGAGGGCCGGCAGACCTGTCGCGCACGTCGCGGTGGGTGCGGCGAACGTGCATGCACCCGCCGGTCCGGTTGCCGACACGAGCGTGGGCGCTGAAACGTTTGGCGCTCCAGGGAACACATCGGTGACCACGAGTGGGTTGGTGACGGTCGCCACAGGGCCGTTCATCGAGCCGGGACCATTGTTGGTGACCGTGACCGTCCACGTGATCGTGCCATTTGTCAGAACCGTCGGATCGGTCAGCTTCGTGATCGCAAGGTCGTAGCAGTTGATCGTCAACGGCGTGTTGACGGTATCGGTGATGACCACGCCGACTTGGTCGGTGGTGCCAGTGACGGTGGGACGATCCAAGATCGTCGCAGTATTCGTGATTGTTGCACAGGGCGCCGTGTTGGCGATCACCTGCTCGTAGACAATCGTCAGGTTCTCGCCGGGATCAAGTCCACGACTACCTGTGGCTGCGGGTGGCCCGGGCGTACCGGACGCAGCCGCGTAGGGTCGCGAGCAATTCGATGCGGCTGGCATCGACGAACCAACAACGACACCCACACAGGTCACCGGGTCGCGTTCCAGGTTCAGGTTGGAGCCGCCCGACGTCGAGATCGACGCCACCCGATAGGCCGGTCCAGGGGTGGTTGCATTAGGGCCGGCCGGAAGTGTGTCGGTGAGATCAATCGTGTCGCCGCGGGTCATCGCATCCGGGCCGTTGTTGGTGATCGAAATCGTCCACGTCGCCCGGTCACCGGCGGCGATCGGTGAGGGTGAAACTGTTTTCGTCATCAAAAGGTCGTATCGACAGGGTACCCAGTCGATACTGACCGAGCCTGTGGCACCCGCCGTGGCCTGGGCGGTCGCCGCAGCGTTGGTGCCACTGATCCCTGAGGGGACCGTCGCCGAGGCGACAGGCGAAGTCGCGACCACCCAGCTGGAACCGCCGGCGCCGCCAGCGCCCGTCACGCTCTCGAACACGGTCGATGCGCCGCCGCCACCACCGGTATACCCGGCACCACCGCCACCACCGGCATCCCAATTGGCGTCGGTACCACCGTTACCGCCCGTTCCCGTGCCCGGTCCTCCACCAGCGGTGCCATTCAGCACAGCAGTACTGCTGTTGACGCCACCCGCCCCACCGGAAGCTGCCTGCCCGCCTTGAGCTCCACCGACCGTGATCGACGACGGACTGTCGATCCCATTGGTTCCGTTGGATCCGACCCCAGCCACGCCGGCCCCGACCGCAACACCCGCTGCACCACCGTTGCCCGCCGGCGATGCCTGGTGCGCCGCTCCGCCCCCGCCACCACCGGCGGCGATCACCGTCGTGAGTCCGGCAATCGTGACGACGGAGCGACCGCCTCCGCCGCTTCCTGGATGTCCCGAGACGATGGAGCCACCCGTACCGCCACCGCCGACTCCGCCGGTCCGATTGATTGCGCCACCCCCACCGACGCTGCCCGAATACGACTGGCCCGGCACCACCGCGACGGTCGCTCCGATGACTGCGGCACCGCCGCCGCGACCGCCGTTCGCCGCCGCCAGACCCCCTGAGGCACCACCGCCACCAGTCGCACTCACACGCGCCGCGCAGGTACCGTCAGGAACGACCCCCGGAGTGAGTGCTCCTGTCGTACTCTGGCTGACTGCGCCCGGGCCGGTTGCCGGATCGGCGTGAGCGACGCCATCGGGTGTGACGATCGAAGCGCTTGGCAGACTGACAGCCAGCAACGTCAACACGACCAGCGACCGTCCGATGCAAGCCACGGTTCGTCGCACACGGGTCGTCGTTTCCACCTGACGAGCGCTTCGTCGTGACATGGAACTTCGGCTCTTGACCATAGGTTTCCAGGGACCCCGAACTCAAACTAACTTTGCGTGCCGATGGGCGAACAGCATAATGACAGCTCGATAACGCGAATTGGTGGACCAAGGCCACATGTTAAGAAATAGAGTTCCAATTATAGCTTACCTCATACATCGTTTGGCTGCTGCGTCACAACATTTCGTGTGCGCGGGCCTGCAATATCGAGACCGAGGTCCAGAACCGGTGCCGAATGAGTCAACTCTCCGACTGCGATGAAGTCGACGCCGGTCTCCCCGACCGACCGGGCAACCACCAGAGCGAGACCGCCACTTGCCTCAAGTCGAACGTGAGGTGCGTGCCCGTCGCGGTAGGCGACGCCCGCTCGCATCCCGTCGATGTCGAAGTTGTCGAGCAACACCTCGTCGGCTCCAGCCGCGATCGCTTCGGCGAGACCGGCCAGCGAATCGACTTCTACCTGGACCGGAATCATGCCCTCGAGTGCACGCACTAACGCATATGCCTCGGCCACTCCCCCAGCGGCTGCCACGTGATTATCCTTCACGAGCGCCATATCCGACAGACCCATTCTGTGATTCGCTCCCCCACCGCAGCGCACAGCGTACTTCTCCAATGCTCGCAGACCCGGTGTCGTCTTGCGAGTGTCTCTGACCGTTGCCGATGTACCTTCGAGTTGATCGGCCCACTTGCGAGTGAGCGTCGCAACCCCTGACAGATGACACAGCAGGTTAAGCGCCGTGCGTTCGGCGGTCAGCAGCAAGCGAGTCGACGCCGTGACGCGTGCGACATGCTGACCCGGCACGACACGATCGCCATCGGACACGAGGTACTCGAACTCACTTTTCTCGTCACCACACACCGCGTCGATCACAGCCGCAGCGACTCCGAGCCCTGCAACCACCCCATGTTGGCGCGAACCAAATGTGGCAACGCTGCGTTGACCGGCCGGCACCGTCGCGTGCGAAGTGACGTCGACGCCCCCCATCAGGTCCTCTGACACGGCCATCCGAATGATCGCCGCCAGGGCGTCAGGGTCAAGGCCATCTTGCATCAAACGGTTACGGGTGTCGGCGGAGATCGGGTGAAACACGAACACGATTGCCGACAGTAGTGGGGCTACGCTGGCCGGATGGACGTGCACGTCGCTCAAATCAACATCGGGACGATGATTGCACCGACCGATGATCCGGCGGTCAGCGAGTTCATGAACAACTTGGAACGGATCAACGACCAGGCCGACCACGCGTCGGGGTTCGTGTGGCGACTCCAAACCAAGGCAGGGAATGCCACATCGATCCAGATCTTCGCCAACCCGCTGCAGCTGGTGAACATGAGCGTCTGGGATTCAGTCGAGGCGCTGAAGGCGTATGTGTATCGAACCGAGCACGCCGACTTCTTTCGGCGGCGGGCTGAGTGGTTCGAGAGCGACGCCAAACGAGTCGCGCTCTGGACTATTCCGGCTGGAACGATTCCAACACTTGACGAAGCGGTCAGGCGAGCCGACTTCTTCGACCGCCACGGTGCCTCACCGTACGCCTTCGGGTTCGCTCGTCCGCCGGCACCGTTGGTATTCGAGGTGACGACACCAGCCGATTCTGAAACCCTCAAGCTCATATTGAGGTTGAATGATGAACTTGAAGCGGCTGCCACTGATCCGAATGAGAATCACTTCTCGCTCGACACGAACGAGGTGATCGGCAACTCCGGAGCGATGATCCGCGCCCGATTCGATGGTGCGTTGGTCGGGTGCGGTGCCGTGCGACGAATCGAACCCACGGTCGGCGAGATCAAGCGAATGTTCGTCGATCGATCAGTGCGTGGCAACAAGATCGGGGCAGCGATCCTCGATCAACTCGAGTTGCGAGCAACCCAACAGGGAATCACCGAACTCAAGTTGGAGACCGGCCCGCGGCAGATCGAAGCCAAGGCCCTGTACGAGAAAGCAGGATTCACCAGGTGTCGAGCGTGGGGTGAATACCTCCAAAGCCCGAAAACCAGCATCTGCTACAGCAAACCGCTCAGTTGAGCCTTTCGATGATCATCGCTAGGCCTTGGCCTCCACCGACGCACATCGTTTCCAGGCCGTATTGCTTGTCAGCTTCTTGAAGACCGTGGATCAGGGTTGTCATGATCCGCGCACCGGTCATCCCGAACGGGTGGCCGAGTGCGATCCCGCCGCCGTGCACGTTGAGCTTCTCCCACGGGATTCCGAGATGCTTGGCCGACGGGATCACCTGGGCGGCGAACGCCTCGTTGATCTCGACCAGATCGATGTCATCGATCGTCATTCCTGCACGGGCGAGCGCCTCTCGACTGGCATCGATCGGGCCGAGCCCCATGATCTCCGGGTTCAGCCCCGACACGCCGGACGACACGAATCGAGCGAGCGGTGTGAGACCCAACTGTCGAGCCTTGGTGTCGCTCATCACCATCACGGCCGCGGCCCCGTCATTCAACGGGCAGGCGTTGCCTGCGGTGACCGAACCATCGGGACGGAATACCGGTTTCAGCGCCGAGAGTCCCTCGTACGTGGTACCCGCACGCGGTCCGTCGTCTGTTGATACCACCGTTCCGTCGGGAAGCGTGAGCGGGGTGATCTCCGCGTCCCAGAAACCGTTCTCCTGATTTGCAACCGCCAACTGCTGGCTACGAGCTGCGAACTCGTCCATCTCCTGACGAGTCACGCCTTCCTGCTGTACGACGTTCTCGGCGGTCTGTCCCATCGCAATGTAGATGTCGGGAAGACCCTCGCCGGGCGTCCACACCTCTGCACCACCCTGCGAGCGGTCGGAGGTGCGGGCCCCCGACGGCTTGAACATGGCGTTCGGTGCCGTGTCGGAAACCCCGTTGCCGTAACGACTGACGGTCTCGACTCCGGCGGCGATGAAACAGTCACCCTCGCCGGCCTTGATCGCATGGGCCGCCATTCGGATCGTCTGCAACGACGACGAGCAATACCGGTTGACCGTCACGCCCGGCACGTTGTCGAGGCCCGCCAAGACAGCGACCACACGGCCAAGATTGAAGCCGCCCTCGCCAGACGGTTGACCAACACCCATGATCAGATCTTCGACGTCGTCGGCTGACACCTGTGGCACTTTCGCCATCAGAGCCCGGACGATCTGGGCCGACATGTCGTCGGTCCGAAGGTCGACGAGCGACCCTTTCATGGCACGCCCAATCGGGCTCCTGGCGGTGGCGACGATCACGGCTTCAGTCATGGGCAGCAGCGTAGTTACCCATTGGTAGGAAACCGAAAGCGAGAACTCGGTTACTCGATCAGGTAGCCGAATACGTCGGCCAGCAGATGCGCTCCGCCCAGGGCATACAAGGTGAGGGCGCCGTCGGTACCGAGATTCATCAACACGCCGTTGGCCCGGGTGTCAGGCGGATCAGAGACGTTGATCGTTGACGTGGCTGGAAGCGTCAACCCTTTGGGATACACCGTGATGTACCCGGCCGCGGCCTGTGTCGCGGTCACGTTGAGCACGACTGCGCCAGCGTCGTCGGGAATCCCCGCCACACCAGCAACGACCGGTGATATCTGGCTGTCCGGACCAACGAACCCCTTCGGACCAGGGCCCGGTTCGCCTGCACGGGTGTCGAGCACACGATCCGGATCGAGCGCAACGAACAGCCCTGTGACGGACGTTGGTGCCGTGTTGTCGGTGACGTAGCCAGTGACGTCGGCCAGCACGTGCGCAGCGGCCAGCGTGAAGACGCTGATCGTGCCGTCGGCGCCAACTGGCACGATCACCTGATTCGCCGACGTTTCGCCGGTCGCGTAGTTCAAGGAGCTCGCCATCGGACGCGTCCCTTCGCCTGGCCACACGGTGAGGTACCCGGGCCCCGTGGTTCCCGTCGCGGTGACGTTGACAATCACCGCAGACACCCCGGTCGTGGGTACCCCCGCCTTGTCGAGCACCGAAACGGTGATCGACTCTCCTGCACCGACGAGGCCCTTCGGACCGTTCCCAGGTTCGGTTGGCCGGGTGTCGAACAGCCGCTCGGGAGTCAATGTGATCAGGCGACCCTCGGCGAGCGGAGAGGTCTGCTCGACGAAATAGCCGGCGACATCGGCGATCAGATGCGAACCATTCAGAGAGAACAAACTGATCTTGCCATCCGTCCCAACCGGAACGATCACCAAGTTGGCCCGAGTTTGGGCCGTCTGTGTGGTGTTGAGGCTCGATACCAGCGGGCGCGCCCGACCGGCAGGGAACACGGTTGTGAACCCTGGTGCTGCAGATTCCGTCACCGTGACGTTGATCGCCACAGCCGTCACGCCGCTCGAAGGAACCCCCGCAGCTCCCGTAACCTGGACGTCGATCGTCTGACCTGCGTCGACGAAACCCTTCGGGCCAGGCCCTGGCTCGCTCGGGCGGGTGTCGAACAACCGGTTAGGTGCCACCGGCACGAACTTGGAGGTGCCCTGCAAATCGATCTCGGGATCGCTGGGGATCCGGTCATCGACGGCGTCGAGATAGTCCGCAACCCCATCACCATCAGTGTCAACCAAACCCTCGACCACCGATGCCACGCCATCACCGTCATCATCGGCGTCGCGATAATTCGCAACCCCATCACCATCAGTGTCAACCAAAC
>JANMTV010000045.1:0-3114 GCA_031390905.1 Ilumatobacteraceae bacterium | reverse complement strand
ACCGCAACTGCCACTGTGGAGATGTCGGGCTATGTCGTCGTACCGCAGGGTCGGATCAGAGTGAACAATCCGACGGGGGATTCCGTTCGGATCTCCGGTGGAGTGCTGGCCGCCCAGTTCGATGTCGTGGATTCACGTGATACGGGTCCTGGTACGGTCAGCATCGGATTCATCGAAACGATTGTGCAGCGCAAGTTCCGAATCGAATCGTCGAACGACGCCGGGCGAGAACAGTCGATTGCCGTCGTCCAGATCAATCAGACCGGGGCCAACGAGGTCAACACGTGGGTCGTTCAGTAGCAAGCCCAAGCGTGAAGTGCCGGAACGCTGCAACCCAGAAGGTCACGTTGCCTAAACGCGTTGATGCGGTCAAACCTGGGCAGACAGCGCCAATGCCGACTGGTCGCCCGGAGCCAGGCCCCTGACATAATCTTGACTATTTCTTGCTTGAAATTGACTCGATTTAACCTTACTGTGACAAAGTATGTCAGAAGGGCTGAGATGAATCCGAGGCTTTGGCCGGGAACGCAGGGCGACCACGCTGGTTCTCGGGATGCCGGGTACTCATTCGTGGAGACCGTGGTTGCAATCGTGTTGATGGGCACCGTCATTCTGGGAATCCTGACCGCCGTTCGTACGTCGGTCCAAGCATCGTCCGTCGCCTTTGAGTCGGCACAGACCGAGACCGTCCTGAAGAACGCCGCCGATTGGGTCCAGCGTGCCGAACAGATGTGCGACTACGACGAGTACGTCGAGGCGGCAGCAGAGGCGGCCGACTGGGAACCCAGTCTCGCCGCATCGAGTTCGGAACTCCTGAATCGTGGCGGTGCCACATGGGAGCCCGATTGCAGCAATGTTTCGAGTTCAGATGTGCAGCGCGTGACGATCTCGGTCACGAGCCCCGGTCGGGGTATCACGAGAAGTTTGATGGTGGTGAAGAGCAATGTCGACTGAACGCCAATTTGCGAGCGGTTCGATCACCCACCGCGATCGGGGCCTCACGCTTCCCGAGCTGCTGATCACGGTCTCGATCCTCGGGTTGATCATGACGGTGCTGGGCGCCTCGATCATGGTGACGATGCGTCAGGCGAGTTCGACGCAGGGTCGCGCCAACCTCGCCCGTTCCGAGCAGAACCTCGATCTCTGGTTGCCTGCCGATCTGGCGTCGATCGACACGACGAACACGACCTTGCCGTCGATCGACACCGACCCGGCCGCCAGCCCGTGCGGTTCGAGTTGCCCTTCCGGCCTTGAACTCTCGGGAGCGAACGCGCTTCAACTTGCGTGGAAGTCGCGTCGATCGGACGGTTCCTCTTTCACGACTCGAGTGCAGTATCAGTACATCCAAGTCGGCGCCGAGTGGCAGCTCCAACGAATCGAATGTTCCGACGAGTCGGGATCGATGACGTGCGGAACGGCGGTTGTACTCCACGACCTCGCCGCGCCGCCGGACATCGGAACCTGGAATCCGGACACCACATCTCCGACATGGATCTTCACGGTCGCAGAGCCCGATCCGGATCCGGATCTGACGGCGGCGGCGACCGCCAAAAAGATCATCGTCACGATTCACGGCGGTGGCGACGCATATGGTTCCGGTGGCGGCCAGAACGTGATCAGCCTGACCGCCGGCGGGGTCACGACCAGAGAAATCGACGCCGATGAGTTCAACGATCCGTCGTTCATCCGTTCGTCGTCACGTTGTGGTGGGCCGGTCACGTTGATCGTCGACAACTCGGGCTCGATTGGGGCGACCGTCATGGACAACGTCGTGGCGCCAGGTGTTGCTGCGTTTGTCGAGGCCTTTCGGGGCACGCCGACCGAGGTCCAGGTCATTCAGTTCGGTGGTACGGGTCACGCGGTCGGGTCTGGCTCGGGATGGCACAACTACGTTGACATGAGTGACGACGCGGCGGTCGATCTGCTGCTTCAGCAAATCGACGACGAACTCACCGGTCAGGTGTCGTGGACGAACTGGGAGGAAGCCTTCTTCCATACGTTCAAGAATTCCGATGGAACTGATGCCGACACGATTCCCAAACGGGTCGTGTTCTTCACCGACGGCATCCCGAACCGCAATCGGATCGCCAGTTCGACACGAACCGGAACACTCGTGCACTACAACGCCGGGCCGTACAACAAGCCGCCGTGGAACAACCCGTCCGGTGGTGGCTTTCATCAGGAATCGTTCGATCGTGCCGACGTGATTCTCGACGAGCACCGTGCCGATCTCGGCGCCAGCGAACTCCCGCTGATCTTCGTCGGTGTCGGTGACATCACGCTGACCTCGACGACCCCGATCTGGAAGCACACCCCCGGCGTCTACACCGATGTGTCGGTTCCGCCGGTGGCGGCCACCATCAAGTCGAACCGCGACGTCCTGTCCTGGTTACTGACCGACGGGCCGGACGGTGAGGTCGAAGCTACTTACTCCGGCGGCGAATATACGAATGCCGACACGGCAAACCTGTACCTACAGTCGACGTTCGATGCGACGGCCTTCAGCGCCGCCATGAAAGCCACGGCACTCAAGGATTGTGGCGGCACGCTGACGTTCCAAACCCGATTCGCTGACGGGTCGTCGGTCCCCGATGAGATCGTCTTCGAGAACACCATGTACCGCAAGCCAAATGGCGAAGTGGTCGATATCGAGGATCGAACTGTGACGACATCGTCGGCGTTCCGGACCGGCACATTCGACTTCGAGCACGAGAATGCCGCCTTCCTATCGGTCGATGTGAATCTGCAGGGACTCGAAACGTTGTCCGGATTCAACCCGGCCAATGTCGGAACCGGCGGCTGGATCTGCCGTGCCGGCTCGACCGCCAAGACGCCGACACTGATCCCGCTGGATGGGCTGACACTGAGCGGAATCACGGTCGATGTCGCTCCCAACGAGGCCGTTTCGTGCGTTCTGACTGTTGAGCGCACACCATGAACGAATCGTCGCCCCGAGACGGTCGACCCGATCGCGGATCGGCACTGATCCTTGTCCTGGTGCTGACCGTTATTTCGGCGCTGATCGTGCTGCCGATCATGACCTATACGATGTCCGTGATCCGCGCCGGAGAGGTCGAAATCGACAAGGCGCAGGGAATCGAGTCAGCCGAGGGC
>JANMTV010000241.1:0-11402 GCA_031390905.1 Ilumatobacteraceae bacterium | reverse complement strand
TTGCCCAGCCCGCGAGGTGGCATGTTGCCGTAGATCGCCTCGAACTCGCCGTCGCGGACGAGGAACGTCTCGTGCCAGATCCCGGTGCGCCCGTCGCCGACACGCTTCCAGAAGTTGCGCCAGGGCTGGAGGTGCGGATCGTCCTTGTCCTTGGCGAACGCCTCGAGTTGCTCGAACGAGCGCCAGTACTGCACGTTGGCGAGTCCCAACGTCTGGTAGCCCAGCAGTCCCTTTTCGGGGTGCTGCGTGAGGTACTTCAGCATGTGGTTCATGCCGCGCCGCCCACCGAGATCGCCGATCGACTTGAACAGCTTCCATTTCGTGTTGACTCGGGCACCGATGATGAAGACAACGAAGTCGCCTTCGATCTCCGCGGTCCAACGCCCTTGCTTGATGTCGGCCATGACGCTCCTTTATCCGTCGAACATCGTCATGGGAAATCATCGCGCGCCGAGACCTCTGGCCTGCGAGTGTGGACCACTCCGGTTCACCATGACATTCACGTCAGCCTGCAAACGAACAGCCCACCCCTACCGTTCTTGTTCCAATGGCGACACGGTCTCGTCAACGCCATGATCACCCAATCCCACGCCGGGACGCTCATGGCCAGGATCGTCGCTGCTAGTGCCATCACCCACAACGACGGCACACCCGCACGGTTCACCCCGCACGATTTCCGGAGGATCTTCGCCACCGCCGCCGTCGCCGCCGGACTCCCCGTCCACATCGCCGCCAAAGTCCTCGGGCACGACAACCTCAACACCACCCAGGGCTACGTCGCCGTCTACGACCACGACGTCATCGAACACCACCGTGCCTTCATCGCCCGCCGCCGTCAACAACGACCCAGCGCCGAATACCGCGACGTCACCGACGCCGACTGGGATAGGTTCCTCGCTCACTTCGAGAAACGCAAAGTCGAGCTCGGAACCTGCGGCCGCGCCTACGCCACCCCCTGCGTCCACGAACACGCCTGCATCCGATGCCCACTGCTGCGACGACCCGACCCCAAACAGCTCGACCGGCTCACCGAGATCCACACCGACCTCCTCGCCCGCATCGACGAAGCCAACCAACGCGGCTGGATCGGCGAACTCGAGGCCTCCACATCAGCGTCGCCGCGGCCGAACAGAAACTCGACCAAATGCACCGCAGCACGCCGGACTCGCGCGCTGTCGTCCAGCTCGACTCCCCGCACGTCGACGGTGACCGGGAACCCCACCGCGCAACGCATGAACACGCGATGCGTCGCAGGGAACCGCACAACAATCCCACACCATATTGGGTGCAATGTGCACCCACTGATGTATCGTTGCGACCATGTCCCGAGTGATCCAGATCCGAGACGTGCCAGACGACGTGCACGATGCATTGGCTGACGCCGCCGAGGCCCAGGGTCTCTCCCTGACCCGCTACATGCTTCGCGAGTTGGAGCACCTGGCCCGACGCGCTCAGGCGGTGCACGCCAACGCCGCCGTAATCAGACAGACACAGGCGAAAGTTCGAGGTCATGTCGATCGCGACACGATCCTCACCGCGCTACGCGAGGGGCGTGGCGATTGAGAGTCGTCGACGCCGGCGTCATCGTCGAACTCGTCGCGAACGACCTCGACCCCAATCGCCTCGGCGACGAGGAGCTCGCCGTTCCGCACCTCATCGACAGCGAAGTGACCAACGTCCTGCGGCGCCTCGTCCTCCAGAAGGTCCTCACCGACAAGCAAGCCACGTCCGCCGTGGACGGCTTCATCCGCCTGGCCCTGACCCGGTTCCCCGCCGACTGGCTCCGACCGAGGATCTGGGCGCTCCGGCACAACCTCAGCGCGTACGACGCCACCTACGTCGCCCTCGCCGAGATGACCGGCGCCACAGCCCTGCTCACGACCGACACCAGACTCGCCAACGCACCAGGAATCAACTGCCGGATCGAGCTGCTTTGATCACCGACCGTGGGGTGTGCCACGGGCCATGGGCTCGTGCTGCCAGACGAACACCAAGCTCGCAGCTCCGCCACAAAGTCACCGCTGCTGGCACAAGCCCGGCTGCTCGTCGAGTTCGTCGGCGAGGGCCGCAAGCTCATCCAGACCGGCAACCTGACCCTCGCCGATGCCCGCCGCCTCGTGTCGCTGCTCGACACCGGCGACCGCGTCGATGAAACGATCGGCGAGCGAACGTTCAAGACACACAGCGCCAGCGATCTCCCACAGCTCAGCTTCATTGTCGGTGTCACCATCGCAGCCCGCCTCGTGCGTTCCATCAAGGGCAAGCTGGTGTCTACCAAAGCCGGTCGCTGCCTCGGCCGTGACCCGCTGGCCGATCTCCAACGCCCCGTGACCCGCCAGTCAGGCACCAGCATCAAAGGCGAACACCGAAGCCGACGCGGGAACCACCGACTCAAGAACGCCATGTTCCTCTCCGCGTTCGCCGCGCTTCACGATCCCGACTCCAGAGCGTTCTACGTTCACGGTACCCACGGGTCGAGGACCCCCGGTCGTGATGAGACCGTCGAGGTCCGCAAGGTCGCCCGAACCGACATCGCCACCGTCGATCGAACGATGCGCCTCGAACAGCAAGGCCTCACACTCGACCAACTCGAGCGGCGCATCGACGACTACGCCACAAAACTGATCACCGCCGGACGCCTTTGGGATGAGCCGGGGCATCCGTGACGACCCGACTCCCAGGCGACGACGCGGCCGGAGCGACCCCGCTCACCGACGACGACATCGACGGACTGATCCCCACCTTCGTCGCCACACGCGCCGATCTCAACCTGGCCGAGCAGGCGAGCATCGAGACAGCCACGTTGTGGGCGTTCGGGCGGCGGCGGGTGGCCAGCACGGACCGGTTGCTGACCATCGACTTCGCCGATCGAGTTCACCGGCGGTTGTTCGGCGACGTCTGGCGATGGGCCGGCCAGCACAGGACACGAACGACCAACATCGGCGTCGAACCGCACCAGATCACCACCCAGATGAAACTGCTCTTCGACGACGCCCTCTACCGGCACGACCACAACATCTACCAACCAGCCGAGCGCGCTGTGCGACTCCACCATCGCCTTGTCTTCGTCCACCCTTACCGCAACGGCAACGGGCGACACGCACGATTGATGGCCGACCTCTACCTCCACCTCACGCCACCCCAAGGTACGTGGCACGCACGTCGATGTGCTTGAGGACCGCTGTTGGCGGGCCATCCTCTATCGCACGGCCGAAGTCGAGTGCGACGACGTGATCGCAAATCCTGGCCACCAATGCGATGTCGTGTTCGACCAGCAGGATTCCGATGTGGCGTTGCTTCGCGACATGCCGCAACAGGTCACCGAGCTCGCTCGTCTCGGCAGGATCGAGCCCGGCAGCGGGCTCGTCGAGTAGGAGTGCGTGTGGCGATCGTGCGAGTGCGCGGGCGATGCCGACGAGACGGCCGTCGCGTGTGGTCACAGCCTGGGCCATGTCGATAGTGCCGTCGGCGGCGAGGATGATTTGGGCGAGCCGGTTGAGGACCGGCGTTGCCGGTTGCGGCCATAGACCATCGGATGGGTTTCGCTGCTCGCCGCACCGCATCTGGACGAAGCGTCGGCCGCAGGACCCCGCGACTGACTCGCGAGACTCGGATCACCAGCAGCAGAATCCGCCATCGACGAGCAGGTCGACACCGGTGCAAAAGCTTGCCGCCGTAGACAACAGGAACACGGTCGGAGCAGCGATTTCTGACGGCTCTGCCATCCGCCCCATTGGCGTGTCGGCTGCGAACTTGACCACACTGTCGGCGACCTCCGGCCGCAGGTTCATCGGCGTGGAGGTGTACCCGGGACTGATCGAGTTCACCCTGATGCCATCCAAGGCCCACTCGACCGCGAGGGACTTTGTCAGGTGCCGTACAGCCGCCTTCGCGCTGTTGTAGTGCACCTGAAGCAGCCCGCGGTTGGCAACCGAGGCGGACATCGAGGCGATGTTGACGATCGAGCCACCGCCGTGTCGCAGCATTGCCCGCCCCTGTGCCTGGCAACTGAGGAACACTCCCGTGACGTTGATGTCGTAGACGCGCTGCCACTGCTCCAGGGACATCTCGACCGCTGGTGCGGCGTCAGCAACCCCTGCGGAGTTGACGGCGAGCGCCAACGGACCCAAGTCGACCTCGAGTTGCCGGACGGCCTGCTCGAGTTGGCCCTTGTCCGTGACGTTGCACGCGATGGACAGGCCTTCGCTGCCCGCAAGCTCGATGCCAGCGAGAGTCTTGCTCAGGTCGGCAGAGGGGAGGTCGAGGCAGGCCACTCGTGCGCCTGCGGCGGCCATCGCTATGGCAATGGCCTGACCTATGCCGCTTGCCGCTCCGGTGACCATTCCGACATTGCCGTCAAGGCGAAAACTTCGAGGTAACACTTCGATCTCCTTGTCCTGCTTGTGTGATGACGTGACGGGGGGCGAGCTAGTGGTGTGTCGCGAGATTGATGACGTTACCGACGGCAGCCGCCACCAGCGCGAGCGCTGCTAACGGCGACGCGATCACCTGAGCGACGCACCACTAGCTTGCTGCAAGCGCGATGATTCGTTCGGCATCCGCCCCTTCGTGCTCGACGACATCCATGTTCTTGCCGCGGCTATGCACCATCACTCGGTGCGAGAGTCCGAGGACCTCGTCGAGATCAGAACTGACGATCACGAGAGCAACACCGGATCGTCCGAGTTCGGCGATGACCTCGTAGATAGAGGCCCGTTCGAGGAAGGGACCTGCTCGACACGGCTCGGGTCGAACCGCGAGCGGGCAACCGCGCGACCCCACTCCATCCGGCTCGCGCGTCGCGACGCTTCTTCGCCGGCCGGCTGGAAGACGCTTCGCCGACGAGGAAGCGCTGCGACATCCTGCTCGGACCAGAAGCCCGCTGTAATGCCTGCAAGGTGCGCGGCGCCCGACACGGAGAGTTCAGCGACGTCTGATCGCTCCACGCGCCGACCACTCAGGTCCGCCTGGCGCTGCATCAGCCAGTTGTTCCGCGTGGGACCGCCGTCGGCCAGGACGGTTTCGATCCGCACACCCGAGATGGCGTCTGCGCGCTCCAGCGCGTCCTCGACTTGGAAAGGGATGGACTCGAACGCCGCACGGGCGAGATGCGCCCGTCCGTTTCCGGGACCGAAGCCCACGAGCACGGACTTCGCCTTCGCGTCCCACCACGGCGCACCCAGTCCGGAGAACGCCGGGACGAGGTTGACCCCGGCACTGTCAGGTACCGACTGGGCGAGCACGTCAAGTTCGTCGGGGGTACATCCCAGGACGCCCGCGAGCCAGAGAAGGGTCGAGCCGACCGACAAGATGTTGCCCTCGAATGCCGCGACGGGCGTGTCGAGCTGCCAGGCGATGGTCTGCACCATGCCGCTGGTCGGTGACACCGGTCCGCCGGTGAGGCCCATGATCGACGAGCCGGTGCCGTAGGTCGTCTTGACCTGTCCGGGGGTGCGGATACCGTGCGCGAAGAGCGCCGCGTGGGAGTCGCCGAGCACGCCGTCAATTCGCAACTGGGAGTGTCCCTGGCCAAGGCCCAGGATGTGCCCGGACCGCTCGTTCGAGGAGACCACCGGGGGAAGCGCAGCACGAGGGATGTGGAAGATGTCCAGCAGGGCGTCGTCCCACTGCGCGGTCGCGATGTTGAGGAGTTGGGTCCTGCTGGCATTCCCGGCTTCGATCCGACGGTCACCCGTCAGCCGTTGCACCAGCCAGGCATCCACCGTGCCGACGGTGATCGCGCCCGTGCGTGCCTTCGTGCGATCGGGGTCGACCTGGCCCAGAAGCCATTCGAACTTGAGGGCCGAGAACATCGGGTCGAGTGGCAGTCCGGACCGCTCGCGAATCGACGCGCTCAATCCTTGCGCCGCGAGTTCGGTGGCACGTTCGGCGGTCCGGCGGTCCTGCCATCCGAGAAGCGGACCGAGGGCGCGTCCGGACGCCGTATCCCACACGAGCGCGGACTCGCGCTGGCTGCTCAGTCCAACCGTTACGATGTTGCCGGTTCGCTCGGCAGTGACCTCTCCGAGGGATCGCACGACGCTTGCGAGGATCTCTTCGGGATCCTGCTCGATCCAGCCGGGACGAGGGCTCCGCTGTCCAACAGGCACGCTGGCCGACCCGACGATCATTCCCGTAGCGTCCATCGCGACGCTCTTGGTCGAGCTGGTGCCCTGGTCCACCGCTACCACCACGGCAGCGCGTGAGTCAGGCACGTGAAAGCACCTCGTTCGCGGCAACCGCAATGTCACGGACGGTCATGCCGAAGTACTCGAGCAGGAATGCGGTGCTGCCCGTGGGGGCGAACTCACCATTGACTCCAAGGATCCGAACCGGCACGCGAAAGGCGCTCTCGACCACAACCGAGGCAACGGCCGCCCCCAGTCCCCCAGTGACGGTGGCTTCCTCGACGGTGACGATCCCTCGAGTCTCCCTGGCGGCGGCGAGGATGCTCTCTCGGTCAAGGGGGGCGATGAATGACGCGTTTAGGACTCGTGCGGAGATCCCGTCGACTCTAAGCTGCTCGGCCGCCTCCTGCGCCCGGGAGACGAGCGTGCCGGTGGCGATGATCGTCACGTCAGTGCCCTCGCGCAGCCTGGTGAAGCGGCCACGCAGGAACGGGTGGTCCTCGGACCCGACGTCAGGAACCTTGAATCGGCCGACCCGTATGTACGTGGGGTGATCCTGCGCAGCCGCCCAACGCACGGCTTCGCGGGTCTCTGCTCGATCGGCCGGGACGATGATGTCGAGACCGGGCAGCGCGCGCAGCCAGGAGAGATCCTCGATCGAATGGTGCGTCGGCCCGAGCTCTCCATACGCCATGCCGGGGCTCATCCCGCACAGCACGACTCGGAACTGGCTGTAGGCGACGTCCGCCTTGATCTGTTCGAGCGCGCGACCCGTCAGGAACGGCGCGGCTGCGCAAACGAACGGAACGAGCCCACCGTTGGCGAGACCTGCACCCACCCCGACGAGGTTCTGCTCCGCGATCCCTACGTTGATGAGACGCTTTGGGAACTCGTCACGAAACCCGGTCAGGTTGCTCGAACCCACCGAGTCGCTGCACACAGCGACGATGCGAGAGTCCTCTCGAGCGAGTGAGCTCAGCTCGTCCGAGAACGCCGTGCGGTTGTCGTAGGTCGGCGACGGGCTTTCGACTGCGATACTCATGACAGTTCCTCCAGCGCGAGTGCAACCTGATCAGAGTTCGGAACCTTGTGGTGCCACTCGACTTTGTCCTCCATGAACGACACGCCCTTGCCCTTAGTGGTGTTAGCGATGACGGCGACAGGGCGGCCGGTCGTGGATGGCCGCAGCGCCGTCAGGAGTTCGGTGAAGTCGTGCCCGTCGATCATTCGAACCTCCCAGCCGAAGCTCTCAAGCTTGGCGTCGAGCGGGTCGAGACCGTTCGTGTCCTCGGTACGAGCTCCCTGCTGCAATCTGTTCCGATCGACGATGGCCGTGAGGTTTGAGAGGCCGTACTGGGCACCGGCCATCAGGGCCTCCCAGTTGCTGCCCTCCTGCATCTCGCCGTCACCCAATACGACGAACACGCGGAAGCCGCGCCCGGTCAACCGGGCTGCGAGTGCAGCACCGACCGCGACGGGGAACCCATGCCCGAGCGGCCCGGTGTTCGTCTCGACACCGGGGACCTTGTTGCGGTTGGGGTGGCCGTTGAGCGCCGAACCTGGCTTCATGAAGGACTCAAGCTCGTCCTGGGCAAAGAACCCGCAGCCTGCCAACGTGGCGTACAGCGCTCCTGCCTGATGTCCCTTCGAGAGAATGAACCGATCACGGTCCTGCCAGCGCGGGTTCGCGGGATCGACCCGCAGGACGGCACCGAACAGAGCCGTCAGGATGTCGGTGACGGAGAGATCTCCGCCAATATGGCCCGCAGCAGCGCCGAAGATCATACCCACGATGTTCCGTCGTGTCTCACGGGCGCGGCTCGCAAGGAGTTCATCTCGCTCCGGGGCCTCGAGGGTCGCGACCCGGTCTCGAAACTCTCTCCAGAGCTGTGTCTGTCTGACGTCGTTGTCCAACATAGAATACCTATTCACTAATGGATGTGTTTGCACCCCATCGTGCACCAGTCCGCGAGGTGTGTCAAGATTCACCTATGAATCACGAGTCACTCAGCCGCGCGACACTGAGGACCAGCTCCCATCCGGCCTCGGCGCCCTCGCCACCACGAGCATCGGTCGGAGCCCACATCGCAGGCAGGAAGTCCGCACATGACAGACAGGCAGGCCACCCGCGAGACACTGCGGTTCACACACAGCGACGACCACCTGCGCCTGATGGCCAGGATCGCGCGCATGTATCACGACCGGGGTATGCGCCAATCACAGATCGCGGCGGAACTGCACGTGTCGCAGGCGCGCGTGTCCCGCCTCTTGAAACGCGCTGAAGAGGTCGGGATCGTTCGCACCACCGTCGTCCTCCCGCCGGGCGTCCACACCGATCTGGAGGAGAACCTCGAACTCGGGTATGGGCTCGAGGAGGTCATCGTCGTTGACGTCGACGGCTCCGAGGATGCGGTGGTCAACGCACTGGGATCTGCGGCGGCGGCGTATCTCGAGACGTCTCTCACCGGTGGAGATCGTGTGGGTATCTCGTCGTGGAGTTCGACCCTTCTCGCAATGGTCGACGCCCTCCGACCGTTCCGCAGCAAGGTAGTCGAAGACGTCGTGCAGGTGGTGGGCGGGATCGGCGACCCACGCGTGCAGGTCCAAGCAACACGCCTTCTTAGCCGCTTCAGTGCGCTGACTGGGGCCACCGCCGTCTTCATGCCCGCGCCGGGCCTGCTTGGCTCGGCCGAGGCAAGAGACAGCCTGTTCGCCGACGAGTCCGTCCGAGCAGTGACCGAAGCGTGGGCAGGATTGACGATGGCACTCGTCGGCATAGGGAGCTTGGAGCCATCTCCGCTGCTCAAGGAGAGCGGTAATGCCACAGCGACGACCGATCGGGTGCGACTCCTGAGTCTCGGAGCGGTTGGCGATGTGTGCCTCCACTACTACGACGAGTTGGGGAGTCTCGTTGATCCGAGTTTGGAGGCCCGGGTCATCGGTATCAGCGCCAGCCAGATGCACCAGATCGGTCGACGAGTCGGGGTGGCAGGTGGAACACGCAAGCTCTCAGCGATCCGGGGCGCGATACTTGGGAAGTGGATCAACGTTCTCATCACCGACGTGGGTGTCGCACGTGGGCTCATGGCGTCATTGACGGTCCATGACAGTCCATGACAGTCCATGACGGCAAGATCCCCACATACGCCCCTGACTGAGCCTTCCGGACCACTTCGTTGCCACGAGTATGGGACCACTTGGAAGTGTTATTGAGCATTGTGGGCCTCGCTCTTGGAGTCAGTACCGGCGTGCCGGTCGGGGTGGGTCGATTCCCCCCCAGCTCCACCATCACATATGCCCTGACCAGGGAGTACGTCAAGAAGAGGGCGGGACAAAAAGCCCAGCCCTCCGAGCGCAACATCGCAGGTCAACAGCACTGCGAAGACTTCGGAGGCGGGTCGTCTTCTACCGGATCTCTACCGTCCGGATCATCAACGTGGCCCCTTCGGGAGGCGAAAGCCACTCGCGAACGCTTCAGCGCCCATTGCGTCCCGCACCGATCGCGTGAAGTTGGCCGTCAGAGCCCGCGAGTACCTGACGGCGTAACCGACCGACGTCGAGTCCGATGTGGAACGTCGGGTCGGCGAGCAGTCCTCGCGTGCCCGTTCTGGGGGCCCAGAGTACCGACCTAGGATCGGCATCTCAGCGATATGGAGGAGAACAGATGGATACGACTTCAGCTGGCGCGCTGGCAGGTATCGGGAATACTCCGCTCGTCGAGCTCGTCCGTGTGGTGCCCGAAGGTTCGGCGCGTGTCATGGTCAAGCTCGAGTTCGCCAATCCGACGGGCAGCATGAAAGACCGGATGGCCCGCACCGCGATCGAAGGGGCGATTCGCGACGGGCACCTCCTTCCCGGTGACACCGTCGTCGAATACACCGCAGGCACCACGGGCATCTCGCTGGCGTTCGTGTGCGCCGCGCTGGGATACCCGCTCCACATCGTGTTCTCCGATGCGTTCAGCGTCGAGAAGCGTCGCACGATGCGCGCCTTTGGCGCCACGGTCGAAGACGTTCCCAGCGACGGCGGTCGGATCAACGAGAAGCTGATCAAGAGCATGATCGCCCGAGCGGGAGAGGTGGCCGCCGAGCCCGGGCGGTGGTGGTGCGACCAGCTCAACAACCATGACGCGATCGCCGGCTATGTGCCACTCGGTGAAGAGATCTGGGTTCAGACCGCCGGGCGGATCGATGCGTTTGTTCATGCGGTTGGCACCGCACACTCCATCCACGGTGCGGCCGGGGCGATACGCGCCCATGGCACCGAACTGCATGTCACCGCGGTCGAGCCGGCAGAGTCCGCCGTCCTCTCCGGCGGTGTGACCGGCTCGCACAAGATCGAGGGAATCGGCATCGGCTTCATCCCACCGCTGTGGGAACCGGACCAGGTCGACGAGATCCAAACCGTCGCAACAGACGACGCGATCGCGATGGCCCGACGGCTCGCACGCGAAGAAGGACTGTTCGCAGGCGCTTCCTCCGGAGCCAACGTCGTGGCCGCGCTGCGCGTCGCAGAACGTCTCGGCCCCGAAGCCACCGTCGTCACGATCCTGTGCGACTCAGGACTGCGCTACCTGTCCACAGATCTGTACAACCAGCCATGACAACGACGTCGCCCCGATGACGCCCGACAGCGTCGCGCCCGAACCCGCTGGCGGCAGGCGGTCGAGCTACTCGCCGATGCTCAGCGCCACGCGCAGCAGGCTGGCGACCTCCGCCGCGAGACGTTCGTACTGTCGATGCTAGGCCGCGTGTCGCTGCTCCGGGGCGAGTTGGCGAAGGCCGCGGAACACCTCGTGGCCTCGATCGAGCTGGCCGAGCGTGACCACTGGCTCGCGATCCTGCCATGGCGCAGTGGTGTCGTTGGTCCTCGTCGAGTAGCCCTTCGTTGGTTCCAGAACGTAACGTCCTGGTCGTGCCGCACTTGTCCGGTCAGTAGTTGAACGTGAGCGCACCGCCTTCGGTGAACTCGAGCAGGGATGGGACGCCTTTGACTTCGGCGCCTTGTACCCATTCGGCGTTCTCCAGGCCACGACTCTTGACGCAGACGGGGCAGGCGTAAAACCGTCCGCCTCGTTCGATGTACTCGGCGTGGAGGTCACTGACCGAGGGTGCGCCGGGCACGGAGATGCCCGCGGCGTATCCGGCGGTGGCGAGGTGTACGCCGTCTTTGGTCAGCCACATCAGCGCCTGTTTGCCGGCGCGTAGCGACTCGACGCCGAGAAGGTAGCCGATGAGCACGGCCTCGGGGTCGTTTGTTCCGTGTGTTTGGCCG
>JANMTV010000221.1:0-3484 GCA_031390905.1 Ilumatobacteraceae bacterium | reverse complement strand
CTTCACGATGCGCGGCGGTCCGCATGCGATACGTGGCCTGCTCGCGTTATCGGAACGTGGGGCACTTTTCTTGAATTTTAAAGGTGCTCTGGATAAACATCACAAGTTCCGCTAAAGTCTTGCTAGCGCACCGCCGATGACCACAGTGCAGCCGGGAGCCAGTCTCACGGTGCGGATCACACACGTGAGAATTTGGCAGCCCATCCCCGGGCAAATACGGAAGGAAACAAACTCATGAAGAAGAATGACGAGGGCTTCACCCTCATTGAACTCCTGATCGTGATCGTCATCCTCGGCATCCTGGCGACCGTTGTCGTCTTCGCCGTTGGCGGCATCACCGATCGTGGACAAGATTCAGCCTGCGACACCGATCGTGCGACTCTCGAAGTCGCTGTTGAGGCGTACTTCGCCAAGGCTGGAGTTTACCCGGCGGCCCAGACCGACCTGCTCAGCGGCGCGTACAAGTTCCTGCGCTCCGCGTCGACGAATTACGACGTCGGCGCCAGCGACGGTTCGATCTCAGCCATCGCTGGTAGTGAGTGCGTATAATCGTTGCCTGCCGAGCGCAGTAGACGATGACGATGAACGCCCCTCTCCGCACCCGCGGGGCGGGGCGTTCTCGATTTCGATTGCCGGCGGCAAATAGGCGACTCGACCCACCTCATGGGAGCATGATCATGAATCCACAATCTGAACGAGTTCAACGCGATCCCCGGCGTGACGGCTTCACGCTGATCGAACTCCTGATCGTGATCGTGATTCTCGGTATTCTGGCGACGGTCGTGGTGTTTGCCGTCGGTGGCATCTCCGACCGAGGCGAACTGAGCGCCTGCGACACAGACGAACGAACGCTGGCCACCGCCGTCGAGGCATACTTCGGCGAGTTCGAAACGACAGTGGTTCCCTCCTCGGGCTCACCGACTGACGACTACGAGACCACCCTGAAGAACGCCGGTTTCCTACACGGCGTGTCACGCCACTGGGACGTCGACGCCGCCGGGGCGCTCACGACGCAAGCCGGCGGCTACTGCTGAGCGGTCCGTAAAGTTGTCGGGCGAGATTACGCCGGTGAATCGCAGCGATCGGGCCCGAGGTCCCAGAGCACGATACCCACGACCGGGTCTCGCCAGACGATACACGCACCGCGGTCCATGAGCACCCGGTCGAACACCGGAGCGAAGGCGTAGCCGTTCACGGGATACTTGCCTGTTGCGATCACCCTGAAGTCGATTTCCGGCAGATACCACTGATACAGCTGCGAGTAGTAGCCCTGCAAGTACAGGTCGACACCGGGTTGAAGCTCGTCGGGAACGAAACCGAAAACCACTTCGTCACCGTCCCGGAGTTTGGTTCCGACGAGCTCGCGAACACTGGTCGACTTGAGCGCGAACTCGTTGCCGACTTCGAGGATCCTGTAGGTCCGAACACCGAGCGCCAGCACCACAAGTGCGACCACGGCAAGCGACCAGCGACGGTGGTGATCAGTGACGCTGGTGCTCAATGCAATGACAGTCAGCGTGGCAAGCGCCAACAGGCTGATGACGATGATGTTCAGCTCATCGGGGTTGTTCAGCACACCAGCGATGCCTGGGATCATCTGAGCCACCACCACGTCGCTCACCGACCGGCGCTGCAGTACCAACTCGGTCACCATCATCGATTCGATGATCGCCAGTCCGATCGACCCGAAGAGGATGACGCGTTGCCTCCCCGTTCGCCACGATGACGGGCCGACCGAACCAAGCAGCCACGCCACGCCGAGGGTGACGACGGGCCAGATGATGGCGTCGTTGTAGCGCCCGTAGATCTGCTGGTCGACACGATCGCGGCCCGACATGAACACGACCGAGAGCCCGATGAGCGGCGCCATTGATGCAATGACGAGACGAGCGTCCCGAACTAACCGCCGGTCGGTTTCCTTCAGTGATCGAACGATCAGGACGCAGGCCCCGAGCCCGAAGACACCGGCGGACGAGACGAGCAGGTACCAGAGCTGGCCGGTCGCCGCGAACACGATCTCGAGCGGTTGGCCGAGCCGAGAAGCGACCTCCGAGACTGTGTTGTTGTCGTTGGGGTCGACCCAGAGCGCCGAGTAGAACAGGCTTGAGTAGGCGTCGACAGCGACTACGGCCCCGACGCTCAGCGCAATTGCCAGCAGCCCGCGTTTCCGGTCACCGTTCAACATCAGCCGTCCGGCCGTCAATACCCCGACGGTGATCAGCAGCGGCAGCATCCGGCTATGCGACAGGTAGCTGGCGGAGGCCCACAGGATCGTGACCGACGCGCCCTTCGTGGAGGGTGCATCGTAGAACTTGAGCACAGCGGCAAGCGTGCCAAGGAACGCGAGGGCGACCAGCGACTCGCCCCAGACATATGCGGAGGAAGCCAGCGCGCTGGGGCTGAGCGCAAGCAGCCCGGAGACGACGATCGCCGCCGGAGGTGTCAGCTCGGTGAGTCGCGTCGCCAACCGACTCATCAACACCGCCGCCGCTCCACCGGCGATGGCGGCGATCACGAGACCTCCCCGGAGGATCGTCTCCTGGTCGTCGGTCAGCCAGAACAGTGGAGCGATCAGGGTAGCCATCCCCGGTTTCCAGGTCAGGCTGGTTCCCATGTCCCAGTCGCCATTGCCCGAGAGCCACCGCGCCATGGCGAGCGTTCCGGGCTCGTCTGGATATAGACGAAACAGAGAATGTCGGAGGCTGAACGCGCACCGGCCGGCGACGACGATCAGGAACAGCAACAACTCGAGGCGGTGATTCGGTTTCGCGTCAAAGACCTGTTCGGTTGAATCGGGCTGGCCGAGCAAATCTAGGAGCTCTGCGTGCGGCGCTTCCAAAGGTTCCGTGTCCGGAGGCGCGGTACTCCCGCTGATGCTCATTCCAGGATGGTAAACGACGCCTCCGGCTGGGCTGCGGCATGAACCCTGTCGGATCGTCGGGAACCGACGCACTGCTTCCTCGAATCAGCCGATCTCGTACCAGAGCACCATCTCGGAAAATGGGTCCCGCCATAGGATCGGGCTACCCGCGGCAACGAACAATGGGTCGTTCACCGGAGCGAACACGTATGGCCCGACGTCATCGACGCCAAAGTCGGCGCGGAACGAATACGAGTCCAGCGCCCACTGGTAGAACAGTGCGTAGCTGAGTTGTTGCGACGCCGGGACCGCCGGGTCATAGGCGTCAGGAACGAAACGAAAACCGAGCACCTCGTGGCGCGGAACGATCTGCTCGATCTCGAGCACCGCGGTTGCGGATTCCTCTCCGCCGTCCAGCCTTCGCTCGAGCACGCTGTGAGTCACAACGCCACCTGTTGCGACGAGAATCCCACCGACGAGGAGTGGCAACGCAGGCAGGAACCGCGTGCTGGCAACGATCAGCACGAAGCCGACGAAGATGCCGATCGAGATGAGGGTTGTCGAGACGACGCTCAGGGTGTAGGTCTCGCCTGCAAACGGCAACACCCCTGGAATCATCGCCGC
>JANMTV010000219.1:0-9971 GCA_031390905.1 Ilumatobacteraceae bacterium | reverse complement strand
GGACACCACACCGGACACCAAGTCGGACGACGATCCCACCTCGATCGCGCACGAATCTGCCGCCTGAAGGCGTCGTGACGGTCGAGTATTCGCCACAGATCGACGGCGATCCGGATCCTGGCGAAGTGGTCTGGGCGTGGGTGCCGTTCGAAGAGGACCCCGAACAGGGCAAGGATCGCCCACTTGTGGTGATCGGCCGTCGAGGTCCGAAACTCGTCGGCGTTCCGCTGACCTCGAAACAGCACGACAACGAGGCTCAGGTTGCGGTCGGAACTGGTGACTGGGACCCGAAACTGCGGCCGAGCTTCGCCCGAATCTGGCGGATGCTCGATATCGAACCGAAGAATATGCGTCGCGAGGGTGCCGTGCTCCAGCGTGACCGGTTCGATGCGGTTGTCGCGGCGGTCGACCAGTACTACGAAGTCAAGCGCGCATCAGCGCCGTCCGCCAAGGATGCCCCCGACTTCTGACACGCAGAACACATGTCGGTTGCGGGTCGACAATCACCTAGCCTGCGGAATCGTGGCCAAACTCGACAACATCGTTCGGATCGGACTGCTCGGCTGCGGCAACGTGGGCAGTGCGCTCGTTCCGCTGATCGAACGCCAAGCCGACATCATCGAAGCCCGCACAGGGATCCGATTGGAGATCACGCGGATTGCAGTTCGCAATATGTCCCGCGACCGTGGACTCGACCTCGGCGATGGTGTCTTGACCCGAGATGCGCAATCTGTTGTCGCCGACCCTGAGATCGATCTCGTCGTCGAGGTAATCGGCGGGATCGAACCTGCCCGCGAACTGATCAACGTCGCGCTCACAGCTGGTAAGCCGGTCGTGACCGGCAACAAGGAGTTGCTCGCCAACTGCGGTGCCGAACTGTTCGCTACGGCCGATGCACACGGTGTCGACCTGTTGTTCGAGGCCGCCGTCGCAGGCGGAATTCCGCTGATTCGCCCGCTCCGCGAGAGCCTTCGTGGTGAGCCGATCACTCGGGTGATCGGGATCTTGAATGGCACCACCAACTTCATTCTGACCAAGATGACCGAGGAGGGCGCCGAGTACGGTGCCGCCCTCGCCGAGGCGCAGGAACTCGGATACGCCGAGCGTGACCCAACCGCCGATGTCGAGGGCTACGACGCCGGAGCGAAGGCGGCGATCATCGCGTCGATCGCCTTCGGCGCCAAGGTTGTGGCTGGCGACGTGTATCACGAAGGCATCAGCGGAATAACGTCGGGCGACATCGACGTCGCACGTCGACTCGGGTACGTCGTCAAGCTGCTCGGCATCGCTGAGCGCGACACGGGGTCAGGTCACATCGCTGTTCGTGTCCACCCGGCGATGGTGCCGATGCATCACCCGCTGGCCAGCGTACGTGGCAGCTTCAACGCCGTCTTCGTCGAGGGCGAAGCGGTCGGCTCACTGATGTTCTACGGCCGCGGCGCTGGTGGTTTACCGACCGCTTCAGCAGTCCTTGGCGATGTCATCGACGCAGCCGTCAATCTCAAACAGGGCACGCACGGCCGCCTCGGGACGTTTGCCAAGGCGACGATCCGTGCGATTGACGAAACCAGCTCGGAGTACCTCCTGAGCCTCGACGTTGCCGACGAGCCTGGCGTGCTGCACGCAGTCACGGGAGCGTTCGCAGAACACGGAGTCAGCATTCGCGCCGCCGAACAGGAAGGGATTGGCCCTGACGCACGGCTCGTGTTCGTCACGCACATCGCATGCGAGGCCGACATGCAGGCGACCGTTCGTCGACTACGTGACCTCGACGTCGTCCGTCGCGTCGGCGGTTTGATCCGAGTGATCGGTTCCTGATCGTGCGCTTCGTTTCGACGCGTGGCGACGCCGCAGAGCTGGGCTTCGCCGATGTGCTGCTTGCCGGACTGGCCTCTGACGGCGGGCTGTACATGCCGACCGAATGGCCAACGCTTCCCGACCTGTCGGGTGTGCATGACTACGCCGAGATTGCCGCCACCGTGATGGCACCGTTTGTCGCTGACGACTTGCCATTCGACGTGCTGAACGAGTTGTGCCGCGATTCGTATGCCCAGTTCCGTCATCCCGCCGTAGTGCCGCTGGTGCAGATCGACGAACGGCAATGGCTGCTCGAGTTGTTCCACGGCCCGACGTTGGCGTTCAAAGATGTCGCCCTGCAACTCGTCGGTCGACTGTTCGATCATGTGCTGGCGCAGCGTGGCGAACGAATCACCATTGTCGGTGCCACCAGCGGCGACACGGGATCGGCTGCGATCGATGGCGTCAAAGCCTGCGAAAATGTCGACATCGTGATCATGTATCCCGCTGGTCGCACCAGCGAGGTGCAGCGACGGCAGATGACCACGGTCGACAGCCACAACGTGCATGCGATCGCGATCGATGGCACGTTCGACGACTGCCAGGATCTCGTCAAAGCGATGTTTGGTGACCGGGATTTCCGTGACGAGCTTCGGTTGTCGGCCGTCAACTCGATCAACTGGGCCCGCGTGATGGCTCAAATTGTGTACTACGTGACCGCCTCGCAGTCGTTGACTGGTCCGATCACGGCGTGTGTGCCAACGGGGAACTTCGGCAATGTGCTGTCTGGCTGGATTGCGCGGCAGATGGGTGCGCCTATCGCCGACTTCATCGTTGCCACCAACTCGAACGACATTTTGGCCCGCTTCATCAACGACGGCGAGATGGCGACGGGCGGCGTGGTTCACACACTCAGTCCCAGTATGGATATCCAGGTCTCGTCGAACTTCGAACGCCTGCTGTTCGAGATCAATGGTCGTGATGGCGGGCTGACAGCCGAACAGCTGCAGCGGTTCCGGGCGACCGGCAAGCTGGCGATCGAAGCGGACCAGCGAGCAGAGTTTGTGAGTGGTTCATTCAGCGCTGCCGGGTGCGACGATCAGACGACGTTGGCGGAAATCGGCCGGGTCTACGCCGAAACGGGGTTGCTGATCGATCCGCACACGGCGACTGGCACGTCTGCGGCCCGCCGGCTTGCCGGCGAGAGGCCTGTTGTCACGCTGGCCACTGCTCATCCTGCCAAGTTCCCGGATGCCGTCGAGGCTGCAACCGGAGTTCGACCGCCCTTGCCGGCACACCTCGCCGACCTGTTCGAACGCCCGGAACGGATCGTGTCCTTGCCAAACGATCTCGCCACGGTGCAGGCATTCGTGCGTTCGGTCAGCCGCGTGCTCGGCCAGCACCACGTCTGACGTCACACTGACTGACATTGATTGACATTGATTGACTCTCGGTCTCGTCGCGCAGACGTTCGTCCATAACGTTGCATCAAGGTGTCGCGTGTGGCTACAGTGTCAAGCACCTGGGGTTTTCCCGGGTCGCACTTGGTTCGACCCGCATTGCACTCCGAGCGAATTCTCCCGGCGGTTCCTTCTAGTTCCGTTGAGATGTTCGGAGGGGTCCGCCGATCTGGCACACCACCGTTCGGTTGCATGTGCGTTCCACCGTGGGTTTGCGGCGCTCATAGCGAGTTTCATCCGCTGTGCGAAGCCAGGTCCACACCCAACTCCACCGCAACGCTGACAATCAGCAGGGGAATCCAAACGTGAAAGAAGGTCCAGCGTGACCGCACAAGCGCTCGAACAATCGGTTCTTGAGTCGAAAGACAAAGAGCAGCTGATTGCTATAGCGAAGGCGCTCGGGCTCAAGCCCAGCACCCGCAACAAGAAGTCCGACATCATCGGACAGATCATCGATCTGACCGGCGGCGCCAACGGAACCAGCGCCACGGCAGTCGCCCCGGCGGCTGTTGCCGAGCATGCACCTGTCGCCCGTACTCAGCGGCAGGCACCAGTAACGCCGCCGCCAGCCCTCAATGAGGAGCCAAAGGCGGATTGGGAACTGGCAGTCGGCAGCGACGACTCCGCTGACAAGACAGGTTCAACGGAATCGACTGCAGCATCTGAGCCGTCAGAGGTCGGCGAATCGGGCGCACATCGTCCGACCGACCGATCGAACAATGAGCAGCCGCGTCGCAACGATGGCGATCGCGCCCCGCGCAACAACAATCCCACCAGTCAGGCGGGGAATCGGGAGGGTACCAACCGCAACCAAGGTGGCTACCAGAACAACAACCCGAACAGTCAGGGTGGCGGAGTCGATGACGACGGCACCGGCCGCAACAGTCGTCGCCGTCGCCGTCGTAAGGGTCGCGGCGGCCAGGATGGACCGCAGGGTGAAGACCGCGATCTCCTGATCGCTGACGATGAGGCGACCGGTGTACCAATCAGCAACGAGCCGATCGAGGTCGACGGCTATGTCGACATGCGCGACGAGGGATACGGCTTCCTCCGGCTCAACAACTATCTGTCGACCAAGAGCGACCCGTACATCCCGGTCAAGTTGGCCCGTCAGTACGGGATTCGCAAGGGCGACAACGTCGTTGCGATGTTCCGGCCGGCCCAACGGAACGAGAAGAATCCGCCGGTCCACGAGATCCTGACGATCAACGGTCGCCCACCCGATGCCGCCCGGAATCGTCGGCGGTTCGAAGACTTGACGGCATTGTTCCCCGATTCCCGTCTGCGGATGGCTGACCCGTCCGATCCGACCAACATGACTGCTCGGATCATCGATCTGATCTGCCCGATCGGCAAGGGCCAGCGCGGCATCATCGTGTCACCACCCAAGGCTGGCAAGACCACCGTGATGAAGACGATCGCGACCTCGATCGAGAAGAACCATCCAGAGGTCAAACTGATGGTGTTGCTGATCGACGAGCGGCCTGAAGAGGTCACCGACATGCGCCGCACGGTGCGCGGCGAAGTGATTTCCTCGACGTTCGACCGGCCGAGCGAGCAGCACACGCAGATCGCTGAAATGGCGATCGAAAAGGCCAAACGGATGGTCGAATATGGCGAGGACGTCGTCGTGATCCTCGACGGCATCACGCGTCTCAGCCGGGCCTACAACCTTGCCGCCCCGTCGAGCGGAAAGATCCTGTCCGGCGGTATCGACGCGGGAGCGTTGTACCCGCCGAAGCGCTTCTTCGGTGCCGCCCGAAACGTCGAGGAGGGCGGTTCGCTGACGATCCTGGCCACAGCGTTGGTCGAGACCAATAGCCGGATGGACGAGGCCGTGTTCGAGGAATTCAAGGGCACCGGCAACATGGAACTTCGGCTTGACCGGCGTCTCGCTGAGCGTCGGATCTACCCGGCGATCGATGTTGACGCCTCGAGCACCCGCCACGAGGAGCTGCTGTTCGACCGCACCCAACTGCAGATGGTGTGGAAACTGCGCCGAGTGCTCAGCGGCCTTGCCGCCGACGGAAACGCAGCGCCCGGCCTCGAACTGCTCGTCGATCGTCTCAGGACCTTCCGAACCAACGAAGAGTTCCTGACCGAGATCGCCAAGCAGCCCGGCATGTGAATCGGATTATCCCGATAACCTGACTTGTCCTATTTGGCAGGAGTCAATCATGAAGACCGAAATTCATCCGAAGTACGCCGAACTCACCGTCAAGTGTTCGTGCGGCAACACGTTCACAACTCGTTCCACCAAGCCCGGTGACCAGCTCATCGAACTGTGCAACGAGTGTCACCCGTTTTACACCGGCAAGCAGAAGCTGGTCGATGCCGGTGGTCGTGTCGAGCGCTTCAACAAGCGCTACGGCTCGCGCACTCAGAAGTGATCTGTCAGAAGTGATCTGCCGGCGGCCTGCCCGCCGGATCAACCAACAGATTGAACCGATACCGCCACCTACGTGGCGGTATCGGCATTTTTCGGTGTCGTGACCTGACTGCCACGTCAGGATTGACTCAAACTGTGGTCAAACAGCTTCAGTTCGGTTGGGCAGCCGACGATGCACTTCGAGACATTTCAGGGGTGACATGGCAGTCCAGGCAGATATCGAACATTTGTTACGACGCACCGAGTTCGTGGCGCGCCCTGCGAGGGTCGCCGCATTGGTCGGCGGAACAATTGCTGCCGCCGTTGACGACATCCTGGCCGTGCCAGCCAACCCAGGTTCGGTGACGTTCACCGCCGGCGAAAACTGGGAACGCGGGATGGAGTTGAGCTACTACTGGTTCGACCGGATGGTTTTCGATTCTACGCGGCCACTTCAGGAGAAGATGAGCTTCTTCTGGCATGGTTTGCTGTGTTCCGAGTTCGGCAAGGTCGGCACCGCCGAACTGATGCGTGAGCAGATCGACACGTTCCGCTTCGACGGTCTCGGCAACCTACGCCTGCTTGTCAAGAAGATCTCGACGCAGGTCGCCATGCTGCGCTATCTCGACAACAACCAAAATCGCAGGTCGTCACCGAATCAGAACTTCGCTCGTGAACTGATGGAACTGTTCCTGCTCGGCGTAGGGAACTACACCGAGGCCGATGTCGAAGCGGCGACCGCGGCCTGGACCGGTCATACCGACGACTGGGAGACCGACGCCTACATCTGGAATGTCGGCTGGCACGATGCCAACCTCAAGACGTTGCTCGGTCGAACGATCAACAATGGTGGTGATCCCACACTGCACGGCTACGAGACGATCGATGTCATTCTCGGCAATGGGATCGTTCCGGTGGACGCGACGAACGTCGCCAACCGTGGACGCGACACCCGGCTTGTCGCCGCCGAGTTCATCTCGCGCAAGATGTGGACGTTTTTCGCCGGCACCTCGCCACCCGCAAGCGTCATCGCGGCGATGCGGGACAACGCCATCACCAACGACTTTGCGATCAAGCCGTGGCTGCGGGTGCTCCTGACCAGCACCGAGTTCTATACCGCCGAGGTCAAGCAGGGTCTCGTTCGTTCGCCCGTCGACATGATGGTCGCGATGCTCGTGGCGACCGGTTTGCGAGCCACCGACAACGTGCCGATCTGGTTGATGGAGGGCATGGGTCAAGCGCCCCTGTTCCCGCCGAACGTGTCCGGCTGGAAACACAACGCCTACTTCGTGAACGCCAGTGCGATGGCCCAACGAGCCTCGTGCGCCCAGTCATTCGGCTGGCGCACAATGGACGGCTACTGGGATCCGGGCGGTCTCATCCAACTCGCTGCCGGCACGATCACGAGGAACGAGATCGAGGTGACCTACCGCAATCAGCCAGATCAGCTGGTCGATCGGATTCTGACTCTCATGCAGATCACGCTGAGTCCCTCATCGCGCGAGGCACTGCTTACGTTTTCTCGAAACGCGCAATGGTGGGAACGCAACCAGCTGATTCTCCTCACGTTACTCGCCCCTGAATTCCACGTCGCCTAGGGAGGACGTCATGCTCGATACCGACATCTCCACCAGGGGCGCACTGGCGCACCTGCACATCGGTGAGACCGACTCGCACGCCCTCGACCGTCGTCGTTTCCTTCAACTGATCGGAATGGGTGCCGGCGCCGGTCTGTTCTCCGGTAGCTCGTCGACCTTGCTCGACATGCTGACGCCTGGCTATGACGCCTCGGCGTGGGCAGCCGGCCCGATCGGTCAGAACGACGGGGTCCTGCTGGTGATCGCCATGTATGGCGGTAACGACGGGCTGAATACGGTGATCCCGTTCAACGACGGCAACTACTACACCCAACATGGCGGGCTGGCGATTCCCGGCAGTCAAACGCTGGCGCTCGACGGCAATGTCGGGCTCAACCCGGCGTTGACCGAGATGAAACGATTCTGGGACATCGGCCAACTGGCCGTCGTCCAGGGAATCGGCTACGAAAATCCAGACCTGTCGCACTTCAACTCGATGGCGTACTGGATGGCCGGAAGGCCGAACGCGATCGCCAGCTCCGGCTGGTTGGGTCGGTGGCTCGACGGCAAGCTCGGCGCGACCAAGGATCTGTACATGGGGGCAGAGGTCGGCTATTCGGTCCCGCTTCACATGATCGGAGAGCAGCAACGAGGCACGGCGGTGCCTCCTGGTCGACCGAACTTCGGCGCCGGAACCGACCCCGACGACCTGCGTCTCTACCAAGCGGTTCGTTCGATGCAGACGAGTGCAAACGGTCCGTGGTTCGGCTCCGTCTCGCAGGCGTTCGTCGATCAGCTCGACATGGCCGCCACGCTCGCACCGGTCATCCCCGAGCAGCTCCCTGACACCGACATCGTCGCACGGCTCGAGGTCGCGGCGCGGTTGATCAATGCCAACCTCGGCTTCAGGGTGCTGACGGCCGGGTACGGCGATTTCGACACCCACTCCGACCAGCTTGCCACGCACCCGGTTCAGCTTCAGGAGCTCAACACGGCGTTGCAACGCTTCTTCGAACTTCTCGAACCGGCTTACGCCAACCGCGTCACGGTGATGACGTTCTCCGAATTCGGTCGCACCAGTTGGGACAATGACGGCGGAACCGACCACGGCACATCGGCCCCGCATTTCGTAATCGGTGCCAACGTCAAGGGCGGGATGTATGGACTTCAGCCGTCTCTGGTCGGCCTCGATCAATGGGATCGGATGCCCTATCACGTCGACTTTCGTTCGTACTACGCCTCGATTCTCGACGGTTGGATGGGTGGCGGATCGTCAGACGTGCTCGGCGGGAACTTCGAGAACCTCGGATTGTTCTCGCGTGGTCCCGGAGTCAACCCAGACGGTTCGAGTACCCCGATCGCGGTCACCGGTCCGCCATCGACGTTCGTCCCGCTGACACCCGAGCGGATTGCCGACACGCGGGACGGGACCGGCGGAGTGTCAGTCGGCAAGCTCGCACCGGGTGGTCGGATTCGGGTGAGGGTCGCTGGTGCGGGGGGAGTCCCGGAGACTGGGGCCTGTGCAGTCGTTGTCAACGTCACCGTTGTCGAGGCCACGCAAGCGATGTTCGCCACGGTGTATCCCGGCGCGTCCGCTCTTCCAAGAACCTCGAATATCAACGGGGGACCTGGGCGACCGGTCCCGAACCTGGTTGTGATGGGCGTCGGCACCGACGGGCATATCGAGGTCTACAACTCGCACGGCAACTCGCATGTGCTCGTCGACGTATTCGGCTATTTCTGTGAAACAGCGGGTGACCGGATGGTCTCGGTCACCCCGTCGCGGTTGTTCGACACCCGGACGGGCGTCGGTATCCGACCTGGCACGTTGCGGCACCTCGAACAGGTTGATGTGCAAGTCGCCGGGCTGGCTGGCGTGCCGGCTTCCGGTGCCACCGCCGTCGTGATGAACCTCACCGTTACCCAGCCGAGTGCTCCTGGATTTCTGAGAATGACTCCAACCGGGCAAACGCCTGCGCAAACCTCGAATGTCAACTTCTCCGCCAACGACACCGTGCCCAATCTTGTGATCTGTCGGCTCGGCAATGGTGGTCGGATCACGCTCGATAGCGCCGGTGAATCTGCGCACGCCTTGGCCGACGTGTTCGGCTACTTCGGAGCTGAGGGCAGCCGCCTCAGGACGATGCCACCCGAGCGGGTGCTCGACACACGGATCGGGCTTGGTTCGTCGACCGCGCCGATTGGACCTGATCGAACGCTGACACTCACCGTTGGTGGCCGCGCCCGAATCCCGGCCGATGCGACTGCTGTCGTGCTCAACGTGACAGCGACCAACGTCGCTGCTGCCTCGTTCGTCACCGTCTGGCCGAACGGTGAGGCGGCCCCCGCCACGTCGAACCTCAATCTGGTTCCCGGTCAAACGATCGCCAACCTCGTGATCTGTCGTTTGGGTGCAGGTGGAGCATTGTCGATCGGGAACCAGATCGGAACCTGCGACGTGATCGCCGACGCGCTCGGCTACTTCGTCGACTAAACACCCGAGGGTCCGTCCGCCGGATGACCGATACCGTCATACCGATGACCCCATCGCTCACCGGCGACGATCAGCCAACGTCACGCAGGAGTCAGCTCAATGGGCTCAAACTGCGTGCGCTCGTTCGAGATCATCTCGCCGACGCGTCGGTTGGCGAGGCGTCACCGTTCGGCACCGGCGCCGCGCTACTTCATCTCGGCGAAGCCTGGGTGTATCTCGACGACCGCCCGGCGTCTCGGCTCGGTGCCTCCCTGGCGTGGGCAATACGGTCTGAT
>JANMTV010000210.1:0-11640 GCA_031390905.1 Ilumatobacteraceae bacterium | reverse complement strand
TTCGGCATGTAGTGATCGGCATACCAAAGCCCGTGCCAACCGTTTGCCTCGATCCAACGTGCCGCATCGAACACCTCAGCTGGAGTGTTTCGCATGTTTGGCCACAATGAGAACTTCATACCGGGACCGTAGCCTCGGGTCGCGTGACTGACGAGCTGGATCGAGACCCTTCCCGCGACCTATGGGAGACGCATGCAGACTGGTGGATCGACGGGTTCACCGGGGGCGTCGACGCAGAGTACGAAGAGCAGATCCTTCCGCTGGCGGCGGCCGAACTGAGTGGCGCTCTGACGGTCCTGGATATCGGATGTGGAGATGGGCAGATCAGCCGAATGATGGCTTCAGGCGGTGCCCACGTCGTCGGGATCGACCCAACGTGGAACCAAATTCGTGTCGCGCAGGAACGGGCCGGCGGCGCCGACTATCTGCGGGCGACCGCGTCGGAGATTCCGTTTGCTGACGCCTCGTTCGATGCTGCGGTGGCGTGTCTCGTGTTCGAACACATCGATGCCGTCGACGCCGCGATCGAGGAGGTTGCCCGGGTGATCAAGCCAGGTGGCCGGTTCTGTTTCTTCCTCAACCATCCATTGCTTCAAACGCCTGGGAGCGGCTGGATCGACGATCACATCATCGACCCGCCAGAGCAGTACTGGAGGATCGGGCCCTATCTCGTGGAGACTGAGTCGATCGAACAGGTCGAGTTGGGTGTGTACATCAGATTCATCCACCGACCATTGTCTCGGTACATCAACACGCTTGCCGAGCATGGGCTCGTTCTGGAACGAATGTTGGAACCCGCGCCGCCCCCCGGATTCCTCGAACGGGCTCCTGAGTATCCCGACGCAGCGACGATTCCACGCCTGCTGTATCTGCGGCTCCGCAAGTCACGAGGGGCGACCGCGTAGTGTCGGGACTGTGGCAGATGTTCTTCTGATCAGCGGGCTCTCCGGGGCTGGACGTTCCGGGGCTGCCGATGTGCTGGAGGACCTTGGCTTTTACGTGATTGACAACCTGCCGACGTCACTGTTACCGACGATCGTCGACCTCGCCTCGCAGCCCGGCACAGCGATCACGCGGCTCGCCCTGGTTTCGGGGCGCAACCACGACGATCTGTTGCACGAGGTTGCCAAGATGCGCGCTGACGGGCACCGTGTCACGCTGCTGTTCCTTGACGCCTCGACGCCTGTGCTGGTGCAGCGCTATGACGCCACCCGACGGAAACACCCCCGAGCGGCCGAAGCGGAAGGTTTACTCGAGGCAATCGAACTCGAGCGGGCGATGCTACAGCGTGTCAAGGAACAGGCTGATCTCGTGATTGACACGTCAGATCTCAACGTGCACCAACTCAAAGAACGCCTCGTTGGTGCATTCGACGCGACTGACTCACAACACCTCCAAATCGCGATCGAAAGTTTCGGGTACAAGAACGGGCTTCCGCTCGATGCCGACATCGTGATGGATGTGCGGTTTCTTCCGAATCCGCACTGGGACGAGCAACTCCGGCCTCTCACGGGGCATGATCCGAAGGTTCGCGACTACGTGCTCGAGCGCAGTGTCACCTCGACGTTCCTTGATCAGTTCGAGCGTTTGTTGCTCGACGTGCTTCCGAGCTACCTCGAGGAAGGTCGCAGCTACCTCACTATCGCGATCGGCTGCACCGGTGGTCGCCATCGGTCGGTCGCCATCGCCGAGGAGTTATCGCGCCGCTTCGCCGCACATGGCATCGCCGCTCGAACAAGCCATCGAGACGTCGGCGGATCGCGCTGAACCTTGGCGGTACGCTGGCAAGCCGGTAATGACGACGGTGAATGACCCCTGTGAAAGGACACCCCTGATATGACGGTGCGCGTTGGCATCAACGGTTTTGGCCGTATTGGACGCAACTTCTTCCGTGCTGCCAAACAGCGCGGCGCGGACATCGATTTCGTGGCAGTGAACGATCTCGGCTCGCTCGAAACGATGGCGCATCTACTCAAGTACGACTCGGTGCTCGGTGTACTGCCTGACACGATCAAGGCGACCAAGGGCGGGATCAAGGTCGGTGCCGACACACTCAAGGTGCTTCAAGAACGCGACCCGAAGAACCTTCCGTGGGCCGAGCTCGGTGTCGATCTCGTGATCGAGTCGACCGGCTTCTTCACCGATCGCCCGAAGGCTGCATTCCACCTCGAAGCCGGCGCTCCGCTCGTGATCGTGTCAGCCCCGTCGAATGGTGCCGATGCCACGATCGTGTACGGCGTCAATCACAAAGACTTCGACCGTAAGAAGCATCAGGTCATCTCGAATGCGAGCTGCACCACGAACTGTTTCGTCCCGATGGTCAAAGTGCTCGACGATGCATTCGGCATCGTGAACGGAATGATGACCACAATCCATGCCTACACGGGTGACCAGCAACTCGTCGATGGCCCCCACAGCGATCTGCGTCGTGCGCGTGGAGCTGCGATCAACATCATCCCGACCAGCACCGGTGCCGCTCGTGCCACAAGCCTGGTGATGCAGTCGATGAAGGGCAAGCTCGACGGAACCTCGTTCCGGGTGCCGGTGCCGACCGGTTCGATCACCGATTTCACGGCCAATCTCAAGAATCCGGCGACGGTCGACCAGATCAACGCCGCCTACAAGGCTGCGGCTGCCAAGGGTGACCTGAAGGGAATTCTCAAGTACACCGAGGACCCGATCGTGTCGAGTGACATCGTGAACGATCCGCACTCGTCGATTTTCGACGCGGGGATGACGATGTCGATGGGCACATTCGTCAAGGTATTTGCGTGGTACGACAACGAATGGGGTTATTCGAACCGTCTTGTCGACCTCGCGCTGTACACCGGCAAGAAGCGCTGACGTGATCCGCCCATGATCAATGGGATTCCCACCCTGGAGGATCTTGGCGACGTCACCGGCAAGCGGGTACTCGTTCGCACCGATTTCAACGTGCCACTCCACGATGATGGCGGGGGTGCTGTGATCACCGATGACTTCCGTATCCGTGCTGCCCTGCCGACGATCAACTGGTTGCACGAGCACGGTGCGACGGTCGTCACCGCCAGCCATCTCGGTCGCCCAAAAGGTCAGCCGAATCCGAAGTACTCGATGGATGCAGTCCGGGCACGGCTCGCCGAACTCGCACCAGGCGTCGAGCTACTCGAGAACCTTCGGTTCGATGCGGGCGAAGAAGGCAACAGCGACGATTTCACCGCCAATCTGATCGACGGAATCGACCTGTACGTCAACGACGCTTTCGGTGCTTCCCACCGTGCACACGCGTCGATCGTGGGACCGCCCAAGACCCTCCCATCGGCGATGGGCCGTCTGTTGGAGAAAGAGGTCGACGTGCTGCTCGGCCTCCGGAACCAACCGAAGCGTCCGTTCGTTGCGGTGCTCGGTGGTGCCAAGATTTCCGACAAGCTCGGTGTCGTCGAGGCGCTGCTGGGTGTTGTCGATTCGCTCGTGATTGGTGGAGCGATGTGCTTCACCTTCTTCGCCGCCCAAGGCAAGCGGATCGGCGATTCGCTGTTCGAACCAGACCAGGTCGATACCTGTCGCCGGATTCTTGAGAATCACAACGCCAAGATTCACCTGCCACAGGATCTCGTCGGTCTTGATTCCAACGGCACGTTCTCGACGTGGGGCACGACCGTGCCCGACGGTGGTAAGGGCTTCGACATCGGGCCTGGTTCTGCGGCTGCATTCAGCGACGTGATCATGGATGCGCGGATGGTTTTCTGGAACGGTCCGATGGGCATGTTCGAGGACGAGCGTTTCGCCTCTGGCACACGAACCGTGGCACAGGCGATGGCCGACACCAAGGCGTTCACGGTCGTCGGTGGGGGAGACTCCGCGGCGGCGTTGGCGCAGTTCAAGCTGGACGACGAGGTCGACCATGTTTCGACCGGCGGCGGAGCGAGCCTCGAACTACTCGAACTCGGTGACCTCCCCGGTCTCGCGGCATTGAGAGGTGCACCGAATGCTCACGAATCGTAAGCCGCTGATCTCTGGCAACTGGAAGATGAATCTCAACCACTTCGAGGCGATCCAGATCCTCCAGAAGTTGCATTACCTCGTGCCGAAAGAGGCGTTCGAAAAGGTCGACGTGAGCGTGCATCCGCCATTCACCGACATTCGCAGCGTCCAGACCGTGATCGAGGCCGACGACTTGGAGTTTCTGCTCGGTGCTCAGCATTGCCACTGGGAAGAGAAGGGAGCCTTCACGGGCGAGGTGTCGCCGCAGTTCCTTGCCAAGCTCGACGTAAAACTTGTGGTGTGTGGCCACAGTGAACGCCGTGACATCTTCGGCGAGACCGATGAGATGGTGAATCGGAAGGTCAAAGCGATCCTCACGCACGGGATGACCCCGATTATGTGTGTTGGTGAGTCTCTCGACGAGCGTGAGGCGGGGGAGACCGAAGCCAAGGTGCTTGGTCAGGTTGTCGCCGGTCTGTCGGGCGTGAAGGCCGAGCAGGTGAGCGCGATGGTGATCGCCTACGAACCAATCTGGGCGATCGGTACCGGTCGCACCGCGACAGCCGACGATGCCCAGTCTGTGTGTGCAGCGATTCGCACCACGATCGCTACCACGTTCAACGACGAAACGGCCGAAGCCGTCCGAATCCAGTATGGCGGTTCGGTGAAGGCCGGCACGACCGAGGAACTGATGTCGCAACCCGACGTCGACGGTGCGTTGGTAGGCGGAGCGAGCCTCGATCCGGACGAGTTCGCTCGAATCGTTCGGTTTGCCGCCCCATAATTCGGAACATCTGAACCAAAAATTCTCGTTAATGAAACATCCGCATTCCTACCGATGGGTAGCTCAGGCTGCTAGCGTCGGGTTTGCCCGACATGATCGGGGAGGACAGGTCGGGCGACCGCCATCGGGGAACGGATCTCGCAGCGTGAACACGCAATGGGGGAAACCAACTCAATGGTCCAACACACCTCCCTCTTTCAACCTATGAGGAGGACCTACGTGATTAACACGAGGCGTACAAAGCGAGTTTTCGCTCTTGCCGTCGGATTGTCGCTCATCGCCGCAGCATGTGGTGGCGACGACGAAGCCGCAAATACTGGCGAAGACTCCGCAACATCAACTGCCGAGGAATCAGCCGAGCCAACAGCCGAGCCAACAGCCGAGTCGGCAACGGCCACTGAGTCGGCAACGGCCACTGAGTCGGCCACGACGGAGGAGTCCGGGCCCACAGAAGGCACAGCGATGCGAATCACCTACACGCTGTCCGACAGCGCTGTCTGGAGCGACGGCGAAGCAGTTTCGGCTGCCGACTTCGAATGCCTGTGGCAGGCCTCGGTGAACACCCCGGAATCGATTACCACAGTTGGCTATGACCAGATCCTTGCGGTTACCGAGGGTGCAACCGCCAAGGAAGTACACGTCGATTACGGCGTGACGTTCGCTCCCTGGCGCACGCTGTTTGCCCAACCAGGTCTGCTCCAAGCATCGCAGCACGAGGACTGCACCGACGTGTCGACCGACTTCAACGGTTCGTATGCGTACGGCGGCTACCCGTACCTCATGGAGGAATGGACGCCCGAGCAGATCGTGTTCGTCACGAACCCCGGGTACACGGGCGCACTCGTTCCGAAGTCTGAGCGGATTGTAATTGTGGCCGCCGAGGACGGCCCGACGTTACTGAAGTCCGGCGCAGTCGACTTCATCTTCCCTCAGGGCTACACCGGTCTAGACGCCGAACTCGCCGATCCGAACGTGGATTTCGGTGCTGAAGGTGGCGGCTCGTTCGAGGCGCTCTACTTCCAGCAGGACGACGCCTGTGTGCCGGACGAGACGCGTTCGTGCGCCTTTGCAGACGAGGTCTACCGTGAGGCATTCTCGAAGTCGGTTGACCTCGTGGGTGTCTACCAGCAGATCTACGCACCGTTCGCTCAGGGCCTTCCACTGCTCGAATGCGGTCCAATTGCTCCAGGTCCGTACTGCGATCCGGTGTTCACAGACACGTTCGATGTCGAGGGTGCAGCAGCACTGCTCGAAGAGAACGGTTGGACGAAGGGCGCCGACGGCATGTGGGCGAACCCGGATGGCGAAGTCCCGGAAGTTCATTGGATGATCAACACGGGCAACACTCGCCGTGAGAGCACCCAGGAGTTCCTGATTCCGAAGATGGCCGAACTTGGATTCAACGTTCGGGCCGATAACTGCGAGGCCCTGCCTTGCGTATTCGAAACCCGCCTCCCGGCGCTCAGTTTCGACCTCGGAATGTACATCAGCACAGTCGCCCCTGACCCGGTGTATCTGACCTCGACCTACGTCTGCGATCAGATCCCCACAGAGGAAAACGACTTCCAGGGCCAGAACTCATCTGGTTGGTGTAACGAGGACATCACCGCCAAACTGCACGAAGCCGATGCGACACTTGATGCCGACGCTCGTACGGTGCTGATCAAGGAGGCGATCGTGGCCATGCATGACGAATATGTGCTGCTGCCGACCCTGCAGTTCCCGAACGTCGGTGCCTATCGGACAGACAAGGTCTCTGGAACTCAGAGCAACCTCGCCAACTACCGGGCGTTCAACGACTGGTGGAACTTCGAAGACGTCGACGGTGACGGCCAGGTGGTAATTGGAGCCGAGCAGTTCCCGACTCCGGATTGCACCAACCCAATCACGGCTTGCGCCAACTCGTCGTGGTTCTTCTGGGTCGCAGCCGGGCAGGTTTTCCCGAATGCATACGAACCCACCAATGATCAGACGTTCGTGCCTGGCGAGATCCTCGCTGGCGAAGCTGTCGTCACAACGTACTGATAGAAACCACCCCAGGATTCGGTCCGGTCGGTCCCCCGATCTGACCTAGTATCCCAAAACCGGGGCATCCCTGCCCAGGGATGCCCCGGTCGTAATTCCAGATTGCAACGAGTTGGGAGGTATCGATGGCACGATTTATCATTCGGCGATTGCTTTGGATGGTGCCGACCCTTCTCGTGGTGACGTTCCTCGTCTATGTCGCTGTGCGTATCGGCTGGAACCCGGTTGCCAGTTATCAGCGGGCCAACCCCCGGGCCGGCAAGAAGCGCCTAGAGGCGTACCGCCAAGCCAACGGCTTGTACCCAGGGCCCTCTGGTTACGTGCGTGGTTATGGCGAGTGGTTGTGGAAGTTCGTTCGTGGCCCGAGCCATTGGCCGAGAAGCATTAAGGGTGGAGGCGAGGTTTGGGAACCGCTTCGCTACTCGTTCTTCAATACGCTTCGGTTGGCCGGAATTGCCGCCGTGTTGGGTATCAGTCTCGGTATCGGATTGGGGATCCTCGCAAGCCGACGGCCTGGCGGGTGGCTGGACATCACAGTCAACACGACCGCATTCTTTGTCGGTGGCGTGCCGCCGTTTGTGTCGGCCGTCATGTTGCAGTTGACCTTCGCCGTGTCGCTTGGTTGGCTTCCTCCCGCCGGTGTGTATCCGCCCGGTCAGCGCGGGTTCGACCTGTTCCTGATGATCAAACATTTGACTCTCCCGGTGATCGTGGTCATGATTCAAACGATTGCCGGGTACAGCCGTTATATGCGGGCGTCGGTGCTCGACGTGGCGTCGTCCGATTTTCTACGAACTGCTCGGTCGAAAGGCATCTCAGAGCGACGAGTCTTGTTTCGGCACAGCGTGAGAAATGCGCTCGTCCCCGTCGTAACCGTGATCGGAATCGACATCGGTTCACTGATTGGCGGTCTGATCATCACGGAGAACATCTTCAACTATCCGGGCATGGGCGTGTACTTCGTCGACGCCGCGCTGTTGGGCGACTTTCCAAAGCTCCTGCCGTTTCTCGTGATCATCGTTGTTTTCGTGATCGTGTTCAACCTGCTGGCCGATATCGCCTACGCCTTCCTAGATCCGAGAATTCGCCTTGACTAGCATCCAGGAGCCGCAGATTCCCCAGGCCGACCTCGATGCTGCCGCCGAGTTGGGTGTCGATGTCTCGGCGCAACAGGGGCTCGACGTCGTCGCGTTCACACCCGCCCGGATGGCATGGAAGCGATATTGGGGTCACCATGGCGCCGCCGTGTCGACGGTCATCCTCGCAATCGTGATGTTCATGGCGTTGGCGACACCGTTGACTGCCCGATACGGGATCAACGAGCAGGTGCTCAAGATCGAGGAGGGCAATAACGTCTTCCTCTCGCCACGAAGCATTGCCTGGTTCGGCACCGACGACATCGGACGCGATATGTATTCGAGGTTGCTGTTCGGGATTCGCACGTCGATGTTCATCGGGGTGGCATCAGCGATCCTGTCGGTACTGATCGGCACTGCCGTGGGCGCATTCGCAGGTCTGCGAGGCGGCAAGTTCGACGACCTGATGATGCGGGTCACAGATCTTTTCCTGGCGTTTCCGTTTCTGATCGCAATCATCCTGGTTCGAGAGTTCCTCGGTGGACTCTCGTTTCTAACACCGATCATCGGAGGCAAATCGTCGATCCGTTTCATCATCGTGCTGTTCGCTATTTTCGGTTGGATGGGCGTGGCGCGCCTCGTCCGCGGTCAGGTTTTGGCACTCAAGGAGCGCGAGTTCATCGAGGCGGCTCGAGCCGTCGGTGCCAGCAATTTTCGGATCGTGGTCTCGCATTTGTTGCCCAACTCGATCGGCCCGATCCTTGTCGCGTTGACCTTGTCGGTGATTGGTGCAGTCGTCGGCGAGTCGACGTTGTCGTTCTTCGGCTTCGGGCCGCAGCCAGGAGAGAACAGCACATCGCTCGGTTACATCATCGGCCTCTCGAGAGATGGTGTGCAGCGGGGCGATTGGTGGCTCGCAGTTTTTCCGTGTGGGGCATTGGTGTTGCTCGCAATCTGCATCAACTTCATTGGCGACGGGCTACGCGACGCGCTCGATCCCAAGCTGGACAGCGGAAGGTAACCACGTGACCGAAAGTGCTTCTGTGACCGACGGAGTCTTGTCGCTTCGCAACCTGAAAGTGAGTTTTCGGACTCCGAATGGTTTGGTGCAGGCTGTCCGAGGGATCGATCTTGATGTCGCGCCGGGTGAGGCGGTCGGAATCGTCGGCGAGAGTGGCTCCGGAAAGTCCGTGTCGTTCCTCGCGACGCTCGGTTTGCTGCCGCGCAATGCCCAGATCAGCGGATCAGCGAAAGTAGTTGGGACTGAACTCGTCGGTGCGAGCCGGCGCACACTGAACGGGATCCGTGGCAACAAGATTGCGATGATCTTTCAGGACCCGTTGTCGGCGCTCAACCCAGTCCATCGCGTAGGTGACCAAATTATCGAAATGATTCAGGCGCATCAGTCTCTGACCAAGCTTGCGGCAGCCGCCCGAGCGGTCGAGTTGCTCGATATTGTCGGCATTCCGCAGCCCGATCAGCGAGCCCGCCAGTATCCGCACGAGTTCTCGGGCGGCATGAGGCAGCGCGTCATGATTGCGATGGCGATCGCCAACGACCCCGATGTGTTGATTGCCGACGAGCCGACCACTGCCCTCGATGTCACTGTGCAAGCCCAAATTCTTGAAGTCTTGGATCGGATTCGGCGCGAAATGCAAACGGCAATCGTCATGATCACTCATGACCTTGGTGTGATCGCCAGGGTCGCTGATCGTGTTCAGGTGATGTACGCCGGACGGGTGGTTGAGCGCACCGGCGTCACGTCGTTGTTCGCCCACCCGACTCACCCGTACACCGAAGGTCTGCTGCATTCGATACCGCGACACGGGCTTGACCGGCTGGTCCCGATTCCAGGGTCTCCCCCGAACATGCTTCGGCCGCCATCCGGTTGCGCATTTCGCCCTCGCTGTTCGCACGCCGACGAACGATGCGAAAGGGACGTGCCAGAGCTGAAACCGATGGGCGATGCAATGACGGCATGCGTGCGGGTAAACGAGTTGTACGTGGCGAGCAAGCAATGAGCACTAACACGGTCAGCACCGAACCGCTCATTGAAGTCACTGGGCTCACGAAGCATTTCCCGGTACGTGCGGCCAAAGGTTTGCGGTCGATTCGGTCGACCGTGCAGGCCGTCAATGATGTCTCGTTCGAGATAGGACGTGGTGAGACGCTCGGACTGGTCGGTGAGTCGGGAAGCGGCAAGACTACTGCCGGCCGGTGCATACTCCGGCTGATCGAACCCTCTGACGGTTCGATCCGCTTCGAGGGTCGGGAAATGGTCGGGATGAGCCGTTCGGAGCTGCGTCAGCTACGCCGCGAAATACAGATCGTTTTCCAAGATCCGCAAGCCTCGCTCGATCCTCGACTTACTGTGGGTTCGGCGATTTCGGAGCCACTCCGAATCCAGAAGGTGGCCGGTAATCATGACGATCGTGTAGCCGAATTGTTGTCGTTGGTCGGCCTGGCTCCTGACCACGCACAAAGGTTCCCGCACGAGTTCTCCGGTGGTCAACGTCAACGCATCGGTATCGCCCGAGCACTCGCATTGAATCCGGCGTTTATCGTGCTTGATGAGCCTGTCTCGGCGCTCGATGTCAGTATTCAAGCGGGCGTCATCAATCTCTTGCAAGACCTGCAGAACGAACTCAGCTTGAGTTTCCTCTTCATTGCGCACGATTTGTCGGTCGTTCGGCACCTCAGCAAGCGAATTGCAGTGATGTATCTCGGTCGAATCATGGAGGTTGGCCCGGCGGAGGAGATCTATACCAAGGCCGCTCACCCGTATACCCAGGCGCTCTTGTCAGCGGTGCCTGAGCCCGACCCCGAGTTCGAGAAGATCCGGCGTCGGATCGTGCTTGAAGGCGAGGTTCCATCGCCGATCAACCCGCCATCCGGCTGCCCGTTCCGGACGCGTTGCCCGAAGGCTGAGAGTCTCTGTGCGGAGCAGCTTCCGGAGCTAAAAGATCGCGGCCAAGGGCATCCGGTGGCGTGCCATTTTCCCGACGTGGTACCCGTGACCATCTGGCAGGAGGCCAAGTTCGAACGCTCAGGTTGACCGCTAGGATTGTTGATCGTGCGTGACACCATGCTGTACATCGTCCTGGTCATCAACGTCGTTTCGATGGTGGCTCTCATCGCGGGCATTTTGCTGCACAGCGGTAGAGGGGGCGGCCTGTCGGACATGTTTGGGGGCGGCGGGTCGGCTGCTCTTGGTTCGTCGGCCGCCGAACGTAACCTGAACCGGATCACGTTCGTGTTCGCACTCGTCTGGGTTCTCACGATTGTTGCCCTCAGTTTCCTGATGGTGAGGTCCTGAATCGGGCGATAGCCTGGACACCCGGTCACGTCGAAGTGGCGGAATGGCAGACGCGCTAGCTTGAGGTGCTAGTGCCCTATTATGGGCGTGGGGGTTCAAGTCCCCCCTTCGACACCAAATGACCAGGGCAAAAGCCCTGGCCATCGGCTTTTTCGGGGAGCGGCTTGAAGGCGCTGAGGGCCATTTGTCAGCGATTTGTCAGCAATTGATAGCGCTTGTTGGACGAGACGTTCGGACTCGGGCCTGATGCATTGCCCGGCGCGGTTGCACAACGTGAGCGTTCCGACGCAGCCTTGCCGTCGCCGACCACAATCCCGAACATCGTTGCCTCGAAGTCGAGCGAGCGCTCGACGCCGACACAACCGCCTCTGTAACCGGGTACCCTTGCATTGTGACGTTCACGCGGATCACGGTCGACTCGGATCGAATGGGTGGGGTTCCGTGTGTGCGCGGATTGCGATTCCCCGTAGCGACGG
>JANMTV010000184.1:0-2916 GCA_031390905.1 Ilumatobacteraceae bacterium | reverse complement strand
CAACAAAGCGCACGGGTTGACATGTGACCACACGATGCTGCTCGGCAACGACCTGCTCTACCGAGAACTCGCCTACGAAGCCCTCTCACGTGGCCGCAAGCAGAATCGGGTCTACATGTCCCGATCGTGCATGCTCGAACTCGACCTCCAACTCGAAGACGGCCCCCACACCCGCACTGTCGCCCAGCCGGACCCGATTGAGGTGCTCGCTGCCAGTCTCGAACGGCGACGTAACAAACACCTCGCGCTTGACAGCATCACGGCGATCCCGCTTGCCACATGGAGCACCAGCGATCTACTTGTCGAGCGTCGCCGTATACAAACAGTTCTCGATCAGGCCCCACCTGACCGTACCGGCGATCTCGCTGCGCTCGTCGAGTCTCGACGCAAAATCGAGATCCAGGTCCGCGAGACGGCGCTCTCGGTGACCGCGTTGGAGTGCCGTAAGCGGTCCCGGAAACAGCGGCGCCTCCCGGATGTTGATCTGCTCACCAAACGCCACAACCTCGGCCGCTTCGAACAACAAGCCGACCGGATCGACACCGAGATCACCGCCCTGCACGCCAGCCAACACCGCCGCCGGAGTCACCTCGCCGCCCACCAAGCCGACCAGATCGAAATCGACGCAATCGGCGACATCCTCAACGAGAGAGGCCGACACAACACCGTCCGCTCCGTCAACGAGCCACCCAACTACATCACCAAAACGCTAGGCGCCCGTCCGACAAACCCGACCAAAGATCGGGCATGGGTCAGCGCCGTCGTCGCCATCGAACACTATCGAGTCGAACACGACATCACAGACCAACGCAGCGCCCTCGGCCCCGAACCAACCGACTTCCGAGACGCACTGACCTGGCGCCAAGTCAACGAGACCATCGTCGACGCCCGCGACCTCATCGCCCCACCCAGGAGAGCGATCGAAATTCAGCAGCCGACGGTCCAAGGACCCTCACTCGAGATCGGCATGTGATCGTCGCGAAAACTTTGCATCGCATTGTTGTTCATTCGACGAATGCCGCTCCTGGATAGTTACACCAACGCAAGTTGTTCGGCCGCGGAGGCGGGCCTTTTCGAACCGTTGTGCACAACCGAGGCGGTTCAGACTCGACCGCGACCGCCCCACGGCTTGGGGATGAGCCCGCGACCTGCGTCTGAGCTAGTCGGAATTCGATTCGCCAATGAGGTCACGCTCACCGAGCGGGCGTAAAAGTTGCACCACCACATCAGACGATCGAAGGACTGATGGGCAGTCGTTTGCGATCCGTTTTAGCGGCACCTTGATCGTCACGCTGTCGTCGGTCTCAGTGACCCGTGGTGTCTGGACTTCGAAGCACTCGCCATGTTGGACGCTAATGGTAAGTTCACGGCCAGAAGTATCGATCGAAGCCACGCTCCACGGCCCGACACTGGTTGCGGAACACCCGACGAGGATGAGCGCAGTTCCAATCTCCCTGCTAAGGCGTCGTGTTTTCACGTCTCGATGGCCACGTACCAGTAGTTGAGTAGCGTCCCGATGTCGGAGTACCAGAAGTACCCTGCTCCGGCACCATTGATGATGCCGGAGGCCCACCATCCGGTGCTCGCATTCACAATCACCGGCCCACCGCTGTCTCCGCCCTGCCACATCAACCAGTTGTTGGCGCTGACAGCCATGTCCAGCCCGCAGAACCGCTGGCCCGAGTCGTAAGTGTGACAAACATTGATGAACAGATCGTCTCGCACACCGCACGAACTCGATGGCCCAGTTGCCACGAAACCAGTTACGGCACCCGACCCGCACACGTAGACCGCGGACGGGTCTGCGCCCTTCATCCGCTTGGTGACAGTCCCCGTTGGCCCGCCGCTGTAGACATAGCCGTATGAGGTATAGGTGCTACCGCTGAGGAGGGCGGTGTCGAGTGACTCATAGCCGCCGTAGTAGTCCCAGTTCGTGCCGACGTAACGAAGGTTGGGGCTGCCGTTGTAGAAGCCGGTTCCGTATGCTGCACAATGAGCGGAAGTAAGCATGTATCGAGCCCCATAGTTGTAGGGGTTGAGGTCGTAGACGACGAATCCTCCCGTGCAGGTGCTTCCTCCGGAATAGGTCCGCAGTCCTCCGTAGTGCGGAGCACTGTCGTTCGCGCGGCCGAGCGCGGGGGCACCACGCGTTGTCTCGCCGGTCAGCACAGTGATAGGAACAGTCGACCTGACCGAGCCGAGAACGTCGTCAGCGGGGGAATCACCGAGTATCGAGATTCCGGCCCCATTTGACTCCGCATCGAGCCAATCGTTGACGATCCGATCCTTGAGTTCGGGGGCGGCGAGCAGCGCATGCCGCACGACTGCGATGTCCGCGGCCGAGCTGTCACGTTCGCGCACGATGATCGGTAGCCGATCCTTGGCGACGTTCACGCCACTGGACGACAGCACGAACTCCGCCCGCTCAATCTCGCGTTCGAGCCACGAAACATCCGTTCCAGCCTTGATGTCAAGAACAATCTGCTCGGCACCAACCGTTATGCCAGCGTAACTTTCGGCATACCCCGTCTCGAGCCGATACGCCATCGACCGAGCGACCGACTCTGAGATCTGAAACGCGGTCGCACGCTCCGATAGCGGCAAGCTGGGCTGGTCGACCGCAACTTGTCGGGTGTTTTCGGCCCTGGCTAAACTTTGGATGGCTACGGTGCCCGAACAAATCACAAGCAAGCTCGCAACAATGCGGCGGTGAAACATCTTGCCTCCTTCACGGTCAACCCAGCGGGTCAAGGCGTTGGGCTACACGTTCGAATGTAAATCGGTGGACGACAGAAAGTCAACGCAACGCGCTCGAACACTCAGTGACTCGATTTGACATCGGTCGCATCGGCCGACCTAGCTGAGACCTAACTCACGATGGCCGAACTGGCGGCCGAGCTCGGGCAGCAGAGCTTG
>JANMTV010000177.1:0-33812 GCA_031390905.1 Ilumatobacteraceae bacterium | reverse complement strand
GTCATGGAACTGCTCGCAGGGCCGACCGCAGCCGAGCTCGCCGCCGGGCTCACCTCGACGGTGCCGACCGACACGACATTGCTCGACGTCAACCTCGTCGACGGTCTCGCCACAGTCGACCTCAGTTCCGACTTCGGAACCGGCGGCGGGTCGCTGTCGATGATCGCCCGAGTCGCACAGGTTGTGTTCACGATCACGCAGTTCGAAAACACCGACCGCGTCCAGTTCTGGACGGAGAGCGAACCGATCGTATCCCTCGGCGAGCCACAGACACGGGCGATGATCGACCGCACCATTTCGGGCAGCGTGATCATCGACGTCCCTGCCCACGGCGCCACCGTCAGCAGCCCGTTCACTGTGACCGGTGAAGGCGACGTCTACGAAGCCCAGTTCCCGATCGAAGTGTGGGCCAAAGGCGAGCAGATCAGCGGCATCGCCCCCGTGACCGCTGGCGCGTGGGGAACCTGGGCAGAGTTCGAGGTCACGATCACACTCGACGCTCCAGCCGGGCCGATCGAGCTCATCGCCTATGACCCAGGGGGCTGCGGTACCGACCCAGAATGCCCGACAATCATCAAAACGATCGTCCCCCTGATCTTCACCGGCTGAGCGCCTACGTGAGACCGCCACGGAATCCGGCTGATCGGGCGTCAGCCGGAAAGTCAGCGGGGTAGCGACGGGCGACGCTGGTATAAACGTTCCGTGGATTCCGTGCCTGCGACGAAACGTTTCGAACGTGCCCGGCGGCATGCGGCGTTCATCCGCTCGATGATTGCGCTGCACCCGCGACCGTTCATCATTGCCGTCAGCGGGGCATCCGTGTTCGCGCTGTGCACCGTCGCATCGAGCATCGCCATCAGGTGGACGATCGACCACGTTGTGATCCCAAGGTTCGAGGACGGCGACGTTGCCGTCAGCACGGTCGTCGCTGCGTGCGCGCTGATCATCGGGATCGGTGTCCTACGGGCAGCCGGTGTCGTCGTGCGTCGATCATTCGCAGGGATCACCCAGTGGCGGATCGGCGAAACGCTCGCCGGTCAGGTCGCCGAGCGGCTCGTCCAGCAACCGCCGAGCTGGCATCAACGACAATCAGACGGGCAACTCGTTGCCCGAGCCGGCATCGACGTCGAGACATCTGTCAGCGTGATGGCACCGATTCCATTCGCCACCAGCGTGGTTCTGATGATCGTTGTCGCCGGCGCCTGGCTGTTGATTACCGACTTCGTGATGGGTGCCGTCGCCGTCGGCGTGTTTCCGATCTTGATCGTCGCCAACATCATCTACCAACACCGGGTCGAGCAGCACATGGACGCCGCCCAGAACGCTCTCGGTGACTTCTCTGGCGCTGTTCACGAGAGCTTCGAAGCTGTCCAACTCGTCAAGGCATACGGTGCCGAACAGCGCGAGACCGAACGGCTGTCGGCACTGGCCGGAGAGATCCGAGACGCTCGCGTTCGTGCGGTGCATCTCCGCGGCACGTTCGAAGCGTTGCTCGAAGTCACGCCATCGTTGACCAACGTCGGTCTCGTCGTGCTCGGTGCCTATCGGGTCAACTCCGGCGACGTCACGGTTGGCGAACTTTCGGGATTCATCTACATGTTCACGCTGCTGGTGTTTCCGCTCCGACTGATCGGTCACGCGCTGGCCGACCTGCCCTATTCCCAGGCTGGATGGACGCGCGTCAGATCGGTCGTCGACGAACCGCTCGATGGCGACCCACAACACGCCATCGGTCGTCCGGCCCGAAGCGTGGCCGTCGAACTGGACCACGTGTCATTCATGTATCCCGACGATGTTCGAGTTGCCGTCGACGACGCCACAGCCACGATTCGGCCAGGGCTCGTCACCGCAATCGTCGGTCCGACAGGATCCGGCAAGAGCACCCTGGTCGATCTGATCGGCGGTCTGATCGCGCCAACGTCAGGGACGGTCAGACGTGCCGACGGGCCGGTCGCGCTCGTGTTCCAGGAAGCGTTCCTGTTCGCGGGCACCGTGCGCGACAACGTCGAAGTCGGCGTTCCGATCGACGATGCATCGATCTGGGAGGCGCTCCGACTGGCCTGCGCCGACGACTTCGTGTCGGAGCTTCCGAACCAACTCGACACAGTCGTCGGCGAGCGTGGTGTGTCGTTGAGTGGCGGGCAGCGCCAACGCGTCACGCTCGCCCGTGCAATCGCCCGAAAGCCGACAATCCTGTTGCTCGACGACACCACGTCAGCGCTCGACCCGACGACCGAGTTGGCCGTCCTCGCCAACCTGCGGGCATCTCTCGCCGACACGACGGTCGTGATCGTCGCATCACGCCCATCGACGATCTCGCTTGCCGACGACGTGATGTTCGTGGTCGACGGCCGGATTGTTGCCCACGGTACTCACGACGATCTGATGCGCGACGAGAGCGCCTATCGCCGGCTCGTCGAGGCATTCGAAGCCGATCGGGGCGCGGTCGTCGGGAGGGCTCAGGGATGAACGACGAGACCGGACGCCTCTCGACTGCCGGAACAATTGGTCGCGGACTGGAGGAAGCACCGATCCTCCGCCAGGGTCTCGGTGTGACTTGGTTGATCGCCGCCGTCGGTGCGGCGGGTCGGGTCGTGGTTCCAATCGTGATCCAGCAGGCAATCGATCGCGGCATCATCGATCGCGGCGACGATCGGCGCGGGGTCGACATCCGGCTCGTCGTGATCTGCGCCCTGGTCGGCGCAGCCGCCCTGATCGTGTCGGCGTTCTTCGGCCGCGTCGCCACGATCCGGCTCGGCACCCGCAGCGAACAGGCGCTCAACGACCTACGTACCCGACTGATCGACCACATCCACCGGCTCAGCTTGGCCGACCACAACGATGAGCGACGCGGCGCGCTCGTCGCCCGCGTCACCAGCGATATCGAAACGCTCGCCCAGTTCTTCCAATGGGGCGGATTGGCCTTGTTGATCGACGGGACGTTGATGGTGATCGTGGCTGCGGTGATGCTTGCCTACAACTGGATCCTGGCGCTGGTCGCGATCTTCATTTCGATCCCGCTGTTCATCGTGTTGCGAATCGTGCAACGACACCTCGTGGCCGCCTACGACAAGGCCCGCACGCGCAACGGCGAGATGCTCTCGTCGATCAGCGAGCTCGTCACCGGTGCCGAAACCATTCGCGCCTACGGTGCCGGCGAGATGTTCCTCGACCGCACCCGCACGGCAATCAAGCGCCGAGCGAACGCCCAGATTCGCGGCAACATCATCGGCGCCTACCTGTTCCCGCTCGGCGAGGTGTTCTCGGTCGTCACGATCTCGGCGGTCGTGTCGGTCGGTGTCGCGCTCGGTCCCGACCGCGGACTCACAGCCGGTGCTTTGATCGGCTTCATATTCCTCACCTATCGCTTCCTCGAACCGATAGCCGAGTTCACGGAAGTGATGGACGCCACGCAAACTGCTGTCGCAGGCCTGCGTCGCGTGTTAGGTGTGCTCGAGATCCCTGTCGGGCCACCGCCACCCGCCAACCCCGAGCCTCTGCCCAAGGGCAACCTCGACATCAATATCGACGATGTCACGTTCTCGTACCGGAGCCGAGGCGTCAGTGACGGCGTCGACGATGTCGTGCTCGATCGTGTGTCGGCCCACATCCCCGCCGGCCAGCAGGTGGCGATGGTCGGTGCGACCGGTTCCGGCAAGACGACGTTGGGTCGGTTGGTCGCTCGTATGGCCGATCCGATAGCCGGCGAGATTCGGCTCGGTGGGGTGCCACTCCATCGGGTCAGCAACGTCGACTTGCGCACCCGACTCGTCGTGGTCTCGCAGGAGCCGTTCCTGTTCAGCGACACAATCGCAAACAACATGCGTTTCGCCCGACCCCACGCAACGACGCAGGAACTCGAGCAGATCATCGAGCGCCTCGACGTCACAGACTGGGTCGAATCACTCCCCGACGGGCTCGACACCCGCGTTGGCGAGCGGGGGGATTCGCTGTCGGCTGGTGAGCGTCAACTCGTAGCGCTTCTCCGTGCCGGCGTCGCCGACCCCGATGTGCTCTTGCTCGACGAAGCAACATCATCGGTCGACGCGCTGACCGAAGTCCGGATTTCACGGGCACTCTCCAAACTCGCCGTCGGGCGCACCACGATCGCCATAGCCCATCGGTTGTCGACCGCAGCTCGGGCCGATCGCGTGCTGGTCCTCGACGACGGCCGTCTGGTCGAAGACGGCCACCACGACGAGTTGGTCACCGCCGGCGGCGTGTACGCCGGGTTGTACGAAGCCTGGCTGACATCGACCGCCACCGACCAACTGACCTAACCGACTCCACGCCAGAACCCGAGCACTCGGTCCCCAGCGGCAACAAATGCAACTCGAGACCACCGGTGGTTCCCAATCGGATTTGTTGCAGTCCAAGACCGGGGATCATGGCACCCGGCGGGAGGGATCGTCAGGCCAGGGGGCATGGCATCCCGAGCAACTCCAACACGCTGCCTGACTCGAGGCCGGCTTCAGTCAATCCGCCCTGGCTGATCTCGACTGCAAACGTGAAGTCGCTCGGCGTTGGGTAAAGCGGGCATGGGTCGGCCGTACACGGCTCCATATCGAAGGCGTCGAGAAACGTTCCAGCATCGTCGAAAAACGCGATCGACAACGGGGTCACAGTGTTCTTCATCCAGAACGCCCCGCTGTGCGGTTCCGGGTAGACGAACACCATTCCATCGGCCCCGCCAAGATCGGTGACAAACATCAGACCCCTGCCGCGCTGGTCTTCCGTTTCGGCGAGCCACACGCACAGTTCGCAGATCGTCCCGTCTGGCTTAGTCGCCCGCGCCGCGATCAATTCGAAGCCCTGCGGCACTACGGCGCTCGGATCGATGGTCGTCGAAGCGACCGCGATCGTCGTCGCGGTCGGAGTCGCAGTCGTGGTCGCAGTCGTGGTCGCAGTCGAAGTTGTCGTGGTTGCTGTCGTGGTCGGAGTTGTCGTGGTCGTGCTGGTTGCTGGCGATCCGGCACAGGCCGTCACCATCAGCAAACTCACACACAGCCAACGCATCGAGAGAGGTTACGTCCGACCGGCCAAACGATCGGCGTCGACCCGGACATACTCGACGTCACCCTCGTACATCACATCATGACCATCGTCGATGTGTCGGGCGAATGCCCGATCACCGGCACGCGCCTGAACACGCATGTACCCGACCAGGGCGTCGAGTCGCTCGATTGCCGCGTCGACAACCGCCCGGCGATCATCGAATCCGTATCCATCGCAGAACAGCCGCAGACGACGCGCTTGCTGCTCGACATCACCGCGAAGCCGTCCGGATTTGCCCGGGGCCGCGTGCGGTGCCCAGCGGTAGGCGGCGTAGGCCACATCCCAGACCCGTGGAGCAGGGTGAGCAGTATCGAAATCGAATACGCCCACGACGTCGCCGTCGACGATCACGCAGTTGTACGGAGCGAAGTCGCCGTGGCATACGACTTCGATCGGCTGACGAGTCGGCAACATCCAGGTCGTGAAGCGATCGTGATCGAAACCGACAGTTGCATCGTGAAGCCGGCGAAGCAGTTGTGCCGCGCTCACGAGCGCTCGATCCGTTCGAAAGGCGGGCGTCAACGGGTACTCGCCAGCGTCTCCCGTAAGAAACGAGAGCGTTTCGACGACAGACCGAGGATCCCAGTCGAGCACGTCCGGACAACCCGTGAAGCCCTGTGATCGTGGATGCCGTAGCAGCGCATGCACCGCTGGCGTGTGAGTGCCACCAGGACGATGGACCGCGTCGCCAACCCGCATCACCTCGTTCACGCCTCCTGCCTCGGATTCGTACCAGGCTCCAAAAATCTTCACCTATATTGAGGGCCGACCTATAGTGTTCGAATGACCGAGAGGGAATTCACGGCTGAACGCCACGGCGCGGTCGTGATCGTGACGTTGGATCATCAGGAACGCGGAAATGCGTTGAGTGGCGATGCGGCGGCGGCGTTGGCTGACGTGATCGACGACATCTCGTTCGGTGCCGGCGACGTTCGTGGTGTGTTGGTCCGGGCGTCGGGAAAGCATTTCTGCACCGGCGCCGACGTCAGCGGGCGCAAGCACGACGACGGCGCGAAGCCGATCATCGGACACATAGTTCGCTCGCTCGCGAGCAGCCATCACCGGTGCGTGGCTTCGGTGTTCAACTGTCGAGTCCCGGTCGTCGCCGCAGTGCAAGGCGCCGCCCAAGGTTTCGGGTTGCATCTCGCCCTCGCCGCTGACTTCGTCGTCGCCAGCCGGCAGGCATCATTCAAGGACCCGTTCACCGAGCGCGGGTTCAGCGTCGACAGTGGCGGATCATGGCTGCTCCCCCGACTGATCGGGCTGACACGGGCGAAGCAGTTCCTGTACATCGCCGAACCGCTCGACGCGCCGACTGCGCTGACGTGGGGACTGATCCATCAGGTCGTCAGTCACGACGAAGTCGCGACCGTCGCCGGCGATCTGATCGACCGACTGGCGAAGGGTCCGACACAAGCGATCGCGGCCACGAAACGGCTGCTCAACGAGAGCGGGGGGTACGACCTCGAACACGCGATGCACGCCGAGTCGATGGCGGTCGAGTTGACCATTCGGACAGCAGATTTCAAGGAGGGCATGAGTGCCTTCTTCCAGAAGCGCCCCCCAAACTTCACAGGAAGCTGATGTGACGACGCTCAAGACTTCAATCACCCTGAACGACTTCATCTTCGACTCGTCGCCGGGGTTCGGTGACGTGGCCGACCCGTTGTTGCCGCCGAGGCGCTCGGAGTCGACACGATCTGGTCGGCAGAGGCGTGGGGTGCCGACGGTGTCGTGCCGTTGGCGTTCATGGCGGCCCGCACGTCCCGGATTCGATTGGCGACCGGAATCCTGCAGATCACGGCGCGGGCACCGGCGATGACGGCGATGACGCTCGATCAGTGTCAGGAGGGCGGTTCGTGCCGGGTCTCGGCGCCAGCGGACCCAGGTCGTCGAGGGCTGACCGCCGACCACAACCGGTAACGCTACTTGGCACGTTCCGGCCGTGAATCGGGGCTGGTTTTCGACACGAGGATTTTCCGCGAACCTCGGGTACCTGTCGTATTACTCAGGTGGTTTCCGTGTCATCGAGGTCGACGACGGTCAGATCGAAGAGGTCGGTCACTTCATCGACGAAGGTGGCAACAACTTCTGGGGTGTTCAAACGTTCGCGCACGACCATGAGGAGTACGTCGCCGTCAGCGATCGTGACTTCGGCAGCGATGCCCTCCCCCTGTTGCATGAGTCTTGCGTCGGGTTCGATTTGTCTCACATGACGCAAAGGTCAGATCGGGGGATGGCCGATCGAGGCGACGTTGAGTTCGACGGCTCGACCGACTCGTAGGACTGTTGGTTCATCCCATCGGTGGCCGACGATCTGGAGGCCGATAGGCGTACCGTCGGGGTGCAGCCCGATCGGGACCGACATCGCCGGGCATGGCGAGGTGAGGTTGAACACGCCGGTCATGTCGTGGGACCGGACGCGACCGTCATCTCGCGTTGGAGTGCACACCTGATTCTCTCGCTCGGCGGGGACCGGTGCTGACGACATCGTCGGGCACAGCAGCACGTCGACATTCGACAGCGCCGTGCGGAGCCGGCGCCATGTCTCGGTTCGTTCGATCTCGAGTCGCTTGTATTCGACGGCGCTGAATGAGCGGCCGTACTCGATCAGGCCCAACACATTCGGATCCATCCGATCGGCGAACTCCTCGGTGAAGTGACCGAAGTACGCCGCCATGAAGACGCCCCACAACTTGACCCAGAGGTCATCGTCGGCTGACGTGAAGCCGGGATTGACCTCGACAACCGTGGCACCCGCCCGACCGAGCGCGTCAGCGGCGTTCTGGACCGCGGTGCCGATTGCCGGATCGACCTCCCAACAGCCAAGATCGATGCTGAGTCCGAGCCGCATGCGGCGCACGTCCCCGTCGATCGCGGCACCAAGATCGAGTGTTCCCGGAAGCGACAGGATGTCGGCATCGTCTGGGCCCTGCGTAGCAGTGAGAAACAGACGGGCGTCATCGACGCATCGGGCGAGCGGACCGTGATGCGAGATGTTGTCGAAGAGTCCTGGCAGTACGTCCATCGGTATCCGACCGAGGCTCGGCTTGATACCGACGACACCGCTCCAGGCGGCGGGAATCCTGACCGAACCACCCATGTCGCTGCCCTCGGCGAGCGGTACGCACCCTGACGCCACAGCTGCACCGGACCCACCGGATGAACCGCCCGGTGTGCGCGTCAGATCCCACGGATTACGAGTCGGACCCCACAGTGGACTGTCGGTGATCGACGAATGGGCGAACTCGGGAGTGGTTGTCTTACCGACGATAATTGCGCCGGCGCCTCTGAGTCGCTTGACGATCGCGGCGTCGTCGGTCGGCACCCAGTGCTCGTGGGTAAAGGAGCCGAGCGTGGTGCGACAACCCGCAGTCGGCGTGGTGTCTTTGAGCGCGATCGGCACACCGTGGAGGGACCCGAGGGCATCACCACGAGCGACGGCTTCAGCGGCCGCTCGCGCGTCGGCTCGAGCCGATTCGTCCCAAACGAAACAGAAGGCATTCAACGCAGGATTGACCTCACCAATTCGAGCCAGGGCATTCTCGATCAACTCGACGGGTGATACTTGACCGGCTTGTACGAGTTCCGCCATTCGCACAGCAGGCAGGTACGCAAGATCAAGATCGGTCACGTCCGCGACGCTAAATCATCGACGGCGTCATCCAACTGACCAACCGAACACTGAGTCACTAAACGCTGCGTTCGAGCGCCTCAGCCTGTGGCGCTGCGCCGGGTTGACCGTTTCGCTTCAGACTGAGCGTGATCGCCAGCGTCAGCATGATCAGGATGACCGCCAGTGACACATACGTATTGAGGTGATACCAGTGCGACACCGCCATTTTGAGTCCGACGAAGATCAGAATGCCGCCGAGCGCGTGTGACAGGAAGTGAAATCGCTCCTTGGCATTGGCCAACAGGAAGTACATCGCCCGCAATCCGAGGATCGCGAACGCATTTGAGGCGAACACCAGGAACGGCTCGTTCGACACAGCAAGAATCGCCGGCACGGAGTCGACGGCGAAGATGATGTCGGTGATCTCGATCACGAACAGCGCCGCCAGCAGCGGCGTAGCCGCCCGACGACCATTGATCCGGGTGAAGAACTTCTGTCCGTGTAATTCCTCGGTGACCGGCATTACTTTTCGCAACAGACCGAGTCCTCGTGTCACCCCCGCGGTGCCCTCGTCAGATCGGTGACGGACGATTTTGGCGCCGGTGTAGATCAGGAACACACCGAAGACAAGCAGCAACCACCAGAATCGTCCGATCAAAGCACTGCCCAACACGATGAAGATCGCCCTGAGAGTCAGTGCACCGAAGATGCCCCAGAACAACACCCGATGTTGGTACTTGACAGGGATCGACAAGGTCGTGAACAACATTGACCATACAAACACGTTGTCAACGCTGAGCGACTTCTCGATCAGGTAACCGCTGACGTACTCACCAAAGGCGGCTGAGCCGAACGAAATCGCGACCACCCCGGCGAACGCCAAACCGCAGGCGACCCAGACGATCGATTCGGTGAGGGCTTCCTTCGGCGTCGGGGCATGGGCCTCTCGGTGCCGGTACAGATCGATCGCCAGCATCACTGCGATCGTGGCGAGCAAGCCGATCCACGCCCCGACGGGTACGTCGAGATCGACGAACTGAGAGCCATCACTGTCAACGCCAAACAACATGAAGGAAGTCCTTTCGACTGGTCACGGGGTGAACAGTCGAAGGTCTCGCTCCTGCTGAGTTGCAGGCGGGTGGCCGGGCGACTTCTCGCCGTACTGACGACCGATCCCGTGGGGCTACTCCCCCTCGACCGGTCCAGTATGGAGTTGTTGGGCCGCCATGACAACCAAGCGGTCAATACGGTCGGTCAAATGGATCGGTCACGGAACCAGAACTCGATCAGCGCCGTGTCTTCATCGAAATCGGCGGCATGCTCGGTTTCGACCGGAAGCCGGTACCAGTTACCCACGCCGTAGGCGGTTCGTTGGTCGGCGACTGTGAGATACAGCGTTCCCTTTGTGATCACACCAACGTTGTGGGTCTCATGGCGATGAGGCGGGATCGACGTGCCAGCCGGGTAGGAAGCGAACAATACGTCTGCATTCTCAGCCGACAGCCGAAACGCGTCAAACGCCCCCTCGAACGCCGTGAGTTGTTGAATCTCGGTTGGAAAGTGCTCGACATGATCGGTCATCGGTTCTCCATTCGTAGTTGCGGGTTGGGTTCGGTTCTGTCGAGCAAGCGGCGAATCGTGGCCATCGACTCGAGCAGCAGATTGGTGTCAGCCTGATCGAGGTGATCGACAAGTTGCAGCACGCGCACATTCGAGCGCTGGACGATGTTCGCAAGGACGCGCTCGCCGGCTGCCGTGAGCTTCACGACTCGCTGGCGCCGGTCGATCGACGAGACTCGGCGGCGGATCAGCTTGGCGAGCTCCAACTCACCGAGAATTCGACTTGTGTAAGCGAGGTCGAGCTTCAGTGCCTCAGCGATTGCCGACACTTGCGGTTGACCAAGTCGAGCGGCGGTGTACAGCAACCGCGATTGGGCAAGATTGACCGCTAGACCTTCGTGGCGATCGTCCAACGCACCAATCAGTTCGGTGTAGAACCGATTGAAATGCCGAATCTGCTCGGCGAGTTGGTCGGAACTCATTCCGCCAATATTAGTGGACTACAGTCCATCATTTCGACTCGCATAGCGGATTTGCAACGAACCCGGCACGAGGTGAACGACGGCACGATCTGGCACACCGAACCAACCATCAACCGGCAACCCAGCCGACGAACCGAACCCCGTCGAACAACACCGCCGAGCGTTGTGAGAGGAAGCGAGAGGATTACAGCACCGCGCCTCGAACGAGCAGGTTGTTCGTGTTGCCCTACATCGGCACGACCACCGCCAAGTTGCACAAATGTCTGCCACGCAACTGAGAGTCGCTTCGCTGGACCAGTCGTTCCGCTCGACATAACGGTGACGGCTGCACCCGACGATTCGTCGATCACATCTCAAGCCGAGGCCGAATCACCGTCAGCGCCGGCCCGCATCTGAAAGTCGTCAGCGATCTCAAGTCCGAGCGCACCAGAGGCGTGAACAGCATCGCTGAAGCCCGGACGACCCCAATCGATGGTGTGAGCGATCACCACGGCGGGGGTCAACCCGACAAGATCCGACGCCTTGAGCGCAGGCCGTTGCCGCATCACAATCCCAATTGGGACGTTGTCGGGCACCGAGCGATCCGCAAGAGCCGTTCTCAGTGAGGCGTGGACCCGGCCGACGTCACCCCAAGTCCACCAGCTCGTTTCGAATTGGATCGCCTGCTCGGCACCCCACACCGAGAACAGTGCCGTCTGACGACCGTCCGCAGGTGTCATGGCCGAACCTCCATGAGGCACCGATCGAGGTCATCGAGCAGGCCAAACAACACACGGTCGGCGGGACTGTTGCCGAGGAATTGGGCAACGGTGATAATCCGTGCACCTAACGGAAGATCGATCGGCGAGTCATCGATGAACACGCTCGGCTGGTGGGCGGCATCGAAATGAACGGAGGAGTATCGGTCGCGCACATCCCGTTCACCTTTGCCGTAGAACGCCACGAAGTGTCGGTCGATTTGGTGCTGCGTCGCCCTCCGCCGGGCGTACTCAGCACCGCCAGCGCTCCACAGCACACACGTCACGCCGCGCGCCGCAAGAGCAAGGAGCAGTTCGACGGTGCCAGGTCGCAACGATCCGCCACGAATCGACCCGATCAACGTGCCGTCGACATCGAACGCCCAAACATGTTGAGAGCTGGCCCGGAGCGTCATCGCGCGATGATCCGATCAAGTAGTCCAGCGCTCGACATCAGACCACGTCGCCGCGCAGAATCTTTGGAAGGTGGAACGCCTTCTGTGTCTCGCTCGCTCGGGCGATCAAGGTTGGTCCCCCGTGGTTGATCCCGACGAAACACGATCCGATCCACGGCGCGCCAGCCCTGGCGTACTCCTCGTACCAGATCAGCTGCTGAATCGTCGACAGTCCGCGACCGCCGTACTCGACAGGCCACGAGATGCCACCCCAACCGCCGTCGTACGGCTTGCGCTGCCACGCCAAGTCGTAGTCGCGGCACTCGGGCACGTCACCGCGGGGGCGGAGTTCGGTCGGCACGTTGTCGACCAACCACAAACGAACCTCGTCACGAAACACCCGTTCCTCAGCGCTGAAGTTCAGGTCCACAAGAAAACCGTAACCTCTTTTCGCCAACCAGTTCCCTTCCCGCCACGGTTTTCGTGAACGAACTCGAAAACTGTGACACGAATCGCTCGCGTCTCACTTTGCGCCGACCCACCACCCGCGGTACAACGGTGCGGTGACGGCCAGCACCACACCGAGCTTCACCCCGAGCGCGACACCGACAATCTGCGGTGCGGCACAGGTCATACAGCGACCGGGCGAAACCAGTCTCGGCGACTCCAGCGGGCCGATCGAACTGATGGTCGCCGCCGCCCGCGCAGCGGCCGAAGACGCCGGCGCGATTCGGCTGCTGCAACAGGTCGACTGGATCGGCGTCGTGGGTGGACTATGGAGCTATCGGAATCCCGGTCAGTTGATCGCCGATCTGATCGGGGCGCCCGACGCCCGTACGGCGTTGAGCGGAATCTCCGGAACGGCGCCCGTCGAGCTGCTCGGCGTCGCAGCCGAACGGATCCGGCGAGGCGAAATCGAAGTCGCCCTGATCGTCGGCGGCGAGGCTCGCTGGTCGCACCAACGACTCAAACGCGACGGCGTCGACCCCACATGGTTGCGAACGCCAGGCGCCGGCCAGGTCGAGCATCTGGCGACGCTCCCCGACGAGATGCTCGCCGAGTTTCAGCTGTTTGGTCGGGCGGCGACCGCCTACGCGTTGATCGACGACAGCCGCAGGGCCGAACTCGGCGAGACCGTGGTTGCTCACCGCAATCGGATCGCCGACCTTTGGAGTCGCTTCAGCGAGGTTGCCGTCGACCATCCGTTCGCCTGGGACCGCACACCGCACACCGCAACCGAGATCGCCGAAGCCACCGACCGCAACCGAATGATCGCCTTTCCCTATACGAAGGCGATGGTCGCCAACAACACGGTCGATATGGCCTCAGCGGTGATCGTGTGCAACGTCGAAGCGGCGCACGCCGCCGGCATCGCCGCCGACCGTCTCGTGTTCCCTCACGTCGTGTCACATAGTCACGAAACATGGCAGGTCATCAACCGCGACGAGCTGCACCGCTCGTCGGCCCTCGAGGCGGCGGGACGAGCGGCATTCGAGCACGCCGGAATCACGCCGAGTGACATCGCTCACCTCGATCTCTACGCCTGCTTTCCGTCAATTGTGCAGATCAGCGCCGAGGCGCTGGGATTCGATCCCGATCGGCAGCTCACGGTCACCGGTGGCCTCGGGTTTGCAGGCGCACCGATGGCCAACTCGGCCGGCCAATCGTTGGCGGCCATGATTCCGCTGCTGCGCGACGGCGGGTGGGGATTGATCCACAGCAACGGTGGCAACGCCACCAAGCAAGCGGTCATGATCTGTTCCAACGAGCCGCCGACGCAGTTTGCCTGCATCGACGCCCAGCAGCGAGCCGACCTGCGGCCGCGGCAGGCCGTCGCCGACGGTTGGCAAGGTTCGGTGACCGTCGAGGCCGCCACGGTCGTGTTTGATCGTGACGGCCCGACGAATGTGCTCGCCGCCGTGCTCACCGCAGACGGAGAACGCGGCTGGGCAACCAGCACCGACGTCTCTGTGATCAACGAGACGATCTCCGAGGGCCTGGCCGGGCGCGCCGTCCGACGCAGCGCCGACGGAGTGCTGGCGACATGATGGGTTCGATCGCGATGACGATGACCGGGAGCACACCATGAAGTACGTCAAGCTTGGGAACACTGGACTCGAGGTGTCGAGGATTTGTCTCGGGTGTATGAGCTACGGCGAACCTGGCAAGGGCGGCCACGAGTGGTCGCTCGACGAAGCCGACAGCCGACCATTCATCCAACGCGCCCTCGACCATGGAGTCAACTTCTTCGACACCGCCAACGTCTACTCACTCGGATCAAGTGAGGAGATCGTCGGGAGGGCATTGGCCGACATGGCGAACCGCGACGAGATCGTGATCGCCACCAAGGTGCAGGGAGCGATGCGGCGCGGGCGCAACTCGATCGGGCTGTCGCGCAAGGCAATCATGACCGAAGTCGACGCCAGCCTGCGGCGACTCGACACCGACTACATCGACCTCTATCAGATTCATAGATGGGACCCGCGCACACCGATCGAGGAGACGATGGAGGCTCTCCACGACGTCGTCAAGGCGGGTAAGGCGCGCTATGTCGGCGCCTCGTCGATGTACGCCTGGCAGTTCAGCAAGGCGCAGTACACGGCCACGCTGAACGGCTGGACGCGGTTCGTCAGCATGCAGAATCACTACAACCTGCTCAACCGTGAGGAGGAGCGCGAGATGCTGCCACTGTGCGCAGACCAGGGTGTCGGCGTGATCCCGTGGAGCCCGCTGGCACGGGGGCGATTGACGAGGGATTGGGACGCTCAGACGAAACGCTCGGAGTCCGACGAGTTCGGCAAATCGCTGTATGACACGTCGGCCAGCGATCGCGTGGTCGTTGACAGGGTCGCCGAAATTGCTATCGAGCGGGGTGTCCCGCGAGCACAGATCGCGCTGGCGTGGATGTTGTCGAAACCAGTGATCACATCGCCGATCGTTGGTGCTACGAAACCGCAACACATCGACGATGCAGTCGCCGCTGTCGATGTGCAACTCACCTCCGACGAAATCGCCAGACTCGAAGAGCCGTACACCCCTCACGCGCTCGCCGGTTTCATGTGATCTGTTGACCATCGACCTCGACCACGGTTCCGGGCGGCAACAAATGCGATTCGGAACTACCGTCGGTCCCGAATCGCATTTGTTCATGTTCGGGAACGGTTGGCAGGGGTTCTCGCGGCTGACCAAAATCTATTAACCTATTTTTGTGGACTCGATCGGAACGACATCAACGGCCGAGTGGATTGAGGCGAACTGGAGTCTCGAGATCACACTGGCAGAGTGGTGGCAGCGGCTCTACGAGGCAGGGCTGACATTTCCATCGTGGCCGGAGGGGCTCGGCGGGTTCGGCGCCAATACCGCTGAAACACGCGCCGTCGGGGCGACGCTCGGCGCCGCTGGCGTGATCGGTCCGCCATCGGGCAACGGACCCAACATGGGCGGACCGACATTGATCGCTCACGCCACGCCGGATCAGCAACAGCGTTTCCTTCCGCCGATCGCGCGCGGCGAGCACCAGTGGTGTCAGCTGTTCAGCGAGCCGGGTGCCGGGTCCGACCTGGCGAGCCTCGCAACCAGGGCTGAGCGCGATGGCGACGAGTTCGTCGTCACCGGCCAGAAGGTCTGGAACTCGCGCGCAGAGGTCAGCGGTTGGGGGATGCTGCTTGCGCGTACCAACCCCGACGTACCGAAACATCGCGGGCTGTCGTTCATCATGCTCGACATGAACCAGCCGGGCGTCGAAGTCCGCCAACTCGTACAGATGAATGGCGCGGCGGAGTTCTGCGAGGTGTTCATGACCGAAGCCCGCGCCAAGGTCGGCGACGTGATCGGCGACATCAACGACGGCTGGAATGTTGCCCGCACGACCCTCACCCACGAACGTGCCGGTGCAGCCGCCGGCCGTTCGCGCGAGATCGTCGAGATTGCCGCCGGCGGAATCGCCGGCAATCTCGATCGACCGGTCGGTGAACTGCTCGAACGCGCCGCAAGCGCCGCACGCGATCCCAAGAAGCGCTTCGAGGTGATGCTCAACTCGCGCACGATGATCGCTTTGGCGAAGGAAACGGGCGCGACTACCGACCCGGCGCGTCGCGATCAACTGATGCGATTCCATGTCGACACCGAGATCTACCGACTCACCGGCCTCCGCAGCCGCGACCTGGCCAAGTCGAAGCAGCCGGGTCCCGACGGCTCGATGATGAAACTCTGGTTGGCGATGCTGTCGCACCAATCACGAGATCTGTCCCTATCGATGATCGGCGCAGAGGGAATGCTGATGAATGACGACGCACGAGACGGCGGGCGGATTCAGCGGGCCGGGCTGTCGGCGTTCGCCCCCTCGCTCGGCGGCGGGACGAACGAAATCCAACGCAACATCATCGGCGAACGAACGCTCCGACTACCACGCGAACCAGGCAACGACGCTGAAATCCCATTCCGAGACCTACGCCGCTCATGACCGACCGCAAAACCTCGTTTCGGTTGACCGACGACCAAATCTGGGAGTTCGTCGCCAACGCGCACACAGGAATCATGACGACGCTTCGGAGCGATGGGATGCCGATCTCGATGCCGCTGTGGTTTGCCTGCATCGACCGCACGATCTACGTCCACACCCGCGGCAAGAAACTGCAGCGAATCACTCGTGACTCCCGCGCTTCGTTCCTGGTCGAATCGGGCGAGATGTGGGCCGAGCTGAAAGCCGTTCACCTCACCGGCCACGCAGAACTGGTCGAACTGGCACCGAAATTCGAAGCGCGAATCGTGGCGGAAACAGGTCGCAAGTACGACGCGTTTCGCACCGCGCCTGCGCAGATGCCCGAACGCACCGCGGCGCTCTACGCCGCACTGATGCGGTGGGTTCGCTTCACCCCCGACGCCCGAATCCTCAGCTGGGACAACGCCAAGCTGACCACGACCACGACCACGACCACAACCACGACCACGACCACGACCATGACCATGACACCGGAGCCCACATGACACTCGAACACGGGTGGGCGATGCCGTGGCCAGGGCCGCAAATCGCTGCCGAGGCCGAGCACGCTGGAGCGCTGGCATTCTGCTCCGGCGAGTTCGCCGACCGCAACGCATAAGTGGCGCTGGCTGAGATGGCAGCGTCGACTCAGACCGCAAAGGTCGGCACGGGCGTCGCATACGCCTTTGCCCGTTCGCCGTGCCACAGCCGATTCCGACGCCACCCCACAACTACGAGGTCTCCCGCGACGGATTGCGTCACTTCGCTCACGGATACATCGGTGACACGACGTGGCTGTGTGCCTCAAACCCTCATTCGTGTCGCGCTGAACCCCTCGATGCCGTTTCTATCGCGACATGAACGGGTTGCGGTTGCGGGTTAGCCCGTTCTGTTTGGCGATGTGAGGCGGCGCGTGTCCACAAATCAGCCAAGGGGACCACTTCGCTCACCAATCCGAGCCGTAACGCGGTGTCAGCGGTGAGCCGTTCCTCAGTGCGCACAGCGCCCAGCGCAGGACGTCGCCGAGCGGCACGCCGCGCTGCAACATTCCGATCGGCTCAAGTGCCGACACGATCCCACCGTTGGCGTGCGGATCGAAGAACGTGGCGTTGTCGGAGCAGATCATGATGTCGCACTCGTTGATGAAAATACTGCCCGCCGCCAGCGCACATTCCGTTCACGGCGCACACCACCGGCTTCCACACCGTGTTCGAGCGCGGGCCAAGTCAGACACCCGGGTCGACCTGATTCCAGACGTTCTGGTCGCCCCTACCACATCCCGCCCTTGATATCGATCCCGGTACAGAAGGCTCGATCACCGACGGCGCGGAGCGTGATCGTCGCAACGTGATCGACTACCTCGAACAAAATCGTTTCGTAGATCATCGCCTTCACACTAGGTCGACACGTGATCGATGAGTTCAGCCTCCGACCTGGCGGTGGCCGGCGGTACTCTCCAGCCGGTGGGTAAGAACAACAAGGCGCGTAGAGCAGCGAAGTCAAAAGTCAAGGCGCAGACGCGCGCACAACGGACGGCTGGCGGCCACCAGTATGGATCTGGGCAAAATCGATCTGGGCACCAACCGCCACAGGACAAGGAACCGCTGTTCACACAATCGGAGTTGGTGACGCACCTCTGGCTACTGGCGGCGAGGGCGTTGGGGGGTAGCGACGAGCAGGTCGCCGGCTGTGTCAGCCGGCTTGCCCTATTTCCGTCCACCGCGGTCGACGCAGCTGCCGAGGATTTGCTAACCGGTCAAATCGACTCCGTCTGGGCCAACGGTTGGCAGCCGACCGAGTTGGTGAGGCAGGGTCGTCGCGGTTGCTCGAGCGCATCGGCCAGCAGGTTGATCAACCTTGCAGTCGCCATCGATCATGCAAATCGCCGCGCCAACACACTCGACTCACGCTGGATTACTCAGGTTGACGCACTCGGCCTTCCCGCCGTGAACGGTCGTCCCGGATGGGTCGACCGGTGGGTCGGCGAGGAAGCCCTCGATCGAGCTGAGGCACTCGGCGTAGTCGCTGACGCGCTGAGCAACCTGCTCAGCTTGGGACCGCTCGAACCGGTGCTACCGCCGCCCGGTTCCGTTCACGCCACCGATCACCGCACCGATCACCGCACCGATCACCGCACCACGGGATCGAATCGATTCGATCGGACCGGAGCTGGGTTCGGCGCCCAGAGTGACCCGGTGCTGGTGCGGATTCGTGCGCTGCTGGCGCAAGCGGAATCGACGAATTTCGAGGCCGAAGCGATCGCCTTTACGGCCAAGGCGCAGGAACTGATGACGCGCCATGCCATCGATGTGGCGCTCGTGATGGGTGGAGCGGGACTGCCGTACGAGCAGCCTGTGCAAATCCGAGTGCCGATCGATCCACCCTACGCCGACGCAAAGTCGTTACTCCTACAGATAGTCGCTGAGGCCGGTCGGTGTCGTGCCGTGTTTCACTCCAGGGTCGCGCTCTCGACAATCGTTGGACTTCCAGGCGATATTGCGGGAGTCGACTTGCTTTTTACGTCCTTGCTGATTCAGGCCCAAACCGCGCTCGCCGACGCCGCCAGCCACTCACAAGCTGGTGGACGAACGCGGACCCAGTCGTACCGTTCGGCGTTTCTACTCGCCTACTCTGGCCGAATCCGGGACCGTCTCACCGAGATCAACGAGGCTGTCTACGCCGAGGTCGAGGCTGAGCAGGGTTCATCTTTTCTCCCCGTCTTGCGCGCTCAATCAGACGTGATCGACGAGTTCATGTCGAGTCAGTTCGGCGAGATGGTGAATGCTCCGGTTCGTGGAGGCTACGACGCCGCCGGTTGGGCAAGTGGCCGAGCAGCGGCGGATATGGCCCAGCTCAGCTTCGGTGACCTCACCGCCAACGACCAGTAACTGAGGTAGCCGAAGTTCGTGGAGTCAGTGGTCGTGCCGATGATGGAGGTCCGGCATGTGTGGATGGGCGTGGACCCTTGACTCGTGTACATGCTGATGCTGATGGCGGGTGAGGGTGCCGTCGCCGGGATGTTCGTGATCGTGATGACCATCGTCGTGTCGATGTTCGTGATCGTGGTCGACGGCGACGTGGTGATGGACGTGCTCGTGGTCGCTGCGCAACACCAGCGCCACCCCGATGACCCCGAGCGCCAGCGCCGCCGCCTCGCGTCCAGTCACCGTTTCGGAGAGCACCGTCCATGACACGATCGCACCGACAAACGGGGCTGTGGCGAACACCAACTGCCCGCGAGCGGCGCCGAGATCCCGCGCACCGGCAACCCACAACGTGATCGAGATCCCGTACCCGAAGCCACCAACGACTAAGGCCGCCAGCACCGGCCACCCGTCAGGAAGGTCACCACGAAGCAGGCCGATCGTCAGATTGGCGGTGCCGGCAACGACCCCTTTGGTGAGGGTGATATGAGCCGGTGCCAGCTCGTCCAGCTTGGCGGTGATGCAGTTGTCGAGCCCCCAACACAGACAGGCGCCGGCGATCAACAGCGCGCCCACACGGAGGTCGGCATTCCCCGACCATCCGAGCAGCACGCCAGCCAGCACGACCAGCACGGTGCCGGCGGCGACACGACTCCCGATGTGTTCGTGGAAGAACAGGTAGGCAAGAAGGGTCGTGGCGACCAATTCCAGATTCAGGAGCAACGACGCACTCGCCGCCGACGTATAGGCCAGCCCGGCGGCAAGGAGCACCGGCCCAACAGCCCCACCGAACACGACGGCGATCGCCAGACTCCGCCCGGAACGCCTCAATGCCACGCCTGTCGGCGGCACTCGACCGATCAGCGGGAGAACAGCGATGGCGGCACCGATATAGAGCAGACCGGCGAGCGTGAACGCGCCGAGATCGTCAACCAGTCTCGAAGCCGCAGGTGCGGACACGCCGAACAGAACGGCGGCGACCAGACATCGGACGATCCCGCGGTTGATCATCGGCACGTCCGACTCGAGGCCGTCACGGGGTCGTGACCGGCGATCCAGTCTCGTCGACCAGGCATTCAGAACCATCGGCGAGCACGATCCCACCGTCTGCAGCGAGATCCCAGTTGACAATCGGCGTGAGAATTAGGTCGGCATCAATCAGATCCTGTTCCAATGACGCCGGAACGCCTTTCAGGGCGACGTATGCCTCGGAGGCGCCTTCGATCGTTGCATACTCGGTCGAGCAGATCGACTCCATTTCCGCCGACTCGAGTGAACATGGCGAGCCCGCTGCGCCGAGCAAATCGTCGCCATTCAGCTCCCAGAGCGTCGGTTGCTGTCTGAGATATCCGGCTTCGACCAGCACGCCGAAATCGTCGGGTGGACTGCCCATGTCACCGAGATACCAGTCGTAGCCAACGCTCAGCACTGCCAGTTCCTGCGCACACTCGAGACCGCCGACGCTCTCGATGTCTACCTCGGTGAGGCTTGCCAACATCCCCGCCGTCTCCTCGTCAATCGCATCGAGACGCAGCCCATCGCCGATCGGCCCGGTCGTTGACGGCGTCGTTGTCGAGGTGGTCGTTGAGGTGGTCGTTGAGGTGGTCGTTGAGGTGGTCGTTGAGGTGGTCGTTGGTGCGACTCGATCGTCGGGTTGATCGGACCCACAGCCGATCAGGACGATCACACTGCCGACCACACCGCCGACCACACCGCCGAAACTCGCTTTGCTCCGAAGCACCACGCAAGGCTACGGAGGAACCGGGGTTCAGCGGCTCAGATCGGATTCGGCAACGACATCGTGGGTCCGGCACCAGGGGTCGAGAACACTCGCGGACCACTGCTCGTCGGGCTCGTAGCGGCGATCAATGATCCGATGATCACGACATCGGCGCGTAAGCCGTCTATTCCAGTGACGGTACCCGACCTATTCGGTAGCTCAGGCGTTGACCGTCAGTGTCGCGGTGTAACCCTCACTCTGGTTCCCTGACATGTTCGCCAACTGATGTACGCCGCCATCGTCGCCGAACACGTTGTCGCCGCTCAGCGAGACACCACCGAGGTTCTGAACGCTCGATTCGTAACCAGACGCGGTGTAGGCCTCGGCGAGCACGTCGGCAGGAAAGGCGAGCTGCGAGGTGGCCCAGGGCTGAGCGCTTCCAACCGCATCGGCCAGGCTCTCGAAGACCTCGAAGTGCATGTGTGGCCAGCGGCCGGCGTAACACCCGGGCACGATCGTCGTGAACTTGACGATTCCGTTGGCATCGGCTTCAGCGATTCCACGTAAGTAGTTCTGCTCGGGGATGTCGTACATCGAGTACTTCCCACCCTGGTCGCAATGCCAGAGGTAGACCGCCGAGCCGGCTCGCGGCTCACAGCCCGCCGCAGAATCGTTGATCGTCAACTCGATCTCGAGCACGAGCCCGTCTGCGGTTCCGGTCGAACCGTCGATGCTGGAACGAATGTCCTGGCGAACGACGCCTGACAGTGGGCGAACGTTTGGACCGTTCGATCCGTCACCGGGGAACGGACCACCGGTCTCGGTCGGAATCACTGAACAGTCTGCATTGTCGACGGCGACGGTGTCGGCTGCCCCTGTGGTCGGGGCTGACGTCGACTGTGTCGTGTCTGGGGTCGTGTCTAGAGCGGTCGCCGGACTCGTTGAGAGCGTGGTTGTCGATGGGTCGGTGCCGGGAGCTGCACCAGTTGACGTGCTGGCGGATGCTCCGTCCTCGGACGACGAGCCACACGCCGTGGCGATCGCGGCGACGCCAGCGCCGGCCAGCAGACCAAGCATTCTGCGGCGGTTGATTGTTGATTCGGTTGGTCCCATGTTTCGCAACGGTAGGGATCAACGATGTCTGATCCGACACGTCAAAGCCGATTCTCAACGAGCTCTTACCGAACCGCTTCGAGCGCAGCAAGTCAGAGCGTGAAGCCGAGATGCGATGAATCGCAGCGATGACGGTCTCGTCGCCGGTCAACCACTCGCGGTCTGGCGCTCCTCGTCCGCAACCAAGCCAGGTGAGTTGAGCGGCGGTGCCCGCCAGCATGGCAATTGGCCCACCGGCCCCGAGCACAATCGAAGTGTCGAACGGATCGGGCCCTGTGAGTCGGATCACGAGCTCACCGTCGACACCAGCAATCGCTTTCGGCCAGAACACCAATCGTCAGGTCGGGATCAGTTCCGCGACGTCGCCGTGCGCCGCTGCCAAACCGCTATCGAACGTGGCGATTCGGGTCCCCCGAACTCGTGCCAACGATGCAAGGTAGGCATCGGTCACTTGGCGATGTCCGACAACGCCTCGCAGAGTTGGCACGTCGTACGATTGATCGTCAGACCAGAACTCGTGGTTCGGAGCGTTCGTCACGAGACCCATCAGCTCGATCGCGTCACCGGCTGCAATCCCCTCACGGATCAACAATCGCAACAGGGTTCCCTGCGTGATGGGTGTCGTTGCAAAGTTCCGTACCGATGGACCCGACAGCCACCGCTCGGCGTGGGCGTGGTGAAGATGATCCTCCACGACGAGCGCGATCAAGACGTTGCCGTCTAGCAGTGTGGTCACGAATCATCCTCGAGCGCACGAACATCGTCAGCGGTTATCAGTCGACCGAGACGAACCGTCGGCAAACCTGTTGTCGGACTTGTCGAGAACGTTGCCGTTTCGCCGGGAGTGAGCACCCTGCCAAGCAAATCGTTGATCGTCTCGCTCAACGTCTGCCGCCGGTCCCGGGCAATCGACATCGCCATCCGGTGTAAATCCGGCTGTAGGTCGACCGTTGTTCGCATGATGACATCATAACATCAACGCATCACCATGTAATGTTCCAGTTCAGGTGCGAAGGGTGTAGCCGCGGCGGTGGACGCTGGCGATCGACGCTCCGTGGGAACCGAGCCGACGACGGAGGCGGGCGATCGTGACTTCGACGACATGAGGATCGAGGGTTTCATCGCTCCACACTTCCCGACTCAAGTCGAGTTTCGACATCACGACATTCGGACTCCGTACCAACGCGGCCAGCAACCGAGATTCGATGTCGCTCAGCTCGACGACCTGGCCATCGACGATTGCCGACGTTCCGGCCAGCACCAGTTCGCCAGTTGCCAGTCCGGTCGACACCTTGTTCTCGACCAAACGGTCGACGACGGCGCGCACGAGCGGGCCAAGTCGGAAGGCCTCTGGCACGACCATGTGTTGCGAGGCGACGCCAAGCTCCATGGCCACGTCAGCGCATACCGGGCCAACCACACCGACCACGGCGCGACCATCGGTGAGCGCGGTCCGCAGATCGGCTCCGACATCGTGTTCTGCCGCCATCGCCATCCAGTTGCGGATCGCAGGACCGGTTGTGAACGTCACGGCTTGGATCCGGCCTGCAATCAGCGACGACGCCAGTTTCATCGCAGGTCGATCGTCCACCGGCATCCGCCACTCGTAGACTGGGATGACCAGCACGTCTGCGCCCGCCGCGGTTAGCCGCGCTATCTCGGGAGAGTCACCGCTGCCATCGACTTGCAACGCCACGACCGAACCCGGACGAATGTGCGGCATGGCCATCTCGACGGCCTCCGACAAACGCTCCGATGGGGCCCGCGCCACGACGTCCAAGCCGAGCGAATGAACTGCGCCTGAGGCCTTCGGACCACGCGCAAAGATCGCCGTTGCCCGCAATGCTTCGAGTAACTGAGAGCCGAGATCCCAGCTCTCAGCGGCTCCGAACCACGACCTGACGCCAAGTCCGGTGTTGGCGATGAACACCTCGGGATGGCGGGCGATCACCTTTTCCGTGACGGCCCGTAGCGGTGCGTCTGACCCGAGCGGAATCGTCCGAATCGTCGGACCGTGGACGACCGTTGCTCCGCGCCGTTCGAACAGCGAGGCCTGTTCATCCCATCGTCTGTCGGCGGTGATGCCGATGCTGAATCCTCGAAGCACGAGTTCCAGTCTGGCCCCGGAGTGTGACGAGGATGTTTCCACTCGGTGACTCGTCAGCGCCGGCGAATCAGCGCTGGCCAACTCGCTCGACCCTGACGGCGCACTGCTTGTAGTTCGGTTCGCGGCTGATCGGATCGAACTCATCGAGGGTCAGCCGGTTGGCGCAGCGTTCGTCCCAGTGAAACGGGATGAAGACCTCCCCGGCCCGGACAATCGTGGTGACACGCGCCCGAATTCGTTCAACGGACCCGCGACTCGAACGGACCGCAACCAGCTCGCCCGAGCGCACACCGATTCGTTCAGCGTCGATCGGATGGATTTCCACCCATGCCTCTGGCGACAGCTCCTCGAGGATTGCGACCCGACCAGTCTTGGTTCGAGTGTGCCAATGTTCAACGGTGCGACCGGTGTTGAGCAGCAGCGGGTAGGCCGCGCCAGGCGGTTCGCGCATCCGTTCCGGCACGACGGCATGCACCTTGGCTCGGCCATCAGGTCGGTTGAACTGCAGGTCGGTGTACAAGCGTTGTGTGCCGCCCAACGGCACGGTCTCGTCATCCGATGGGCATGGCCATTGCACTCCACCGGCCTCATCGATTCGATCCCAGGTAATCCCGCTGTAGTCACATGGCCGCCCAGCAGAGATGCGCGACCATTCGATGAAGGCGTCCTCTGGCACTTTCCATCCGGCGAACAGGTCGTCGCACCCCCATCGCTCGGCGATCGACATGAAGATGTCGAAATCGGGCATCGCGATTCCAGGCGGCTGCACCGCGGCGCGTACTCGCGATACGCGTCGTTCGCTGTTGGTGAAGGTGCCCTCCTTCTCGCCCCAGATCGCGGCCGGCAGGATCACGTCGGCGAGCGCCGTTGTCGGAGTGTGAAATCCGTCCTGGACAACCAGCAGGTCGAGCTGCTTGAGGGCCAGTTCAAGCGTCTCGCGGTTCGGAAACGAGACGACCGGGTTGGTGCCGATGATCCACAGTCCCTTGATCTTGCCCGACATGACGGCGTTGATGATGTCCGGGTAAGCGCGCCCGCGTTCCGTTGGCAATCGATCGACCGAGATACCCCACAGTTCGGCCAACTCATGCCGTGCAGCGAGATCGTCATACGCTCGATAGCCGGGCATCGACGCCGTGAACCCGGTCTCGCGGGTACCCATGGCGTTGCACTGTCCGGTAATCGACAACGGCGCCGCCCCCGGCTTACCGATGTTGCCAGTCAGCACTGCCAACGTGTTGAGCAGCGTGACCGTCATCGACCCCTGTGCCGAATGGTTGACACCCATCGTCCAAGCCAGCACACACCGTTCGGCGTTCCCGATTGTGCGGGCAACCAGCCGCAACTGTTCGACGTCGATACCACTTTCGGTCGCAGCCCTTTCGACCGTCCAGTCGGCAAGTGCGACGATCAGCTCGTCGAGGCCGTCGATCATCGGTCGGACGGCGTCAAGATCGATCAGACCCTCATCGAGCAACACACGCATGATTCCGTTGAGCAGGGCGATGTCACCTCGCGGTTTCACGGCGACGTGTACGTCGGCGATCATTGCCGTCTTCGTGACACGCGGGTCGACGACGATGATCGACTTGTCCCCGGCGAGCAAACGGGGAGCCAGTAGCGGGTGGTTGTCAGCGATATTCGCACCCCACAACACGACGACGTCGGCGAGTTCGAGATCCTCGTAGCAACCGGGCGGACCGTCAGTGCCGAAGCTCAGCCTGTAGCCGGCGACTGCGCTGGCCATACACAGCGTCGTGTTGCCATCGACGTGCTTCAAGCCCATCCCCAGCCGGGCCAGCTTGCCGAGCGCGTAGAACTCCTCGGTGACGAGTTGGCCGGTCGAGATGATCGCAACCGACTCCGGACCCTCGTCTCGCAGCAAACGCTTGAACTCGCTGATCATCCGGTCCAGGGCGTGGTCCCATGACGACTCTCGCCCATCAACGATCGGATGTGTCAGTCGCCCGTCGGCATCAATCGTGTGGTGCTCGGAAAGTCCTTTCGGACACAGCCGACCACGGTTGACCGGATGGCTCGGATCGCCCTGCACGGCGACCGCCCGACCATCTCGAACGCCAACCAGCATCCCGCAGCCGACCGAGCAGTAGCCACACGTCGTCCGCACCCAACTGTCGGCAGCGCGGCTCTCGCTGATCGGCCCCTGCCCGGGGCTATCGACGTAGCGGTAACGATCGCCGCCATGATCGACACCGAGCAGGTTGTCGATCCCACGTCGGGCTCGCTTGAAGACACTCATCTGTGCGCTCCAGCCGCCCCACGCCAGAACGCGCCCGGCATGTTGAGTGGAACGACGGCGACGAAGAACAGCCACCGAGCCACGAGTTCGCTGACGGCCAACACGAGGAACGCTGGGACGTACGTACCACCCAGCGCCAGCCCACCACCCACGATCCCCAAACCGAATCTGAACAGCGTCCACGGCCCGAACCACTGCAGTTCCAACTTCACGGCACCGCGCCACGGCTGCCGATGATCTCGTTGCAAACGCAACCAGTTGAGAGCGGTTGCTCCGAGAGCGGCGACGACTCCCACCGCGCTCAGCACGCCGTGTCCAGTCACGAGTGAGCCGAGGGCGATGGCGGTCGCGAAGAAGCGAACCGGCGTCCACAACGAGTTCCACGACGGACGACCAGGCACTACGTACAGCCGCGCCGAGACGTAAACCCCCATCAGGCCAATGCCGGCGGCGGGCCACCGCAGTGACGGAACAACGGTTGCCATGGCAGCAATACCTGCGTACGCCGACAGAGCAGCGACTTCCCGGCTCAACCACGAACGACGCAGATTTCGCAACGCCTTCCACGCCATCGCAGGCCGACCGAGGTGGAACATCGCCCCGACCAGCGCCAGTGAGGCAAGCGACGCCGCAGCGATCCGCTCGCCGACCGATCCAGCCGTCAGACTGACACCCACGGCGAACTGGCTGATCAACGTCAGCCACACGAGCGGCCAATGCGGATGCTCCGGCCTCAGGTTCCAATCGCTAGCCGCCATGGTGTCGGCAGGCATGTTGCGTGGGAGCTCGATCCGAGTCGTCGACATCGTCAATTCGACGCTCGGAAGCTCTGGAGCATCGCCGCTGCGATGATCGAGCAGCCACTCCTCAGGCACGAACTTCTCGACCGTGATGGCGTGCGTCGGGCAGGCGTTGACGCACGCCGGTGCCAGCCCTTCGGCGAGGCGCGGTTGACACATGTCGCATTTCGTGACGATCCGGCGATCAGGTTGAAACGCCGGAACCGAGTACGGACAGTTCCAGGTGCAGTATTGGCACCCGATGCAATCCTCTGCATGGTGGGCGACGACTCCATTGGCGAGCTTCTCGTAGGCGTTCGTCGGGCAGCCCGACAGGCAAGCCGGATCGAGGCAATGATTACACGACATCGAAAGGTGAAAGCGACGCGTCTCTGGAAACTCGCCGCCTTCGATTTCGCCGACCCGACGCCATGTTGTCCCTGCGGGCAAGCCGTTCTGCTCAGCGCAGGCAACCTCGCACGAGTGGCATCCGATGCAGGCATCCATGCTGAATCCGAATCGATACTGCTCACCGGCATCGAGTGGCAGGAGTTCCGGTCCGTGCGGAGTGACACCATGTGGAGTGACGGGGTGAGGCTTGCGGCCGATCAGAACAGGCGTCGAGGGAATAGACGTAGCGATGACGGTTTTCGCGATCACAGTTTCCGCGATCACAGTTTCGAGGGCGATCGCTTCGGCAACAAGCGTTTCGAGCGCCGTCATGTCGCCCCCACGAGCCTCACCAACACCGAACCATCGACGACACGCGCCTCGTGAACCGATACCGACACGTGGTCCCTGTCGATGCATCGCCCGTTGCGTAGGTCGAAGCGGTCCTTATACATCGGTGAGGCGACGGTCGGCACCCCATCGACCTCGCCCACCACACCTCGGCTCAACACGCTCGCTCCGGAGCACGGATCGATGTTGTCGATCGCCACAATCTCGCCGGTCCACAGCGCGAACACGGCGACGGCGCGCCCCTCGATCAAAGCGGCGACACCCCTGTCGGTCGTCAATCGTGCGTACTCGCAAACCGTCGTCCACTGGTTCGTCCACTGGGATGTCTGGATCATCGTCATGGTCGTGCTCCTTCGAGGTCTGGCACCCGTTGGCCGCGGATCGTGACATGTGTGATCGTCGGATCGGGTTCGGGTGTATTGACGAACGAGGCGAACCGAGCGAGACGCTCAGGGCTTGCCAACGTGGCCGCCCACTCACACTCATACGTTGCGATGTGGGCGGCCATTTCGGCGTCGAGCTCGGCACCGATGGCGAGCACGTCGTCGATCACTACTCGGCGGACGAAGTCGATCCCGCCGGGGAGCTTGCGTTGCCACGTCGCAGTCCGCTCCAGACGTTCGGCGGTGCGCACGTACCACATCAGGTACCTGTCGATCGCTCGGATCAGGGCGTCGTCGTCGAGGTCCTCGGCCAGCAGAACGGCGTGGGCGGGGCGCATCCCGCCGTTGCCGCCGACGTACAGGTTCCATCCATGTTCGGTGGCGATCACGCCAACGTCCTTGCTCTGCGCCTCTGCGCATTCGCGGGCGCAACCCGACACGGCGAGCTTGATCTTGTGCGGGGCGCGCAAACCTCGGTAGCGGTTCTCCAACGCGATCGCCATCGCCGTGGAGTCCTGCACGCCGTAGCGACACCAAGCGGTGCCGACACACGACTTGACGGTGCGAAGTGCCTTGCCGTAGGCGTGGCCCGACTCCATACCGGCAGCTACGAGCCTGGACCAGACCGCAGGCAGCTGTTCGACCCGCACTCCGAACAAGTCGATCCGTTGCCCGCCGGTGATCTTCGTGTACAGGTCGAACTCGCGAGCAACTTCTCCGATTGCGATCAACTGCGCCGGCGTGATCTCGCCGCCCGGCACCCGCGGCACGACCGAGTAGGTGCCGTCACGTTGCAGGTTGGCGAGGAAGTGGTCGTTCGAGTCCTGCAGGCTGGCTTGCTCGCCGTCGAGGATGTAGCCGGACCCGAGCGAGGCGAAGATCGACGCCGCGACCGGTTTGCAGATCTCGCACCCGTGGCCCGAACCGTGCCGGGCGATCAGCTCGGCGAACGTGCGGATTCCGGTCACTTTGGCGACCTCGTACAGCTCTGGTCGCGTCATAGCGAAATGACGACACAAGCGCTTGACCACCTCGCGCCCCGACGCCGCGAGATGCTCGTCAATCAGCAGTTGCAATGTGGGAACGCACGAACCGCACCCGGTACCCGCCTTCGTACACTTCTTCACACCAGCGACGTCTTCGAACCCCTCGCTGACCGCCGCACGGACCGAGCCGCACGTGACGTTGTGACACGAGCACACCCCGGCGTCATCGGCAAGCGGGTCCGATGTCGCGCCAGCAGTCGGCCGAAGCACGTCAAGCACATCGGGCGACGGTTTGGCGCTCCGCAGACGTTGCACGAGCGTGTTGAACGGCGCCACGTCGCCGACCAGTACCGCACCGAGTACCTCGTGCCGTTCACCGAGGATCACCCGTTGCCAGGTACCTGTTGCGGGGTCAGCGACGATCGCGTCCTCGCCGACGGCATGCGGGTTGCCGACGCATGCAACGTCGACACCGAGCAACTTGAGCCGTGTCGACGTGTCGGCACCGTCGAACAGTTTCTGCCCACCAAGAATTTGGGCGGCAGCAACCTCAGCCATTTCGTAGCCGGGGGCAACCAGCCCGTACACCCTGCTGCGATGGCAGGCGACCTCGCCGATCGCAAACACGCCCTCCACCGATGTCCGACATGCGTCATCGATCACGACCCCGCCACGCTCACCAACCTCGAGACCAAACTGGCGGGCGAGCTGGTCACGCGGTCGAACTCCTGCCGCGAACACGACCATGTCGGTGTCGATCGAATCGTTCTCACCAAACGACACGGCGCACACTGCATCGTCGTCACCAACCTCGATGCCCGTTACCCCGGCGCCGGTGCGGACGACCAAACCAAGATCCTCGATCCGACGCCGCAGCGCCCGCCCACCGCCTTCGTCCAACTGCACGGCCATCAGACGCGGAGCGAACTCGACAACGGTCACTTCCAAACCGAGCAGCCGCAATGCGTTCGCCGCTTCGAGCCCGAGCAACCCGCCGCCGACGACGACGCCCCTCGTGCAGCGCGTCGACCATGCCCGCATGGCGTCGATGTCGTCGATCGTTCGATATACGAACGACCCTGCCGCGTCAGTGCCAGGGATCGGCGGGACGAATGGCGACGAACCCGTCGCCAGCACGCACGAGACGTAACGGAACACTCGACCGGAGGCCGTTGTGACGAGTCGCTCATCAGTGTCCAGCGTGACAACCGGATCACCGAGCACGTACTCGACCGCATCGCTGGCATCGATCTCGTCCGATGTCATCGTGAGTTCAGATTCCGTCACGCCGTCGAACAACGACGAGAGGTGCACCCTGTCGTAGGCCTTGCGAGACTCCTCGCCGATCACGACGACTCTCACCCCGACTCGGCCAGCCGATCGGTTGCCGACGACCGCCTCGACGAACCGGTGCCCGACCATCCCGTTGCCGATCACGACGACATCGACCACGACATCGACCGCGACATCGACCGCGACATCGACCGCGACATCGACCACGACATCGACCACAGTCATGAAGTGGCCAAACCTGAACGTTCGGGGCGCATGTAGACCATCCATGTGATTGCTAGGCATGTCAGGTAGTAGACGATGAAACCGACGTACGCCGCCGTTCCAGTCCCGTTCGACAGGAATGACTGACGCAGCGCGAGGTTCACGAGCACCCCGCCGAACGCACCGATGCATCCGGCCAGACCGATCAACGCACGGGTCAGTCGGCGAGCGGAACGATCCTCCTCGAACTCGTCGGCACCGGCTGCAATCGCTCGATCGGCCTTGACACGAAAGCCCTGCGGAATCATCTTGTAGATCGAACCGTTGCCGATCCCGGTCAGAATGAACAACACGATGAAGCCGAACAAGAACAGTGGCAGTGATTTCTCGACCGAGGCGATGACCACGAGAAGGGCACCAATCGCCATCGCTAGGAAGGTCCAGAACGTGACCGCGACAGCACCGATCTTGTCGGCCAACTTGCCACCGGTCGGGCGCATGAATGATCCAAGGAGCGGTCCGAGGAAGGTGAGGTAAGCGGCTTTGACTGGCGTGTCGAAGATGTCCTTGAACTGCACTTGCAAGACTTGGCCGAACGCAAACCCGAACCCGATGAATGATCCGAAGGTGCCGACGTACAGCCATGAGATCGACCACATATGCGGCTGCTTGGTGACATCTCGCAAGGCCCGCTTCTCGTTGCGGGCGCCGCTGAGATTGTCCATGTACCGCCACGCACATGCTGCTGAAACCAACACGAGTGGTAAGTAGAACGCCAGGATTGCTCGGGGATGCTCCTTGCCGATCGTGGCCAGCACTGCCAAACCGACGAGTTGTACGGCAGCGACGCCAAGATTGCCGGCACCTGCATTCAGCCCGAGCGCCCAGCCTTTCAACCGCATCGGATAGAAGGCGTCGATGTTTGCCATCGACGACGAGAAGTTGCCGCCGCCGACGCCGGCCAACGTGGCGGCAAGCAGCAAGGTGGCTAGCGAGACACCTGGTTCCAAGACCACGGCGATGTATCCGATCGGGATCAGCAGCAGCAACGCGCTCACGACTGTCCAGTTACGACCGCCGAACTTGGCGACCGCCAATGTGTAGGGGATCCGGAGGCCCGCCCCGATGGCTGTGGGAATACTTGTCAGCAGGAACTTGTCAGATGGACTGAATCCGTACTCTGGTCCAAGAAACAGCACGAACACCGAAAACAGGCTCCAGATACAAAACCCGACATGTTCGGCGAAGATCGAGAAGACGAGGTTGCGACGCGCAATCGTCGAACCGCCGGAGTTCCAGAACGTTTCGTCCTCCGGACGCCAGTCGTCGATCCAACGGTCCGACGGCTCGGCAATGATGATCACGCGTCCAGGCAGCAGCGATTCGGTGACGTTCATGTCGACGACCGTACGAACGTGAAGTTTCCCTGTCGTTTCCCCCGATGACACGCTCGGTGAACACCAGCACACGACCGCTGGTGGACGGTTGTGAGATGTTGGGCGGCTTTCATTCGTAGATCGAACGATCTAGGGTCGCGTTGTCGGTCGACAGGATCGTCATGTGCTTTTATGGAGGTACGTCAAATGGACAAGCGGACAATGTCTGTATTCGCCGCCGGTGCTGTGATCGTTTCGATTGCGGTTCCGACGATCGTGAGCGGTAACGCTCGACGAACGGAAGGAAGTTTGGAGAGTTTGCACGCCGCCGAAACGCCGTACATCGCACGGTTGACAGGCGCCGCCGAGATTCCGACAGTCGGTGACTCCGACGGATTCGGTGCGGTGACAATCTCGATCGATCTCGATGCATTGCCCGAACCGCAGGTCTGTTGGGACCTCTCGTTCGGAAACATCGGAACTGCGACGGCCGCCCACATCCACCCTGGAGCGGTCGGACAGGCGGCGGCACCGGTCGTAGACTTTGGGGCGATCGGCACCGCATCCGACACGGGTTGCAGCGACATCACCTCGGTTCTTGCTGGCAACATCATGGCCGCTCCGGAGAACTTCTACATCAACGTTCACAACGCTGAATTCCCGGGCGGTGCGATCCGCGGTCAGCTTGCAAAGGGACCTGAGTCGGCTGGCGCCACGCATTTCCTGCCAACACCGCTGCGGGCCTACGACTCACGAATCGCTCCCGCTACGAGGATCGACGCCGACGTAACCCGCACGATTAGCCTGGCAACAGGCAAGGACCTGCCGGGGGCAACCTTGGTCGCCGTGCCACCTGGTGCCACCGGGGCAATCGTGACGCTCACCATTACCGAGACAGTCGGCACCGGCGGATTCCTGAAGTTGTACAGCGCAGCGAGCACTGAACCGCCGACCAGCAGCGTCAACTGGTCAACCCCTGGGCAAAATATTGCTGTCACCACGCAGGTGGCTGTCGATGCCTCAGGACAGGTCAAGGTCACAGCCGGGCCGACATCGACGCATTTCATCATCGACGTGATCGGTTACCTGTACTGAGTTTGCTTGCAACTTGGGCGGTCGGCGTCGTCGGGGAGTCAAGTGTGACTCTCCGGCGACGGCCCGGCGGCGGCGGCCACGAAGCGTGGGACGTCGAGGGAGAATCGGGTCGCGGCGCGAGGCCGAGATCTATCGCGCTGTACATTCGACCGGGGCCGGTCGTGTTGTTGGAGCAAGTCGCTGGCGATGCCGGCTTCGCCAAACTCGACACGTCCGCACAAGTGGCGATCATCGACGACTTCGTTCCGTGGCTCGCTCTGCTTCACTCCACCGACGCAACCACGCTCGAACTACCGAGTCTCACCCAAGGCGACTGGACAGTCGACCGATCTCAACCCGGACCTCGCCGGGCAGCTACTAGCCGGTGCGCGGCAGTCGATTCAGGACAGTTTCCGTGGACCCGATCGTCAGGCCCCGTTCGGTGCCATACAGCAGGCACCCGACGACGCAACCACCGCCGACCAACTCGCTGCGTTTCTCGGTCGCTCGCTCTGAGCTCAGCCACA
>JANMTV010000173.1:0-1212 GCA_031390905.1 Ilumatobacteraceae bacterium | reverse complement strand
TTCTGGGGCGCGACCTTACCCCGGCTCTGGAAGGAGGTCCCGACGTTGTTGCGTCCGTCATGCTCGGACATCGCCGGCGCGGCTCGCTCGCCGATCTCGCCGCTCGCTCGGGTGGAGGAGCACCAGGTGACGCCGTGGTGGCGGGAGATGCCGTCATCTCGAGGGACGAGGCAAGACGGCTCGCTCTGGCAGCTGAGGCTGAAGTCGCCTCGTTCCATGGGGCCAATCGGCTCGAGGCGGGGATCGGCCTCGGGCAATTGGCTCTGGCGCTGGGCCTCGAGCAGGACATGACACGTGCGATCGTGGCGGGCTTCACAGAGCTTGAGGTCTCCGGGGCGGTCGTCTCGGCCAGAGGAGGTCAGAAGGACGAGATCGATTCCGACCCCCACTGGCTGCAAGCCAAACGCGTCCTGGAGACTGCCGGGATGGCCCCTCCGGCGATCAAGGAACTAGGCCTCGACGGTGAGCTCCTGCGGGTTCTGGTTCGCTCGGGGCGACTGGTTCGGGTGTCGGACGACCTTGTCTACCTACCGGAGGAGGCCGCCCGCATAGTCGAGTTGCTGCGGTCGATGGTCTGGCCGTTCAGCGTCAGCGAATTCAGACAGAAGGCAGGTATCTCCCGGAAGCATGCCGTGCCGTTTCTCGAATACACCGACCGGGAGAGCTTGACCATCCGCAGCGGTGATCTGAGAACCGTCCGCATCTAACGCGTCCGGTTTGGAAAAGAATCGCCCGGTTAGCCTGCCCGACGGAGGCGTCCGAGTGCCTGGTGGGCTCCTCGGTCTTCAAAACCGATGGGGGGTCGATAGATCCCCGGCGGGTTCGATTCCCGTCCGCCTCCGCTATTGACCTCGTTCTTGGCTATCTGAGAGTGATGTGGGCCGGTGTCGCCACGATCTCGCCGATGACATCTGCGGCGAGGGTGCCAGCCGCGACGAGGGCGTGTACCAGCTCGGCTGATCGGTCGGCGGGCACCGAGATCAACAGACCGCCCGAAGTCTGAGCGTCGGCGAGGATTCGAACTGTGGTTTCGTCCACATCGTCATTGGTGACGAACGGTGTGACCGAAGCGAGGTTGCGCTCGCTGCCGCCGGCGTAGACATCGGCTTCGACCAGTTGGCGGACACCTTCCAACACGGGCACCGCCCTGACTTCGATGACGGCGCCGACATCGGATGCGATCGCCAGTTCGCGCAGGTGCCCGAGGAGGCC
>JANMTV010000130.1:0-5073 GCA_031390905.1 Ilumatobacteraceae bacterium | reverse complement strand
ACAGGGCTGCCCATCACTGCGGTTACCGACGAAACATTGACAATCCGACCAAAACCACGTTCGATCATCGCGGGCATCGCCGCCTGAGCGAGGTAGAACGACGCTGACAGGTTGACCGCCAGTAGCCGGTCCCACTCGTCGATCGTTGTACTCCGCAATGAACTCTCGACGAGTAGACCGGCGTTGTTGACCAGGTGGTCGAGTCGTCCGTGTCGCTGCACGGCGGCGGCGACCACAGCTTGACACGCAGTCGGCTCACCGATGTCGGCGCGGTGGAGGGTGAGCTCGCCCGTCAATGTGGCGACTGATTCGGCGAAGCCGTTCGCTGACGAATCGTTTGTTGCGTACACCGCGATCACATGGGTGCCGGCTTCGAGCAATCGTCGGCTGATCGCCGCACCAATCCCGCGTGTCCCGCCGGTCACGATCGCGACTCGTCCATCAAAGCCCATCTGTCATCTCCACGGTTCGTTGCGTCCTGGCTCAGCTCGGCAACGTCGATGTCACGGTGGCTTGAGCGACAAGCGTGCCACCTGCATCGCGAACCTGTACCTCCGAGACCTGAATACGTCGACCGGGCTTGATACAGACACCAGTTGCGGTGAGGTCGGTGGAGGCTGCCGCGAGGTAGCTGATGTTCATTGAGACAGTGGCGATGAACCCCTCGGCGCCAACCGCTGCGAGCGAGGCGGCGGTGCCGCATGTGTCGGCGAGTGATGCGATCACACCACCGTGGAAGCCGTTCGTCGAGTTGCAGAGGAACTCGGCGTGGGGGAGTTGCATCACCACCGCGTCACTATTCCATTGGGTGATCTTCAGATTGCATGTGCGGTTGAAGTGCACTCGCGACTCGAAGTGGCTGGCCTGTTTCTGCCACCGCTGCTGATCCGCCGTGTTCTCAGTCATGTTGACCTCCTACTACCGACTCGATTCCGCGCATTCTCAGCAGGCGTCGCCGGGTGCCCGCTAGCCAGCGGTCATAGTCGCTGGCCTTGCGGGCGAACGACTCGCCGACTCGTGGGTGCGGCAGGATCAGGAATCGCTCCTCGGCCATTGCTTCGAGGACTGTGTCGGCCACATCAATCGCACGCAGAACCTCACCGATCGGTGTGCCCTCGGGTGGGTTGGCGTCGATCTCGTCGGCGGTCGCCCCGAACATCCCGGTGTAGACGGCATTCGGGCAGAGACACGAGACAATGATGCCCAGGTGACCAAAATTCAGGGTGAGCCACTCGGCGTACCCCAGCGCGCCGTGCTTGGTGAGGGTGTAGCCGGGAGCTGAAGGGCCGGTGATCAGCGCCGCCGCGGAGATCGTTTGGAGGAGGTAGCCGCCGCCCCGATCGATCATCCCTGGCACGACAGCCTGAGCAGCCCACACATGGGCGAGGAGATTGACGTCGACGATCCGTCGTAACGCGTCGCGTGACATGTCGAGATCGAACGACACCGGATCGCTGTAACCGGCATTCGAGCAGAACACGTCAATCGGACCAAAGCGTTCTTCTGTGGCCGAGACGAGCGCCTTGATCGATTCGGGGTCGCCGACATCGCAGGCGAGCCCGAATCCGCCGATCCGTTCGGCGACTGCAAGCGCGCCGTCATGATCAAGATCGGCGACCACCACACCCGCTGCGCCTCGCTCGGTGAATCGTGTTGCCAGTGCGCACCCGATGCCATTGGCGGCGCCCGTGACGACAACAACCTTGCCGGCAATATTCATTTCGAGTCCCCTTCCAGTACCTGCGTTTGTCCGCGACTGACGTCCATGAATGGACCTTACGAGGGTGCTTTCGGGAGACCGAGAACCCGCTCACCGACGATGTTGCGTTGGATCTCGTTGGCACCGCCATAGATCGTCTCGGCACGAGAGTTGAGAAACGTGTGCTGCAGCGAGTGCAGTTCGTAACCGTCACCAACGAGGAGGGCGTCGGCGCCCATCAACTCGACCATCAGTTCGCCAGCGTCGCGATGCCAGTTCGCCCAGTACAGCTTGTTGATCGACGATTCTGGACCGGGATGTGCACCATGTAGCACGGTCTCAAGCATCCGATCATTGTTCAGTTGCATGATCCGAAACCGCCCCAGGCGCGGGCAAGTTTCTGACGAACGACTGGATCTCGATCGAGACGGAACCAGTCCCTGAGCTCGGTTCGAAACATCGCATCCGCAGTGCGAATCACTTCCATGATCAGCTCAGGCCAGGCTCTTTGGGGAGGCCGAGCACCCGCTCGCCCAAAATGTTGCGCAGAATCTCGTCGCTCCCTCCGGCAAGTCCCATCGCCGGTCGGGTGAGGATCATGTCCGCCCACGCGTATGTCCCCCACTCGCCGGAGTCGGCGAGCACCCGCGGCCCGAGCACGCGGCCTGCGATATCGACGATCAGCCGAAGCGTTTCGGTGCTGGCGAGCTTGAACAGCGACTCGCCTGGGCCAGGTGGCAGACCAGCCTTGCGGCGGGCGTCGGCGGCGACTGCTTGGTAGCGGATTGTTTCGGCCATCGAGTGAGCACGGGCGATGTCTTGTCGTACGATCGGATCGCCACTTCCCATACCGGGCAGCGCTACCAACATCCGGAGACGTTCGAGCCCCTTGTTGACTCCGAAGATGTCGTCACCCGAAGCGCCGAGCGCCCGCTCGTTCATCAACGTCGAGATTGCGACCGTCCAACCAGAATCGACCTCACCGAGGCGATGCGTGTCGGGAATCCGTACTTCGTTGAAGAACACCTCGTTGAACTCGGTGCCGCCCGTCATCATCTTCAGCGGCCGAACGTCGACTCCTTGCAACTTCATATTGACTGCGAAGGCAGTGATGCCTTTGTGTTTTGGCGCGTCGGGATTGGTGCGTGCCAACAGGAGCCCCCAATCGGACAGATGAGCTACCGACGTCCACACCTTCTGACCGGTGACCACCCATTCGTCGCCGTCGCGCTCGGCCTTCGTCGAGAGTCCGGCGACATCGGACCCTGCGCCAGGCTCGCTGAACAACTGGCAACCGATCAGATCGCCCCGATACAGGCTGGGCACTACGGCTTGGACTTCTGGTTTCCCGAACAACAGGAACATCGGTGCCACCATGCCGAGGCTGATCCCGTACACCCCTAGCGACGGCACGTCGTATTGGTTGCGGATCTCGAGGTAGGTGCGCTCGTGCTCCGCGGTGAGGCCGGCGCCCCCGTGAAAAATTGGTCCCGTGATCCAGCCGAGGCCGGCATCGAACTCGGCCGTCTTCCAGGCACGTGCCAGCCGCACCCGCTCTTGTTCGTCCTCTTCGGTCCTCGCCGCGTAGCTGGACATTTGGTCGTCTCCGACACCCCATTCGGGTGTGCCTGGAGCCGATCGGGTGGCATGGTTGTCGAGGAAGGCTTGTGCCTCGCGACGGAAATCGTCCAACTCGGTTGGTGCCATTGTGATTCTCCCGCAGTGAGCAGTTAGTAGGTGCTGAGGCCCATTGATTTGGCGATCGCGTTGCGTTGGATCTGGCTCGTTCCGCCTGAGATCGTGGCAACGATCGATTCGCGCCACCTGAAACTCATCACGCTGTCGGTGGCGAAGCCGTGGCCGGCGAGGACCTGCATTCCGAGTCGCGCTGCAGCAACATATGTCTCCGAACACTTGAGCTTGGCCATTGCCGCTTCTCGGGTACACGCCTTTGCGTCTCCGAGCATCCAGGCGGCGCGGTAAGCAAGTAGTCGACCCGAGTCGATCTCGGTCTGCATGTCGACCATCGGGTGGGCAAGAGCCTGGAAGTTGCCGATCGGCCGATCGAACTGTCGCCGTTGCTTCGAGTAGGTCAGCATCTCATCCATCGTCGACTGCGCTACACCCGTGTACGCCGCCGCCATGACGACCTTTTCGAGATCCAAGCCGCCCATCATCAGACCGAATCCACCGTTGAGCGGGCCGATCAGATTCGCCTTTGGAACCTCGACGTTGCTGAGGAACACGTCATTCGTGCCGAGCAGATGTCGGGCCAGTGTCGGAGTGCGGCGAATCTCGACCCCGGGTGCATCGTTGGGGATCAACAGCAAACTGATCCCGCTGTGCTTTGGTGCATCTGTGTCGGTGCGGACGTACATCGCGATCAAGGCGCCCGGAAGGCCGGCACCCGTACACCATGCCTTCTGTCCGTTGACCACGAAATGATCGCCGGCATCGACGGCCGTCGTCTTCAACGCCGCTGCGTCGGACCCTGCGTCGGGCTCGGAGATGCCGATCGCGATCCGATACGCACCATCGAGTAGACCCGCGCGGAATCGACTGCGTTGTTCGTCGTTTCCGTGCTTGAAGATCACCAAACCGGGGATAAACGTGCCGACGTATGCCATCGCCACATCGAGGCTTGCGCTGCCGAGCGCCTCAGCGATCAGGCAGATTTCGACAGGGCTCCCGCCGCCGCCTCCCCATTCCGCTGGATAGGGGAGAGCGAACCATCCCAGCTCCGACATTCGTTGCCACAGGTCGAACGGGAACTCGCCTGCCTCATCCCATGCCTTTGCGCGCTCGGGCGGGCAGTGCTTGGCGGCGAACGCTCGCGCGGTCTCTTGGAGGAGCGCCTGCTCGTCGGTGAGAGCGAAGTCCATGTCCTACACTCCGATCGGTGATTGAGTACAACAAGTTAACTGATTACCGGCGTGGTCGCCTGAGCGGTCACCTGACCCGGTCAACCGATCCGATCAAGGAGTACGAGTGAGTATCGACTATGCGGCGCTGTACCCGAGCTTCCGGTTTGATCAGCCGTCTGATGGTGTTTTGCGGATCACCTTCGATGCACCGGGGCTCAACTCGGTTTCGCCGGATGCCCACCGGGAGATCGCCGATGTCTGGCTGACGATCGATAAGGACCCCGAGGCGCGTGTCGCCATTCTCCAGGGTGCCGGGAAGGGGTTCTCGTCGGGAGGCAGTTTCGAGTTGCTTGACGGGATCATCGGCGACTACGCGATTCGGACCCGCGTGATGCGTGAAGCGCGGGACCTGGTGTGGAATGTGATCAATTGCTCCAAGCCGGTCGTGTCAGCAATCCACGGCCCTGCGGTTGGCGCCGGGCTGGTTGCTGGGCTGCTCGCTGATGTCTC
>JANMTV010000100.1:0-16064 GCA_031390905.1 Ilumatobacteraceae bacterium | reverse complement strand
GGGAGCAGCCAGATCCTCCATCGGTGGAGCCCGTTGCTCACAACAACGAGCTGGTGCAGATCGATGCCAACATGACAGAACAGATGTCGGTCGCGAATGCTGACACGGGACGGCAAAACCATCAGAACGATCCCCAGTTGCAGCGATCCACAGACGAGAACTACCTGCGACAGCTAGAGCAACATCGGGCCGACATCGACAAGATGCTCGCCCGTCAGGCACCCTGACTCGCCGCCCGGTGGCCTCCCTGCCAACGATCGGCGTGGTTGAGGCCGACGCGCGCCGATCGGCCGTCGCCAGCGTGCTGTGCTTGCGCATCGTGCCTCCTCGACTCGTTGCCTGAAGCGAGCATCACAAGGTGAGCCGGGGATGCCATCCGTGGCGGACCCGGAACCTCGCGGCGGCTGACTACGGAATCGACCTCTGGGCCGACTCCCGAGACGACGTGTTACGGCGCGAGCTCGTGAGACGGCTCCGTAGACGTCCACAATTGATTCGGTAGTCAGAACGGATGTCGTCATCTCACCGAACGCCGATAATGAGATCGGAAGAAGGTGCTGTGATGACCGAACCGCAGACCCATCGTGAGCTGGCCCAGCAGTGGCCTCGTCGCTGCGGTCACGGCTGGATGATGAAGGACCTATGAACCCCCGAAGCGTGCGCTCGGCGGCGATCGCCAGCGCTGTGCTGGCGCTCTTTTACGTTGGGGTCGTCTGGGCTGCCTCCGGATCGTTCGGGCACCTCGTCAATCAGGCAACTCGCGATTGGTACTTCCTGGTGGTGATCATCGTCGGCTTCGGAGTCCAGGTCGCCCTCGTCAGTGAACTTCGGCGGCGCCAACGCCTCCAACACGCGGCGAGGGTGGCAGGTGGTGCCGGGATGGGGGCCTCCACTGCGGGGATGGTCGCCTGCTGTGCACACCACATCGCCGACCTGGCACCGTTCATCGGCGCGACCGGCGCGGCGACGTTTCTCACTAGCTACCGCATCCCATTCATGATTGTTGGTATCGGCGTCAACGCGGTCGGGATCGCGATCGCCGCCCACCGCCTGCGTCGCACACCCCGGCCGCAGCCGCACGACGGAGTCGGATCATGGGCACACGCATAGCAGTTTCGCCCAGGCAGCGGCACAGACGGGGATGGCTCGCTGTCCTAGCGGCGTCCGTGACCCTCACCACCCTTCTCGTTGGGTGTGGTACCGGAACCAGCCCCGACAACGCCACAGCGACGGCCTCCTGGCCCGTACGCACAGTCGAGGTGGGCGCCGTCACGGTCAAGCTCCAACCACGTCAACTCGACGCCGGCGGCGCGGTTTTCGAGATCGTCCTCGATACGCACGAGGTCGAACTCGACCAGGACCTTGCTCGCCAGAGCAGCCTCGTCGTGGGTGACACTCCGTGGCCTGTTGGGGAATGGACTGGCGATGGGCCGGGCGGGCATCACCGTGAGGGTGAACTCCGCTTCGCCGCCGATGGTCCAGTTGCAGGGACCGTCACGCTCAAGATCGACGGGCTTCCCGAACCCGTCAATGTGACCTGGGACGCCGGGAGCTGAACCCGATGACCATCAATTGCTCGACATAGACACCAACATGGAGGTTGCGATGCATTACGGGAACTGGAACGACGGCTGGGACTCCTGGTGGTGGATGGCGGTGATGATGATCGTGTTTTGGGGTGGGCTGATTTGGATTGCGGTAGCACTCACCCGACGCGGCAATCACACAGCGCATCCGCAAACAACGGTCCCGTCGCCACCCACTCGGCAGGACCCGGACGAGATTCTTGCCGAGCGATTCGCTCGCGGCGAGATCGATTCCGACGACTACCCCAGCGCCTAGACATTCTGCACCGTGGCCAGGCGGCCACGAAGAGGCACGGGTAGAAGCTCCGAACGTACAGGGTGAACGGCGTAGTCCGGACGGCGCTGCCCGCGTTGTTACGACACGATGTAAGAGCTATTCTCGTTTCGTCATGAAACTGAAACAATTGATGAGCGGCCGCTGCCTTTTCGGGTCGTTTCCCGTTCGCGCCGCACTGATTATTGGGCTTGTGGCGGTGGTCGTGCCGACTCGGGCAGCCTCGGCCTCGGACTCGGATCTTTCCTCGGAGGAGGTAGCGGCTGAGATCCTGCGAGTGCAAGCGATCGCTGATCAAACTGCTGAAAGGTGGTCTGACGCTCACGCCCGGTCAGATGACCTCGCAAGCGAACTGACCGTGGCGGAGAATCAGCTCGCGGAGACAACCGCTCAGTACGCGAAGCTCGAGGATGACTTGACCGAGATCGCCGTGGCTCGGTTTACCGGGGCATCGAACAATTCGATGTTGTTTCTGTTCGCTGATCCGAACGAAGGGATGCAGGCGAGCATGTTGCGAAGCATCGCCGTAGGGGCCGGCGAAACCGACCGGGACTACGTCGATTCGGTCAAGACCGAACTTGCCGACGCTCGCTCGCATGTCCAGGCTCTCACGGATGAGAATGCACAGCTGATTCAGGACCTCGCCGCTCGCGAGGCTGAACTCGATCAACAACTCGCCGAGCTAGAAACGCTGCGGGAACATCTGAAGGACGAAGAGGTGAAGCGAGCCTACGAGGAACAGTTGGCGAGGCAGCGCAAGGAAGCCGCGGAGCAGCAAGCACAGGCGGACAGGGAAGCGGCTGAGCAGCAAGCACAGGCGGATAGCGAAGCGGCGCAACAGCAAGCCGCTCAGGGTGCGGCAACGGCACCCCAGTCGCCCCAAACGCCAGCCAATCTGACGCCAAGCCCATCGCCAACTCCTGCACCTGCGCCGGTGGTCGTCGGTTTGGGCGGCGGTTGGATCTGCCCAGTGGCTGGCCCCACCGCGTTTGGTGACACGTGGGGTGCACCACGCTCCGGTGGACGTACTCACCAGGGTGTTGACATGATGAGTCCCGGTGGCACACCGTTGGTCGCTGTCGTGGCCGGCAGTGTGACGATGAAAACCAACAACCTGGGTGGCAACGTTGTGTGGCTCGTCGGGGATGATGGCGCCAAGTACTACTATGCCCATCTTTCGGCGTGGGAGGGTGGCTCGCGAAGCGTCAGCGCCGGTGAGGTTGTTGGCTACGTCGGCAGCACCGGCAACACGACTGCCAATCACCTCCATTTCGAGATTCACCCGGGCGGCGGACTCGCTGTCAACCCCTACCCGACGGTTCGCCAATATTGCTGATCGTTGGCGATCCGATTCGTTCTGACATGGTGTAGTACCTTCGGCGATGTGGCTCGCCGCTCCACCTTGCGACACAATTCAGCTGTCCGGATCCGCGGACTGGCCGTCGTCGGCGCTGCAGCAATCGTGTCAAGTTGTTCCTTCACGAGTCGTGATGCTGATCCGGTTGGCCCAGTTGTGGCTGCGGCACCGGGAATATCCGAAACATCAACCGCTCCACCGACTTCGGCAGACCAACTCGTGCTGAGTCCTGATACGACGGTCATCCCGTCGAGCAGCGACACATCAAGCGTCGACTCGCAAACATCCAACCCTGCCGCGGTGACTGCTCTTGCCGCTACCGATAGCGAAGTCCTGCCACTCGACACTGAGCTGGCATCCGTCGGTCATGAAGATGGTGAGCCGACCATGGCCGTCCAGTCGCGACTGTTGGAACTCGGATTCTGGCACGCAGGCGTTGACGGCGACTACGGCATCACTACAACGCAGGCTGTGATGGCTTTTCAAAAATACGTCGGCCTCGAGGCGACGGGCGACGTCGATGAGTCAACGGCCGCGGCGCTGTCCACGGCAACCGAGCGGGCACAGGGCCGTGCTGATACGGGTGACCTGGTGGAGATCGACAAGGCGCGGCAGCTACTGTTCCTCGTTCGCGACGGTGAGACGCTTTGGACCCTGAACACCTCGACCGGCAACGGGCTCCCGTATGAGCAGGTCGACGAGAACACCCCCGGCGAGATCGCCACCGGCGTGGCGCTGACCCCCAACGGCTTGTGGAAGGTGAATCGGGAACGCGTCGAGGGCTGGTGGGAAGGAGATCTCGGTGAGATCTATCGTCCGAAGTATTTCCGCGGCGGGATTGCTGTTCATGGTGCGTACAACATCCCGAACTATCCCGCGTCTCACGGATGCGTGCGTGTCAGCGTTCCGGCAATGGACTTCATCTGGGAGCAGGACCTGATGCCGATGCGGAGCACGGTATGGGTGCACGACGGATGAGCGAGATCCACAGTGGCTACTACATCATGTCGTAGTAGACTGAACTTGTGTTGGTGTATCCCAGACACTTCATAGGCAGCGAGCCGGTTAGATGAACGAGCCTGTTCGTGTGATTGACCAGGCGATCTACACGCGTCGACGATTCCTGGTCGCCACCGCAGCTGTCGTCGTCCCGGCCGTCGTCTATTCGCAGGTCCGGCGCGGCGATGTCCGATCGGAAAACCCGGAGTCGACCTCGCAGGTGGCGACAACTTCGATCACTGCGCCCGGTTCGCAGGTTGCGTCGACAGCGGTGCCCACATCGACAGTCACGGCGGTCGAGTTCGATCACGATGTCGGACCGGGCATGAGCGGCGCCAAGGTGATCGCATTGCAGGACCGTCTCCGCGTGATTGGCTTCGATCCCGGCCCGAGCGACGGAGCATTCGGCCCGGCCACAGAACGTGCTGTGTGGGCGTTCGAGAAGTTCTTTCTCGATATCGATCTCGCTGCCGTGACAGGCGTCGTTACGCCCGAAACATGGCAACTGATGAACTCCCCGCTTTCGGTGCGTCCTCGTCGATCCGGTCCCGGCACTCATCTCGAGATCCTGCTGCCACAGCAGGTAGCCGTGCTCTATCAGGATGACCAGGCCAAGCTGATCTCCCATATCTCGAGCGGAACAGGAGACGAGTGGTGTGATGTGGTGACCGTCGACAACGACGACGGGACGCAGTCGGAACAGGGGATTTGTGGTATCGCCGTTACGCCCGGCGGGGTGTTCCATTTCGAGCGGCGGTTCGATGGTTGGCGGAACTCAAAGCTCGGACGGCTCTATAACCCGGTGTACTTCAACTATGGCATCGCTGTACACGGCTCGTCGAATGTGCCCGCCTTCCCCGCATCGCACGGGTGCGTACGGATCCCGATGCACATCGCCGAATACTTTCCATCGTTGGTGCGAGATGGTGATCTCGTGTATGTGTTCGATGGCGTCGAGGAGCCCGAGACGTATGGAGCGCAGCTCCCGACCTTCGACTACCGCGATCCGAGCTACACCACGACTACGAGTTCGACAACCACAACTTCGACGACCACGACCCTTCCGGTGACGACAACTACCCACGCGCCTTCGGCTACGACGACGACTCCGCCTGCGACGACCGTGCCGGTGACGACCGTACCTGCGACCCCAGAGCTCACGACGACAACGGCGCCAGCATGAGCGATCATGCATGGACGGGGTGTCTTGCTTTCGGGCCCTGGTGGCTGCTCTACAGTGGACCTGTCGGACCCACCGATTGTCATGCCCACCACGCCTACCAGCTCGTCGTTCATGCTGGCCTTCCGGTCGTTGTCGACGGAACCGGTACGTCGATGGTCGGTCCGATCGTTGTCGTCGAGCCCGACGTCAGGCACGCCTTCAGCGATGTTTGCGACGACGTCCTGATCGCATACATCGATCCCGAAAGCGACGTTGGTCGGCAGCTTCATGGATGCCGCATTGCCGCAACGCCTGTAGCTGCGGGGCAGCCATTATCGAGTGTCGCCGGAGCCTCGCCGCCGGACAACTGGTCGCGGGCAGAAGAGGCTGTGCAGCGGATTGTCGCCGCCGTCTGTCAGCCGTCCGCGGTGACGCCGATGTCATGGTGGCGTCACCCAGCGATTGATGCTGCTTTGGCCCGTCTGCCTGCCCTCGCCGACGACGGTGCCATCGACGTCAGCGACCTGGCGGCAGAGGTGGGCCTCTCGGTGAGTCGTCTGACACATGTATTCAGCGAAGAGGTCGGCACGCCTATCCGTTCGTACGTTCGTTGGATGAGGCTCGTCACAGCCACGGAACGACTGGCCGAGGGTGTGTCGATCACCGAGGCGGCTCACGGTGCCGGGTTCTCGGACGGAGCGCATTTCAGTCGCACGTTCCGTTCGATGTTCGGCCTCAGTCCGTCCGAGGCGGTCGGACTGGGCACATGGCTCACGTAACCGTTTCGTTCAAGCGCTCATTCACGTTGTCGCGCATGATGAGGAGATGATCCCTTCGACGATTTCACCGCTCCGTAGCGTCGCTGCGTTGTGGTACGTGCCTCTCATGATGATCGGCGGCGGAGGTACGATCGTTGTGCTTGCGCCTTCGCGGAGCCTGCTGATTCCCGTAGTGCTGGGTGTGGTGATTGTCATCTCGTTCGGTGCCGAACATCTTGCGCCCTATCAACCGGACTGGAATCGCGACCGTGGTGATCGCGTTCGCGACATTGCTCATGCAATTGTCAACGAGGTATCGACGGCGATCAGTGTCGCCGCGCTGCCTGTGCTTGCCCAGGTCACGCCGAACCTGAGTCGATGGCCAGATCAGTTGCCGTTCTCGCTTCAGGTGCTTCTGGCGGTCGTCGTGCTCGACGCTGGAATCACGATCGTGCATCGACTCAGCCATCGCTGGAACTGGCTGTGGCGATTCCACGCTGTCCATCACAGCGTTCGCAGGCTGTACGGATTCAACGGATTGGTGAAGCACCCGGTTCATCAGGCGATCGAAACCGGCGTGGGCATGGCACCGCTGGTCGTCCTTGGCGTCCCACGCGACGTCGGCGCGGCATTGGCCGGGCTGGTCGTGCTACAGCTCTTGCTTCAGCACAGCAACGTCGACTACCGGGTGGGCGGGCTACGTCGATGGCTCGCACTCAACCAAGGCCACCGGCTTCATCATGTCGGCCGCGTGCCCGAGGGTGACGTGAACTTCGGGCTGTTCCTACTGATTTGGGATCGGCTGCTCGGTACCTACGAGGATCCGACCGACCGGAACGTCGACGACGGCGAACTGGGTATCGCCGGTCGGCCCGACTATCCGGTCCGCTATGTCGAGCAACTCTCGATGCCGTTCAGAGATGTGGTCCCAATCTGATCGGTCATGCGTCGTCGAACGTCGTTCGCCCTGATTGGAGCCAGGCCCGCATCCCACCGACGAGGTGGCCGACGTTGGTGTATCCCATGCGCAGCAGCGTGGTCGCAGCGATCCCTGACATTCGTCCGGTTTGGCAATACAGCAGGATCGGCTGATCGAGATCGGAGGGTAGGTCGCTGCTCTCGCCGATTTCGTCGAAAGCGATCAATGCGTTGGTGTCCTCGATCTCACCTTCGTAGGGCACATGAACATTGATCACGAATGCCGTTTCGTCCGCCAGCGCCATACTGAACTGATCGGCTGACAACTCTGAGAACGTCGAGCCAGTCGGGTTGATGACCGACATGTCGTGCACGGCCGAACTTGTCGTGTCGTGGTCCATGCCGGGCATGCCAAGCACGAAGTAGCCGACGACGATCGCCACTAGAGCGATTACGCCGGTCATCGCCCATTTCGACGTCGGTCGATCGGTCCCGGCCGACACGGTTTCAGTGTGCACGGTCGAACCATCCGAACCATCGCGTGCTGTAGCCGGCGATGCCGACGCCGAGCAACAGATAGGCCTCGTTGTGGCCTCCGGGAAGCAGAGTGGTGGATGGCCCAAGCAGCATCAGGTCGTTGGCGATCGCAATTGCGACGCCGAGCGCGAGCAGGAGCCCACCGACTGTCTTGTGCCAACCGGGACGAAGTCGTACGGACTTGTTCGGTGGCGTGTACCGGCTCGAAGCTGCCGGTGATGTCGGTCCGCGTTCGTACCGCTTCGCCCGGTCCTCGAGCGATGGTTCGGCGCGAGGCGTTACCTGCGAGTCCGCTGCACGATGGGGGACGGTCACTCGGCCGTGGTGTTCGCTGTCGCCGGGCTTGCTGCGACGCTTTGGGGGTGGCATGGTTGCACTCCTTTCATATCGTTCACGTTGTGTATGACAAGACGGTGGCCATGCCGGCTTCGAGGTGGTAGGCGTTGTGGCAGTGCAGCATCCATTGTCCTGGGTTGTCGGCTTGCAAGGTCAGTTGGACCGTGTCGCCGGGCAGGATGTTGACGGTGTCCTTGCGAGGTCCGCCGGTCGGCTCGGCCAATTGTGGTGTGTGTCCGTGAAGGTGGATTGGGTGCCACATCGTGGTCGTGTTCTCGATCGCCAGTGTGAGCCATTCGCCCTCGTCGAGCTTGATCGGTTCGTGCTCACCGAACGGGGTTCCGTCGAACGCCCAGTCGAATCCGCTCATACCGCCCGTGAGCTTGACCGATCGGGTCTCGATGTCGCTCGGTACGTCGAGCGCGACTCGATCCGTGGCGCGGAGATCGGCGTAGCGCAGCCACCTACCGTCCAGCTCAGTGATCGAGGTGGTGAGGTCTGGTGTTGCCTGGGTCTGGGCGTCTCGGGTGCGGAGCACCGCTGCGGCTCGCATGTTCTTGCCCTCCGCAAGCGCGATCAACGGCCAGGCACCGGATCGCACGTCGATGGTGACGTCGTATCGTTCGCCCATCCCGATCACGAAGGCATCGACCTCGACCGGGATCACCGGGAAGCCGTCGGCATGGGTGATCGTCATTCGATGTCCTCCGAGCGCAACGCGATACGCGGTGTCGCTACCGGCGTTGACGATCCGCAGCCTGACTCGATCCCCGGCGCTCGGCTGAGGATCGAAGGTGAGTGGGTCGGCGAGTGCTCGCCCGTTGATCAGGTGATAGGGATACACGGCATCCCCAGCGTCGCCGCCGAGCAGCGGGGACGTTGCCATCGACATCGCACCCATATCTTCGGGTGAGTTCATGCTTTCCATCAGTGCGCCCATCTCGCGGATGCGCGCCAACTCTTGTTCGGGCGTGGTTCCGACGCCGTCCAGCCAGTCGTCGAGCACCACCACGTACTCGACATCCGCATCGACATTGTCGTCGGGATCGTCGATGATGAACGGGGCGTAAAGTCCGCGGTCGAGTTGCAGGCCGTGATGGGGGTGAAACCAGTAGGTGCCGTGGTCGGGAACGACGAAGCGATAGGTAAACGACGCGCCGGGCTCGATGTCGGATTGAGTGAGGCCGGGGACACCGTCCATCGAATTAGTGATCGCCAGTCCGTGCCAGTGGATCGACGTCGACTCGGGCAATGCGTTGTCGAGGGTGACTTCGACGAGATCACCGGCGCGTGCGCGCAGCAGTTTGCCGGGGACGGCGTCGGAATACCCCCACGTGGAGGCGATCGTGCCGGCCAGATCTAGCTCGATCGGGCCTGCCCGGTAGGACGCGACGACGTCCGGTTCACGGTCCGATGCGGGGCCACCAGCGCTAGACGGAGGAGAGGAACGCGAACTTCCATCACTTCCGTCCGAGCACCCGGTGAGCATGACGACCGACGCCGAGGCACCCAGTCCAATGAAGTGTCGTCGACTGAGAGAACTCATGATTACTACACTATGTCGTAGTTTGGGGTGGGGCAACGTCAAATTGGCGGCCAACCGGCGCCGGCCAGCCAGCCCTGGATCCCGGTGAAGATCGTCGACCAAATGCCAGTCAGGTAGCCGAGCCCGATGATGATCATCGCCATGCCGCCGATGCGTTCGATCGTGTGGGTGTGTCGGGTCAGCCATCGCCGGATTCGTGCTGACCGGTCGAACCAGAACGCGAGGGCGATGAACGGGACGCCGAGGCCTGCTGAGTAGAGCAAGAGCAGGACCATTCCTTCAGTCAACGACGAATCGGCGGCCGCCTTCGTCAGGACCGTGGCAAGGATCGGGCCGATGCACGGTGTCCAGCCCAAGGCGAAAACCGCGCCGAGCAGTACGGACTGCCGAGGGCCACCAGCGACGCGGTGCGCGCCGACGGGTCGCCGTTCGACTGACAGGAACCGGAGTCGGAGGACGCCGAGGGTGCTCAGGCCAAGCACGATGAGCATCAGCCCAGCGAGCTTGAGGGCGGTGTCGAGTTGTGCGTACAGCGCGGCACCGACTGCGGAGGCTGTAGCGCCGAGTGCCGTGAACACGATCGTGAAGCCGACCACGAATCCGATTGCGCCCGGGATCGACGTTCGGGGTCTGCCGTCGAGGTCGCCGCGATCCGTGGATGACACGGCGGCGAGGTATCCGGGGATGACGGGCAACACGCATGGGCTGCTCGCCGAGACGATGCCGGCGGCGACCGCCGCGAGCGGGAGCAGTATGCCGTTCACGAGGCGACGACAGTCGATCGTGCAGCACGATTTCGGACTCGAAGCACAATCCAAAGACCGCCTGCGATAGCGAACACTACGATCGATTCACGGTGCTGGCGGGTTAGCGAGTCGCCGATGTGCGGCAACCAGATCGAGGCAACCGCGCGAATGCCGGCGACGGCCGTGACGGCAAGTATCACGACGAGGAGACTTGCCAGGCCGCGTCGGTGCCAACGATCGAGGAGCGCCGCGCATACGACGGCTGCGCCAGCGACGGCGAGGCCGATCGGGAACATGCGAGTCACCAGCCCATCGGGACGAAGGCCAAGAGCGCTGGCCGGGCCGGGACAGCCGTCGCGAATTAAACACGTCGCTTCGTAACATGCCCAGGCGACCAGTCCGGCAGGTACAAGTGCCGCCATCCGACCAACCGCCGACACAGCGTCACGCCTGGCCCATAAGGCGAGCCAAGCCAATCCGGCGAACACTCCTGGCCAGAACTCGACACCGCTGCGAATGATCATCACATCACTCAGGCTGGTCAACGAGCCCGGATCATCGATCGCCAGAGCGGTCAGCCTCCCGACTACAAGACCGACGAACAAGGCTCCGAAGCTGACGTCGGACACGCCTCCCGCCACGACCTGCGGTGGCCACGGCCGCAGAAAGATCGTCGGCACCGTCAGCACGATGGCAATCGACGCAAGCAGTCCAATGTCGATCATTCCGTCAGGTCCTCAATCACGGTGGCCAGACGTTGTTCGGTAAGGCCCCCCACGATCGTTGTTCGCAGTTGCCCGTCGGCCCCGAACGCATACGTCGTCGGGAACCCTCGCAGACCGAGCCGCGCCCGAATGTCGCCGGATTCATCAAAGATGTTCGGATATCCGACGTTGAACTCGTCCATAAACCCGAGCGAACTCGTGGGTACGTCCTTCGATGCGACTCCGAGGATCATCACGTCGGCGCTGTGGGCTTCCCAGGTTCGTTCCAACAGAGGCGTCTCCGTCCGGCATGGAGCACACCATGATGCCCACACGTTCACGATCACTGGCGTACCACGGAGCCCTACGAGAACACCCTCGAATTCGTCGGCGGTTAGTTCGGTCAACTTGCCGGCCGCTGGCACCGGGAGCGGGTCGCCGGTCGCCTTGAACTCGCTCGCACCCCCGGGCCGAGTTAACGCATACAACACCAACGCGGCGAGTAGAAGTACTGTCAACAGCTTGGTGCGTGTCCGGGAATCGACAGGCTTATCCGGCTCGGTGACGCTCGCAGTTTCCACCGACCCGAGAGTACTACTACAAAGTGTAGAAGGCTCGGGTGGAACTCAGCCGGGGCACAGCGAAGTTACAAGGTCGGCCAGATGATGGATCTGAAACGCAGCCAGCACGCCGGTTGCGGCGATTGCCGACCACAGGCCAACCACCAATGTCGACCGCGGCGCTGGCACAGCCGGTGCGAGCAGCGCAGCAACGCGCGCTGGAACTCCCAGCCCAGCGAAACCGAGTACGCCGACCGGAGTGACGCCGTGCAACGCAACCTTGCCGAGTGTGCGAGCTACGAATCGTCGGTCACCGCATTGGGTCACCGCAGCCTCATCAGCCCAACGTTCAAGTGAAAACTGCAGACGCGACGACAATGGGCGCAACATTGGAATGCCCGACTCGGCAAGTCGCGCGACCAGCAGATACCGATCGTGACGATGCCGGGCGTGGGCTCGCTCGTGAGCGAGCACGACTGCTTGCTCGCGCTCATCGAGCAGTTCCACGAGACCACTCGACAGTACGACGTGCCCGCCGCGGCCGGGCAACGTGAACGCGAAGGGATGATCATGGCCGGCGATCTCAACCGAACCGGGCCGATCGTGGCGAAGTCGACGATGCGTACGCACGACCCGAATCACGCGCACCGAACCGAAAATCGCCAACATGAGCGAGGGCAACCCGATCCACGTCGGGATCGAGTCGTGCACACCGAACGCCTCAGCGCACCATGCGAGACCGACACCCAGTAACGGAATATGTGCGAGATACCCGAGACTGACGATCAGCAGCGTCGGCAGCGCCGCCCCAGCCACCACGACCACAGTGATCGCCACCGTGCGAGCCGCCAATACCGGCGGAAGGCGTCGATGGACAGTCGTCACGATCACGGCCAGCGCCATCGCAACCAACAACGGAACGATCGCCGATGGGAACATCAACGTTCGCTTTCGTCGAGCATCGCCCGCAACGCCTTCGCATCGCGTTTCGACAGGCTGCCGACGAAACGGGCCAGGACGGCGGCCCGATCACTCGCAGACGACAACACATCGTCGATCCGCCGAGCGGCCAACTGCGACTCCGCCAAGGCTGCGCGATACACAAATGCACGGCCGGATTCGGCTCGCTCGACCAGACCCTTGGTATGCAAGCGACCCAACACCGTCGCAACGCTCGTATAGGCGAGCTCATATTCGAGCAGAACTTTGATCTCTCCGGGTTGAAGCGGTCGCTGCGCCGCCCACAGTACCTTCATGATGTCGTGCTCCAGAGCACCATCGGGTCGTTTCGCCATCATCGCCTCCACTGCCGAGCGTAGCCGATCAATAACCGCTAGACTCCTACATCGTGTAGTTGCGAACCCCCCGATTGTCGCCACCGCACCGTCTCGTCTAATGCTCCGTCGCCTTCTTGTCTTCCTCGCGTTCGTATCGATCGCTCTCGTTCCGGCGAGTCCCGCGGCGGCGCACAACACGCTGCTGTCGAGTGACCCTACCGATGGAGCGGCGCTCACCGAACTGCCGACCCAGATGACGTTGGTGTTCGACAAGTCGGTGCCGCTCGACACGCTCTCAATCGAACTGATCGATGCGACCGGGGTCAGAACCACGCTGTCCGGTTCAACACACGGAGCGACCGGCGACACCGTCGTGGTCACACCGCTACCCGCTCTTACGCCAGGCGAGGTGACGACACGCTGGCGCCTGGTGGGCCCCGATGGGCACCCCCTCACGGGCCGAGTCAGTTTCACAATTCCAGCATCTGTGACGACAACGATCGACGCCGCGAGCGCGACCACCCAAACCGATGTGGGCCCGGCTACAACTCAACCACCTGCTCTGCCCTCCGCCAACGGCGGTACCGGCGCGACTGATGCTGCCGCTTCAGGGTTCGAGGTGCCGTGGTCGACACCATCCACTATGCGCTGGCTCTTCCGGGTGCTCTCGTACCTGGCGATCATGACGGTTGGTGGGGTGATCGCGACCACGGCCTTCGTCTGGAAACGTACCTGGTCACATCCCAGCATCCAGCGACTCGCGGCATGCGCGCTCGTCGTCACCGTTGTGCTTGCCATCGCACAACTGCTCGTGATCGCCTCCGACATACGCGCAGAACCGCCGTGGCGCTCACTCGCCGGGCTATCCGCCGCCTTCGAAACCGACGCTGGGATCGCCCTCGCGCTCCGCGTGATGCTGATCGTCGGGCTCGCCTGGGTCATGTTCTTCATGCGCGCCACCGACGAATGGAATCGGTGGATCGCGGCCGGAGGCTGCACACTTCTGCTGCTCGCCACCTGGGCATACGCTGGCCACTCGCGATCAATGCGGTGGTCATTGATTGGTATCCCCGTAGACGTCGCTCACCACGCAGCTGCTGCTGCCTGGATCGGTGGCTTAGCAATCGTCGGCATCGTCGCCATCCGCGACACCGAGGCCGACGAGATGGTCGATATCGTGCAGCGATTCGCGCGACTCGCTGCGACCTCTGTGGCTGTGATCGTAGTTACGGGAGCGATCCAAGCACTCCGACTCGTCGGCGCCCCGAGCAGCCTGTTCGCCGCCGATCACGGCCGCTATTTGTTGCTCAAACTGGCCGTCATGGGCATCATGCTGAAGGTTGCCGACGTCAACCGACAGCGCGTCAACCGTCGATTCCAAGCCGCCCGCACCGCAACACCTCACGCCGTGTACAACCTCCGCCGGGCGATGGGCACCGAACTGGCGGTCGGTCTGGGCGTGATCGCCGTCACGGCGGCGATGGTGGTTTCGCCGCCAGCGGTGGCGCAGGAGTCGGCATCATCGATAGCGACGACGAGTACTCTGCCGGTCTCTGCGGTTTCGATCACGACGACCACCACTACGCCACCGATCATCGCTGCGCTCGTAGAACAACAGTCACCCGAATCGTCGGTTTCTGCACTGTGCGTGATCGCTGGGGCTCTCGTATCAGGGTCCACGGGAGATGATGTCACGTGTCTCCAACAGGCGCTGATCGTCCAGTCGCTGCTCGAAGGTACACCGTCGGGTGCTTTCGACGCCGCCACAGACCAGGCCGTTCGAGCATTTCAGATCGAACGCAGTCTGCTCGCCGATGGCGTCGTCGGACCGGCGACGGCGACGGCACTCGGAATCTGGGCGACGTCCTGACGCGATCGATGTGTTCTGGCCACTCTCTACTACACTGTGTAGTAAATACGTTGAACTATTCATCGAAAGGCACACCCTCCACCATGAAGTACCGCCACCTTGCAATCATCGTCACCGTCTCCGTCGCTGCGGTCGGTCTCGCGGCGTGTGGCAGCGATGACGCCGCATCCACCTCGTCGTCGCCCACACCTGAACAGACAAGCAATGAAGTTGTATCAATCCCAGACGGCGCCGCATTCAACGCCGCTGACGTGGAGTTCGCTCAAGGCATGATCCCGCACCACGAGCAGGCGATCGAGATGGCGGAAATTGCTCTCGACCCGACCGTCGAGGCGGGCCCAGCGGTACGAGATCTGGCGACACGCATCAAAGGCGCTCAGGACCCCGAGATCGAGTCGATGACCGCATGGCTCACTGCCTGGGGACAACCGATGCAGATGAACAGCAGTGAGGGTCACGACATGTCGGCGATGGACGGCATGATGTCGGTCGAGGAAATGGACTCGCTTGGCATGATGAACGGCGCCGACTTCGACACGATGTGGATGCAGATGATGGTCCGGCACCACGAAGGTGCGATCGCTATGGCCCAAACGGTGAAGGTCGCCGGCTCCAGCGCCGAAGTACTTTCGTTGGCGGATCAAGTCATCGCCGGCCAGCAGGCCGAGCTCACCGAGATGCAAACATTGCTTGGGAGTTGATCCTGGATCACCGCCGCTTATGGTGCCAGCGGCGGCGGCTCCCGATACACAGTCGTCCACGATCCGCCGCCGTCATCGGTTCGAGTGATCGTGGTCATCCTGTCGCCGCCGTGAAGTGCAATCCAAACGCTGTCCTTGTCGGCGTACACCGCCTGAGCCTGTCCGTCAACGCTGCCGATGCTGTCCCAGGTCGAGGCGTCCCCTGACGCCCAGACCTGTCCGTCAGCGTCCGCTCCCCAAAACCTGCCTCCCGGATCAACTGTCAGCACAACCAACCGTGGGCCCGTGGGTTCCGACCAGGTGCGACCGCCGTCGGTCGACTGGGAAACACCACTGGGTCCGGCGGCCAGAATCGAGGAGCCATTCACCGGTTCAACGGCGAAGCCGGACATGTCGATGGTCGAGCGCCGCTCCCAGGACCGTTGATCGATTGAAACCATGAACGCGCCAGTCGTCGCGTCCCAGCCGTAGACCACGTCGTCGACGAACGCCAAGCCGTGGAAGTCGGCCACTCCGGACAATGACAGGCTTTCCCACGACTCACCCGAATCGGTCGACCCGATCAGCCCAAGTAGCACCGGTTGCCCCGCTTGTCGCCCTGGAAGGTCGGGGTGTCCACTACCAAGGAATTGGTTGGGGCCGACGATCGTGAAACCCATCGTGTCCTGATAGCCGTCACTCACCCGAGTCGCTATGCCATCGTCGGCGATCCTGAACAACCCGTAGTGAGTCG
>JANMTV010000089.1:0-17816 GCA_031390905.1 Ilumatobacteraceae bacterium | reverse complement strand
ATTTCTCCGATCCGACGAGTTGCCCGGCTCTGCAGCGACGGGCTACCTCGATACCGATGGGCTCCGCACGAATGTGCTGCATCTCCCCGTGAGAGGCAACGGCGATGGCGGGATCTACACGACATCTGCCGACATGCGGGCGTTCTGGATCTCACTCTTCGACGGCCGGATCGTGACGATCGACGCGGTTAACGATATGACAACACGACGCAGTTCGATCAACAGCGGCAACGACGCCTACGGACTTGGCTTCTGGCTCCACCCAACTGGGCCACAGGTCTCGGTGGAGGGCTATGACACCGGAGTTTCCTTCCGTTCCGTCCACAATCCGGCGACCGGCGTGACGTACACCGTGATCTGCAATACAACCGAAGGTGCCTGGCCGGTCTTGCGGTTACTGAGCGAGATCCTGGACTAGCGCGATCAGCAGGTCGCGACCGTGATAGCACTCGTCGGATGAGTCAGCGCTGGAAGCACCCGGGATGGATCGGAGCTGCGGTCTATGCGGTTGCTGCGGCTCTGGTCGGCGGCGTGATAACGCTGATCAGCCGTTTGCAGGTCGCCAAGCAGCGGGGGCGCCGACGAGTCGCACAATCGTTGCCGGATGGTGCCGTGATCATCATCTCGAACCACACCAGCTATGTCGATGGAATCCTGCTGGCGTTGGTCTGTCGCAAGCTCGGGCGCTCGGTGCGGCTACTGGCCACCTCTGGTGTCTTCAAGGCTCCTGTGCTCGGGACGTTGGTGCGACGACTCGGATTCATCTCGGTCGATCGTGGCGCATCGACCGCCGCACATTCACTCGACGCGGCGGCAGCGGCGCTCGAGGCGGGCGAAGCGGTCGGTATCTTTCCTGAGGGTCGACTCACACGCGATCCGAATAACTGGCCGGAACGCGCCAAGACAGGGACCGTTCGGCTGGCGCTGCGGACCGGAGCGCCGATCGTTCCTGTCGCGATGGTCGGTGCACATCGGGTGCTCAGTAAGCGACACGTTGTCAGCACGCTGATCTCGAACGTGCTCCTTCGACCGACAGTGCTCACGGCAGTCGGCGATCCGCTCGACGTCAGAACGATGGTCACCAACGTTGACGATCCCGACCCAGATGAAATCCGACACGCGACCGATCGAGTCATGGAACACCTCGTCAAACTGGTCGAAGTCCTGAGAGACGAAGTAGCCCCCGATTCTGTCGGCCTCCAACGAGCCGCCGATTGACCGGTGCGGCGGGGGTCACGGTTTCGAAGGATTACGATCCGTGATGTGTCCGGTGATGCGTTGATCGAGATCCAACGAGACGCGACGGTGTGGCGGTTCGAACGCGAGTTCCTCGAATCGAACTGGGTCTGCCTGTTCGGCAACGGTTGCAAAGGAATTCTCTCCGAACCGGCGGAACACCTCAACCAAGGATGCTGCTCGCTCGGTGCCCACTTCGGCGACGGCGAGCCAGGCCAGGCTGAGGCGATGAACGTGTCGGCCTTCGCCGACCTGCTCAGCGCCGCTCAATGGCAGCACCACGAGGTCGGACACGTGAGCATCTTCGGCGACGACGAACGGACACACACCCGGGTAGTCGACGGTGCCTGCGTGTTCCTCAACCGGCCAGGTTTCGCTGGTGGCGAGGGTTGTGCATTGCACCTTGCCGCCGTCGAGAGTGGCGAGTCACCGACCGATTGGAAGCCGTCGGTGTGTTGGCAGTTGCCGCTCCGCATCGACTGGCAAGACAACGACGCCGACACCGAGCAGGCCACCGTCCGGCGATGGACGCGAGCCGACTGGGGCGAGCACGGCAAGAAGATGGCCTGGTGCTGCACGGAACGATCAGAAGGCGCTGAGGCCTATTCGGGAACCGAGCAGGTGATCGATTCCATGCGCGACTCCCTCACAGCGTTAGCCGGCCAAGAGGTCTACGTAGAACTCCGCCGCCGAGTCATGGACCCAACCTCGAAGTAGGCGGCTCGGCAGACTGGCTGTCGAAATCAGGGCACGGGGAGGCCGAGGGATCTGGCGATGACCAATCGTTGGATTTCGCTAGTGCCCTCGCCGATTTCGAGGATCTTGGCGTCTCTGAAGAACCTTGCCATGGGGGTGTCCTCCATGAAACCCAAGCCGCCGAGGACTTGGGTGCCGACTCTGGCGGCGTCCATCGCTGCCTCGGTCGAGTACAGCTTGGCCATCGCGGCCGCCTTGCGGATCGGGCGGCCCTGATCCTTCAACCATGCGGCTTTGTACGTCAGGTTGTGGGCGTTTTCGACCTTGACGGCAAGGTCGGCGAGCGGGAAGGCGAGACCTTGAAAGCGGCCGATCGGGCCACCGAAGGCGTGGCGCTGATTGGCATACACAACGGCCATTTCCAGGCAAGCTCTGGCGCAGCCCAAGGCCAACGCCGAGATCGCGATCCGGCCGTCGTCGAGGATCGTGAGGAAGTTGCGAAAGCCGTCGCCAGGCTTGCCGAGTAAGTTCGCCTCCGGCACTCGACAGTTGTCGAGCGTGATCCCATGTGTATCGGAGGCATGCCAGCCGAGCTTGTTGTAGGCCGGTTCGATGATCAATCCGGGCGTGCCAGACGGAACGATGAAGGCAGAGATGCCGTCGGCGGTGCGAGCGGTCACCGTGGTCAGCGAGGTGATCGACGTGCCGCAGTTGGTGATGAACGCTTTTGAGCCGTTGATCACCCATTCGCCGCCATTCAGCATCGCGCTCGTACGAGTGGCACCTGCATCAGAACCGCCATCGGGCTCGGTCAGACCGAAGGCACCGAGTGCACGGCCGGCGATCATGTCGGGCAGCCACTGAGCTTTCTGGTCCTCTGTGCCGAACTGAAAGATCGGATTGGCACCGAGGCCGACTCCGGCTGACAGGGTGATCCCCATCGACTGGTCGACACGGCCTAACTCCTCGATTGCCACACACAATGACGCAAAGTCGCCACCGGCACCGCCGTACTGCTCAGGGAACACGATGCCAAACAGGCCGAGTTCGCCCATCTTGCCCACAACCTCGACCGGGAAATGATGGTCGATGTCCCACTGCGCCGCAAATGGTGCGATCTCGCCCTCTGCGAACTCGCGCACCGTCGATCGAAGCATCTCGTGCTCCTCACTCAACTCCCAGCTCATGACGGTTCTCCTGCTTGATCGACTCGGGCTTGATCGACTCGGGCAGTGATTGTGACGACCGGCTGGTCGAGGGCGACCGACGATCCGACTGCGACGTGTACGACCGACACAACACCGTCGAATGGCGCGGTCAGCGTGTGTTCCATCTTCATTGCCTCCATAACTGCGACGGGCTCACCTTTCGCGACCTCGGCATTCACGCTGACAGCAACGCCAATCACCGTGCCAGGCATCGGGCTTCGTACGACACCGTCGCCGACCACGTTCGCTCTGGCGGCACCGGCACCGCGTTGTTCGACTTCGGTGATCGGCCAACTCGACCCACCGACGGAAACCCACGTGGTACGTCCGCGCCGAAGGGCGACGAGCGTCGATGGGATTCCGTCGATGATGAGATCGATTGTCCCGTCGGCTCGGTCGACGATCGCGCAACGCAGATCGGTACGATCCGAGCGGGCGACGACCCAGGCGTCACCGTCGCTGCGAACGAGCAATTCGTCGTGATCGTGACCAGGGATCGCCAGCTCGACTCGGGTCGCTGACGTGCGACTGTGACGCCAACCGACGAGCTGTCTCCACGGATCAGTCGCGTCGGCGGCTTGCGAGAGTGGAAGCACGGCGGCGGCGGCGATCGCGATCTCCAAACATTCTGGTTCACGAATCAAATCGCCGAGCCGCCGCTCGACCAATCCGGTATCGAGTTGCCCGGCGAGCACTTCGGGAACGGCGATCAGGTGTCGGAGAAACCCGATGTTGGTGGTGACACCGAGCACGACCGTCGTCGCCAACGCCTCGTCGAGACGCCGCAGCGCCTGCACCCGATCAGTGCCCCACGCGATCACCTTGGCGAGCATCGGGTCGTAGTCGGAACCGACCACGACCCCGTCTGCGATACCCGAATCGACACGTACGCCTTCGCCTGACGGCTCGACAACCCTGAGTACGGTGCCGCCAGTCGGCAAGAAGCCGCGAGCCGGGTCTTCGGCGTACACGCGAGCTTCGACGGCATGACCGCGCCCAACCAGATCGGCCTGGTTGAACGGCAGCTGCTCCCCTGCCGCCACGCGAAGCTGCAACTCGACGAGGTCGATCCCATACACCATCTCTGTGACTGGGTGTTCGACCTGCAGACGCGTGTTCATCTCCATGAAGAAGAAGTCGTCTGGCCGATCGGCCGACACGATGAACTCGACCGTGCCGGCGCCCGTGTAGTTGCACGAACGTGCCGCCTCGACCGCCTGGGCACCCATCGCTTTTCTCTGGTCGGGCGTCAACAGCGGAGACGGTGCTTCCTCGATGATCTTCTGATGCCGCCGTTGGAGGCTGCACTCGCGTTCGCCGAGGTGAACCACGTTGCCGTGCGTGTCGGCCAACACTTGAATCTCGATATGGCGCGGATTCTGGATCAACCGTTCGATCAACAACGTGTCGTCACCGAATGAACTGCGAGCTTCGCGTCGCGCCGACTCGATCGCTGTCGCCAGGTCGTCTGGCGATTCTACGAGTCGCATTCCCTTGCCACCGCCGCCCGCCGATGGCTTGATCAGGATGGGGAAGCCAACCAACTCTGCTGCCGCTGCGAGGGCGTCATCGTCCAGCCCGACTCCGCTGCTGCCCGGCACCACCCGCACTCCGGCTGCCGCGACCATCGCTTTGGCGGCGATCTTGTCGCCCATCGCCTCGATCGCGGCGACAGGTGGCCCCACGAAGGCGACCTCGTTTGCCTCGCACGCCCGCGCCAACGCCGGGTTCTCCGACAGGAACCCATACCCCGGATGGATCGCCTGGACGCCCGTCGCCAATGCCGCCGCGATCACCCTGTCGATATCGAGATAACTCTCCCTCGCAGGCGCTGGCCCGATCCGCACTGCTGTGTCCGCCAACCGCACGTGCGGCGCGCCGGCATCTGCATCCGAATAGATCGCCACCGACCGGATACCCATCGATCGAAGCGTTCGGATCACCCGTACGGCAATCTCCCCGCGATTCGCCACCAGCACCGCCCCAAACGCCTGTCCGGTCATACCGCCTCAACACTCTGTGCGCACGATATCGACATCAGATGTCGATATCGCGCGCACAGACAGACGGGCGGGACTGCCAGCTCGTTTGGGCGCGCGATATTGACTCCAGATGTCGATATCGCGCGCTCAGAAACTGGATTGGGGTTCACGGCGATCACATTCTGAAGACGCCGTATCGGACGTCTTCCAACGCAGCCTCGGATACGACGGCCAGTGCGAGACCGAGCACGTCGCGAGTCCGTTCGGGTTCGATGATCCCGTCGTCCCACAACCTTGCTGTGGCGTAGTACGGGTTTCCCTGTCGTTCGTACTGGTCGCGCACACCCGACTTGAACGCCTCCTCATCGGCGGGCGAATCGAAGTCGCCACGCACGGTCGCCAGCACCGACGCCGCCTGTTCGCCGCCCATCACAGAGATCCGGGCGTTCGGCCACATCCAGAGGAACCGCGGCGAGTACGCCCGACCGCACATCGAGTAGTTCCCGGCGCCGAACGAACCCCCAATCACGACTGTCAGTTTCGGCACACGCGCAGTTGCCACCGCCGTCACCATCTTTGCTCCGTGCTTTGCGATCCCACCCGCTTCGTAGTCGCGACCAACCATGAAGCCGCTGATGTTCTGCAGGAACACGAGCGGGATCCTGCGTTGGTCACACAACTCGATGAAATGGGCGCCCTTCATCGCCGACTCGGAGAACAGGATTCCGTTGTTCGCTACGACGCCGACTGGATGACCCCAAATGTGAGCAAAGCCGGTCACCAGCGTCGAGCCGTAATTGGCCTTGAACTCGCTGAAGCGCGAACCGTCGACCACTCGTGCGATTACCTCACGAACGTCGTACGGAAGGCGCGAGTCGGTCGACACCACACCCGACAACTGGGCTGGATCAACGACCGGCGACTCGGGTTCAACGACTGACCACGGCGGAGCGGTGGCAGACGGCAACGTGGCAACGATGTCACGCACGATCGACAGTGCGTGACGATCATCTTCAGCGAGGTGGTCAACGACGCCAGAGATGTGGCTGTGTACGTACCCGCCACCAAGGTCCTCCGCCGACACGACCTCGCCGGTCGCCGCCTTCACGAGCGGCGGGCCGCCGAGGAAGATCGTGCCCTGGTTGCGGACGATGATCGCCTCGTCCGACATCGCCGGCACATACGCCCCACCGGCAGTGCACGAGCCGAGTACAGCGGCGATCTGGGCGATTCCTTGCGACGACATCTGTGCCTGGTTGTAGAAGATCCGGCCGAAGTGATCGCGGTCGGGAAACACGTCGTCCTGCATTGGGAGGTATGCCCCGCCCGAGTCGACGAGGTAGACGCAAGGCAGACGATTCTGGAGTGCGATCTCCTGCGCCCTCAGATGCTTCTTGACCGTCAACGGGTAGTACGTGCCACCCTTGACGGTCGCGTCGTTGGCGACGATCACACACAGGCGACCTGACACGCGCCCGATACCGGTAATGATCCCGGCCGCCGCAGCTCCACCGTCGTACATATCGTGGGCAGCAAGTGGTGACAGTTCAAGAAATGGGGAGCCAGAGTCGAGCAACGCATCAACTCGGTCGCGAGGCAGCAGTTTTCCCCTCGCAACGTGACGCTCACGAGCGGACTGCGGCCCCCCTAACAATGCCGTCGACATGACAGCTCGTAGCTGTCGCAGCGAGGCTGTCATTGCATCTTGGTTGGCAGCGAACTGGTCGCTCGCGGGATTGCACGAGGTCGTCAGCACAGGCCAATCAGACATGACCCTCACCTTAACGTGCACTAAGTTGATTGACGACCGACTACGCCCGCGGTCAGCGACGTGGACCTGTGACTTGCCAGGTGTGACTAGCCAGGTGTGACCACTGACCGTGGACGCAGCTTCGCAATCGCGCGAAGGTTGCCTTCGAGGGCTACCGGGGGTGGCTTCACTTGACAGAAATGGGGACCACAATGTATTTGGCTTCTCGAGCCGTGCGGCTCGTCGATCTCACGAACTCGATTCCGTGGGCGATCGAACTCACGCAAGTTATTCAGGCGCAGGGTGCTCCAACCACGTTGTGGTCCGGTATGGCGGGCACTCCCGTCGGGTCTGTCGTCTGGTCAACGGCAGTCGCCTCAGTGGCGGAGTACGTCGCCTTTGGTGACAGCGTCACCAGCAATCCTGATTACCTCCGACTCGTACAGCAAGCGGGTGGCTTCGTGGGCGACGTTCAGCCCGACGGCTTGGACGAGGTGATTCACGGCGAACTCACCGGCGAGACACAGGTCGGGACAATCGCCAGCGTCGTGAATGCGAACGCTGTCGGCGGGAAGTGGTCAGCGGCGGGAGCCTGGGCGATCGGTACCGCGGACCTCGTCGTGGAGATCACCGGAGTTCCGCTGATCGTTACCACCGGCTCTGCCGGCGTGATGGGCAGCTTTGGCTGGATCTCAGTGGTGAACGATCCCGCCGACGTCGATGCGGCTGGTGCCAAGCTCGCCGCCGATCCGCGCTACATGCAGATGCTGGACACCGCAGGCGGATTGTTTTTGCCCGGGACAACTCGCGTCCTCGCCCGTCGGATCGCCTAGGACCGCTCGCGCCGCCAAACTCGTTCGCCGTCGACCAGCTCGCGAGTGAGTCGCATCCCGGCAGCCGCCGCTACTCGCTCCGACGCGACGTGATCGACCGCAACGCACGCGTCGATGCGGCCAATGTTGGCATCCGCCAGCCAGTCGACCAACGCCGTTGCCGCTTCCGACGCGAAACCCTGGCGTTGCCATGCCTGTCCGACCACCCACGCAATTGAGGCGTGTGATTCGTCTGGCACAACCGTCGCCTGCAGCGTGCCAACCGGATCGCCCGTCGCCAATCGGAGAACCCAGTTCAGCCACGCCTCACCAGCCGGATGATTGGCGTAGTCGGCCAGCCATGCGTAATCGTCTTCGAGTTCGGGCAGTGTCTTCGGCGAGCCGCCGATGTACTCGTGCAACGTCGCGTCATCGAGGATCGCGAACATTTCCGGAGCGTGATCGGCGCGCAGCGGCTCAAGTACCAACCTCGCCGTGTTGATTGTGGCCGCAATCACTTCCGCGAGCATGACGCATCACGCGGTGATTCAACGCACTCGAAGAGTGGCTTAGCGGGCGCTAAGGTCTCTCAATGACCGCGATCAGGATCCGCGATGTGTTGCCGCGTGACGGGCTGCAGAGCGAGCGACAGGTCGATCCGACCTTGCGAGCTGAACTGGCGGTCGCCCTCGCGGATGCCGGAGTAGCGCATGTCGAAGCGGCGTCATTCGTTTCATCTGTTGCGGTCCCGGCAATGGCTGACGGTGGCGGTGTGATGTCGGCGCTGCCCGCCCGTGACGATGTGACGTGGTGGGCGCTCGTCCCAAACCCGAAAGGTGCCTCGCTGGCACTCGACGCCGGTGTCACGCATCTGACCCTGACCATCTCGGCATCCGACGTATACAGCCGCAAGAATGTCGGCCGATCGACAATCGAGGCAGTCGAGCAACTGGCAGCCGTTGGATCAATCGTCGACGCCCACGCCACGATCGACATCGTCATCTCGTGCGCCTTCGGCTCCCCGTTCAACGATGTCGACAACCCTTCCGTGACCCGAGATTTGGTCGACCGCGCCCTTGATGCGATCCCGCTCGCTCAGATCACGCTCGCCGACACGGCGGGAACCGCCACACCGCGTCGGATCAGCGAAGTGATCACCAGCCTCCCCGGAGCGGCTCACCGCGATCTTGGTCTGCACCTGCACGACACCCGAGGCACGGCACTCGTCAACGCTCTCGCTGGGATCGAGATCGGAGTTACTCGGTTCGATACATCGACCGGGGGTCTCGGTGGCTCCCCGTTCGCGCCAGGTGCCGGCGGCAACTTGGCGACCGAAGACTTCGTGCTGATGCTGCACGATCTCGGCCACGAGACGGGGATCGACCTTGACGCCATCCTGGCGATCTCGCGCGGTTTGTCGACGTTGGTCGGCCATGACGTGCCCAGTCGGGTTTCGTCCGCCGGCCCGCTCCCGAATTTCGCTCATGAGTAAACGCCGCACCGAGCTGCTGACGATCGCCGCCACCCTGTTCGCGGAGCGAGGCTTCGCCAACGTCACCGTCAACGACATCGGTGATGCCGCCGGGATCAGCGGTCCAGCGCTATACCACCATTTCGAAGGCAAGGAAGCACTGCTCGGAGAGATGCTGGTCGGGATCAGTGAGTATCTGCTCGACGGCGGCCGCAAGGTCGCCGTGATCGGCGGGGACGAGGTGCTGGAGCGACTGGTCGACTTCCATGCACGGTTCGCGGTTGACGACCGGGCCCTGATCACGGTGCAGTTCCGCGACCTCGTCCACGCCACCGAGCGTGATCAGCGCACGGTCCGTACATTGCAGGCCAGGTACGTGACGCTCTGGGTCGACGAGTTGATTGGCGAGCAACCCGACGTGGATCGCCGAACCGCCCGCGCAACCGTCCAAGCGATCTTCGGTCTGATCAACTCGACGCCGTACAGTGGTTCGCTCCCCCGTCAACAAATGCTCGACATCCTGACCCGGCTCGCCCTCGCCGCCCTCCGATCAGTGCCAGACTCGCCGGCGTGAATGTTTCGTTAGCAGCCGGCCGTGACCTGATCGCAATTCCCGGCCCGACGGTGGTGCCCGATCGGGTCTTGTCGGCGATGAATCGGGCAATGCCCGACATCTACTCCGGCGAGATTCTTGATGTCACCGACGAGGTCTACGACCTACTTCCCGACCTCGCCAGAACGGTTAGCCGAGCATTCATCACGATCAGCAACGGGCACGGCGCGTGGGAGATGGCACTCACCAACTCATTCAGCAAGGGTGACATGGTGCTCGTGCTCGAATCGGGTCGGTTCGCCGCGGTCTGGGGCGAGATGGCGAGATTCCTCGGTCTCAAAGTCGAGGTGCTGCACGCCGAACCACGCAGAGCAGTCGACCCGATCGAGGTCGAGGCTCGGTTGCGGCGTGACGTGAATCACGAGATCAAGGCGATTCTCACCGTCCATGTCGACACGGCATCGTCGGTCCGCAACGACATTCCAGCCCTCCGACATGCACTCGACGCCACCGATCATCCGGCGATGCTGTTCGTCGACTCGATCGCGTCACTCGGATGCGAACAGTTCGAGATGGATCGCTGGGGCGTCGACCTCACGGTGTGTGCCTCGCAGAAAGGACTCATGGTGCCCCCTGGTCTCGGGTTCGTATGGGCCGGGCCGAACGCATTGGCAGCGCATGAAACCGCAGAGCTACGAACCAAGTATTGGGACTGGACGAGCCGGACCGAGGACGGCCCGCACTACCTGCGGTTCAGTGGCACTCCGCCGGTCATGCATCTGTATGGGCTCCGTGAGGCGTTGCGGATGATCGACGAGGAAGGCATGGAGGCTCGTTGGAGTCGCCACTCGGTACTGGCTGATGCCGTGCGAGCGGCAGTCGATGCGTGGTCGACCCCGGATGGGTTGGAACTCCAGATATCCGAACCGAGCGAGAGGGCCAACTCGGTGACGTCGATCCGGACCGGCCTGATCAGCGCGATTCGGTTGTCGAACACCTGCCGCGATCGCGCCGGACTCACGCTCGGAGTCGGAATCGGCGATCTTGCTGGTTCCTCCTTTCGGATCGGCCACATGGGCCACGTCAACGCAACGATGGTGCTCGGCGCACTCGGTACGGTCGAGGCCGCACTGATCGCCCAAGGTGCCGACATCGCAAGTTCCGGTGTGGCCGTCGCGGCACGCGTGATCGGCGAAGCCTTGACATGAAGATTGCGTGGCGCGAGGCTGGCGACGGAGCACCAGTTCTGTTTCTTCACGGGCTCGGCGGTACTCGGTTTGCGTGGGAACCCCAGTTGGAAGGACTCAGCTCTGACTTTCGCTGCATTGCGTGGGACATGCCCGGCTACGGCGATTCCGACCCTCTTCCCGAACTCGGCTTCCCTGCAATCGCCGACGCGATCGCGATACTCCTCGATCAACTCGGCATCGAACACACGCACGTTGTCGGTCTGTCGTTCGGCGGGCAACAGGCGATGCACTTCGCGCTCCGCCATCCGGATCGACTCGATCGGCTGGTGCTGGCAGACACGAGCCACCGCTTCGGTGCAGACGGCACCGACCCGGAGGCATGGAAGCGGCTGCGACTCGACGCCCTCGATGCCGGGCTGACGCCGGCAGACATCGCCGAATCGGTGATCGATTCGATTTCTGCACCAGGTTTCACCGGACTCGAACGAGACCGCGCCGTCGACGCCTTCGGTCAGATTTCGGGCGAAGGATTGCGAGCATCGATCGAATGCCTGCCGACTCACGACGTAACCGACCGGCTGTGTGAGATCGCCGCGCCAACGCTGGTGATTGTCGGCGATCTCGACGACGAGACCCCGTTGAGCTATGCCGAAACTCTGGCCGAGAAGATCCCAAACGCTCGACTTGTCATCATCGACGACGTCGGCCATCTCACGCCCGCCGAAAACCCAGCGACGTTCAACCGCCTCGTATCGGAGTTTCTGAGCAGCACTGATCGGCCGATCAACGATCTGTGACGCCGGACACACCGTATGGTACGGTTCCGAACTATCTGCATCGACCTGAGGAGGCATTCATGACAGAGACATCCACCGCGCCGCGGCTCACGAACAAGAAGCTGACGACGATCGACTGCGTCGCACAATCGCTTGCCGTCGGCCCAATCTTCTCGGCAGGGGCGCTCGGCGTGATCCTCGCCGGCCTATCGGGCGGGGTGAGTTTGTTCGTGATCGTGCTCACGACGATCGGCATTCTCGGGATCGGTTGGATTGTCAGCGAACTCGCCAAGCGCTACAGCGGTTCGGGCACGGTGTACGAAGCGATCGCCCACACGCTTGGCAAGCCGGTCAGCGTGTTCGCCGGAATGCTGTACTACCTGGCGATCACGGCACTCGTCGCCGCGCTCCCGGTGATCGGCGGTGTGTTCTTGAAGAACTTCTGCGCCGCCCACCTGGGCTTTGATCCAGCTTGGTGGCTGGCAGGGCTGGTCATGGCCGTACTGATGATCGGCTTCAACGTGCTCGGCGTGCAGGTGTCGGTCAAGACCCAACTCTTGATCATCGTTGCCTCGGCGATCCCGTTCGTCATCTTGTTCTTTGCAGTGATCGCCGACGGAGGCCCTGGAGGCAACAGCTTGTCGTCGCTCAACCCGGGTGAGATCGTCGAGGGTGGCTCGATCTTCAAGGGTGTCCTGTTCGCGATCCTGATGTTCGTCGGATTCGAGTGGTCGGCGGCGCTCGGCGAGGAAACCGCCAACCCCAAGCACTCGATCCCCCGCGCCGTGCTCGCCACAATTCTGATCTGTGCAGTCTTCTACGCGATTACGCAGTACACCGTCAACGTCGGCGGCGGAGACTTCATCCCGCTCGCCAACGACATCGTTGGTACTTGGCTCGGCACGTTGATCGAACTCGCAATCCTGCTCGATATTCTGGCGGTTGGCGTCGGTATTACCGCAGCCGCTTCACGGGGTTATTTCACCCTCGCCCGTGATGGGCTGCTTCCCGAGAAGTTGACCAAGACGAGCGCTAACGATGTGCCGATCCTTGCCACGCTGGCGGTGTTCGGTGCGATGCTGCTCGTGTTGGCGGTCACCTTGATCAAGTATGGAACCGATGTCGACGAGAACCTCGGCGGCCTTCCTGCGGCATTCAACATGTTCCTCCTGCTGGCCGTGACCGGTGGGATGTTGATCTGCGTGATCTACATGCTGTTGTGTCTTGGTGGCCTCAAAACGCTGACAGGCGACCCCAGATCGATGGTCGCTGGAGTGGTCGGATTGCTTGCCGCGGCGGGTGGCATCGTCGCACAATTCGTCGACGGCACAGCACCGGTCGGCGACCCGCTCTGGGGTCGTCACCTCGGACTCATCCTGATCGTGCTCGTCGGAGCGTGGTTGGCATACAACATGTCGACCAAGCGGGCGGCTGTCGACGCCGCCGCCTCGCACGCCATCCAGCACTGACCACGACCGTTGCCCGAACGGGCTAATCGGGATTGACCGCCCTCAGCACTTCTCTCAGCAGGTGGGCGAGTGAGCGTCGTTCGTCGTCGGACAATCGGTTTGTGACGAATGCTTCCTGGCGGTTGAACGCCGGGAACAGTCGCTCGATCATTGCTCGCCCATCGCGTGTCAATGAGACGATCACCGATCGCCCGTCGTCCGCGCTGGGAGTGCGGGTGACGAGTCCACGGCCCTCGAGTGTGTTGACGATTCCGGTCAGAGTCGCCCGAGTCACGCTGCACTCGTCCGCGAGATGTCGGGACTCCTGATCGCCCCACACCCACAGGACGTAGAGCGCCGTGAAGCCGGACCAACTCAACCGATCGGGGCCAAGAACCTCGCGCTCCATGTGATTCCGAACCGCATTGGCAACCCGATAGACATTTGCGACCGCGGCCATCGCAGCGAAGTCGACATCGTGCAATTCTCCAACTCGTTCAGTGACCTGGCGCTCGGCCGGCGTCAGATCGTCATCGTTCAATGAAACGGGAGATACCACTGGCGTTCCCAATCAGTCAGACGGTCCATGCTCGCACCCCAGTCAGGTTCGACGGCGCAGTAGCTGGCCCATTCCTGTCGTTTGATCCCGACGAAATTGGCGACCAGATCGACGCCGACGGCGTCGACCAGAATGGAGTCGGCCTCGAGGTCGTCAAGCGCTGCGGCGAGATTGGCGGCGACCCGACGGTCGGTGTTGATCGACTCCAAACCGTCGCCCGTCTCGTTTTCAGGCGGCATCAGCTCGGCGACATGGCCGATCCGGGCCGCTTGCAGCACCGCAGCAGTCGCGATGTACGGGTTGGCGGCACCGTCAGACATGCGATGCTCGATTCGGGTTGCTTTGCCGCGATGGGCGGGCACACGAACGGTCGCACACCGGTGGTCGTAGCCCCAGTTGGCATAGACGCCACTGAGCATCGCAGGCTGCAAACGTTTGTAGGCGTTGACCGTCGGCGCACAGAACGCCGCCAATCCCTCGTGATGCTCGATCAAACCTGCGATGCAGTGACGGGCAAGTGTGGAGAGTCCGTCGGTTGCTGATTCGTCGACCAACGCATTCGACCCGTCAGAGGCGGTCAAACTCAGGTTGACGTGCAAGCCGCTGCCGCTTTTTTCGGGGATCGGCTTACCGAGGAACGTCAGCCGTTTTCCGTATTCGAAGGCCGTCTCGCGGGCCAGTTCCTTGAACAGGAAGATCTTGTCGACTGCCGCCAACGCCTCGTCGTACTCGAGCGTCAGTTCCCATTGCGGATAGTCGTACTCGGCGTTGATCGTCTCGACATCGAGCCCACTGACATCGGCGCGGCGCATGATCTCGGCAATCAGGCCAGTCGGATCGGCCATGACCCCGGTGCCATACACGAATGCGCTTGGAGTGTCGGTCGGCCTCCACCCACCGCTGCCGTCCGGTTCGAAGATGTAAGCCTCCAACTCGATGCCGACCTTCGGCGAGTACCCGAGCGCTTGCCAGTCTGCAATTGCCTTCTTGAGAGCGTGTCGCGCCGACACGACGTACGGTTCCCCACGGAACTCGAGATCGGCTACGACGACCCCGGTGTTGGCCTCCCAACACGGTCGCACATCGCCCAACGAGTAGATCGCGTCAAGATCGGGAAGGCCCGTGGCCTCGACACCGACCTCGACTTCGTGCATGTTGCGCACGTAGTCGAGGATGTAGGTACCGATGCAGAACGCCGTGCTGTGCCCGGCGATCCGCCACGGCAGATACTTGCCGCGGGCGAGGCCAAGGTGATCCGGGAACAGTACCCGAAGTCTGTCGTAGCTCGTCATTGCAATCCTCCTGTGTTCGGGTCGGCTAGTTGGGGGATCAGCTTGCCCTCGATGACGACGGGGTTTCCGTCAAGGGTGACCGTGCATGATCGCATCGGAATGTCAAAGTGACCTCGACAGAAGCGACTGGCGACTTCGTTGGCACCGGTCGAGTAGAGGAAGTTGCCGGCAACCGCTCGCAGCTCGGTGCCGTTGATTTGGCTCTTGTCGTAGAGCGCCAGCGACTCCCACCTCGCGGCGGGATTCATCCCCCAGCCGACGTGACTCGTCGCGTATGCATCGGGTTCGTCGAAGGCGGCTAGGTAGCCCGAGAACAGTTGGGCGTCGGGTCCGTCGCCCTGGATCGAAACGATTCGATCGGACTCGATCGTGAGTTGGACTGGCGAACGCACGTACTCGTTGAACGTGAGATTCACGTCGCCTGGTGCAAGCACCAGCGAGCCGGACACGGTACCGGCGGCGGGGAACGCGAGTACCAATCCGCCCGGCCAGTGGGCGATCTCGCCAGGCTGGTCGGTGTAGCCGTGCGACCCTGCTCGGAATGCACCGGCCAGATCGATAGAGACATCGGTGCCCGCAACAGATGTGACGCGCATTCCGCCGGCAGCGGTCAGCATCGCCTTCCCGAGAGCCACTCGCCTCGCCAAGTCCGGATCGTGAATCATTCGCTCGAACACTTCAGGGTGCTCGTTCGAAATCATCAGGATCCGAGTGCCGGCCCTGAGCACCCGCCCCAACTCGGCGGCGTGGAGCAGGCCCTCCACGGTGCAGTCGACCACGAAGTCGGCCGCCTGAAGTGCGGCAATCGTCGGGGCGTGACCTGCGATTGCGACCGAGGCACCGGTCGAGCGAATCGCAACCGGACCATGGTTGGCTGGGGTCGGCATCACCACTTGAGCGACGCCGCAACCGAACCGTCCGAGCGCCAATCTCGCCGTCTCCACGAGCTCTGGTCTCGACCCCGTCTCTGACAGCAGCACAGTCGACTCTGTGGCGACCAGTCCGCATAGATCGAACTGCTGAACGAAGCGTTCGATCCAATGTGATTCGGTGCGGATCATGCGAACGAACCGTCACCTTCGACGAGTCCGAATTTGCCGAGTCTTTCCATGCACACCTCGACGCTCCACGGCAACATCGTGGCACCGCACCTGGCATCGCGGAAGAGTCGTTCGAGTGGCATCGGCCTGAGTAGCGAACGTCCGCCGCAGGCACGGATCGCCAGTGAGGCAACCTCCGGCGCGCCCTCCATCGTCGTCACCATCGCCGACCAGGCAAGTCGAACATCGTCCGGGTGGGGGTCAACCGATACCCGTTCCAGCACTCGATCAGTGAGCGCCTGGGCACGATCGTTGATCAGGTTCATCTCGGCCCATGCCGCCTGTTTCTGTGGATGACCCCCACGTGACGTACCGTCGACCTCGCCGCGCAGGTATGAGCCGGTGAAGTCGATCACTGCGCGCATCAGACCCAGGTAGGCGAACGACAACGTCATGTAGAACCACGGATAGCGAGCGGCGACAGCATCGAACACACCCGGCGGCAACCACTCGTTTTCAGCTGGCACGAAGACCTTCTCGAAGACCAGTGTTTTCGAGATCGTCCCGCGCATGCCAAGCGAGTCCCAGTCGCCGACAATCGTCAGACCCTCGGCACCAGCCGGCACACCGAGCAGGCGCACCCGATCATCGCCCGGCACGAGCGCCACGATGTTGTGCATGTGGGCGGCCTCCGACAACGAGGCGAAAATCTTGCGACCCGATACGAGATAGCCGCCGTCGACCGGCTCGGCAACCGTCGCAATCCCAGTAGTAGCTCGACCGCTGAGCCCCTCGGAGAACGGCTGGGCGTGTATCCGTCCGTGTTCGATGATGCCGGCGAACAGATCGTTACGACGTTCGTCGAGGACCATCAGGATTTGTGGATCGAGGTCGAGTTCGTCGGCGATCGGACCAACCAGCAGGCATGTCGCGCTGTGCATGTTGAATGTCAATGCCGTCGATCCGCAATGCCGCCCGAGCTCCTGCGCTACCAGCGCATACGTGACAAAGTCAGCGCCCAACCCGCCATACCGCTCGGGAACGCATAGTCCAAGGAATCCTGCATCACGCAGATCAGCGAAGTTCTCGTACGGGAACGCGGCCTCACGGTCATACCGATTCGCCCGAGCGGCGAACCCCACGCCAAGTTCGGCCGCCTTCGCCACGAGCTCCCGCTGGCGCGGCGTGCGTGCGTCGTGCGCCCCCTTCATCGACTCGGGACACTAGCTCAACCCAGATCGTTCGGTGCCAAACGATCACCGTTCCGGTCAGCGGCAGTCGACCAGCACGTTACGGAATCGCTTTCGACCGAGTCGAGGTTCACGGCAGTTCGACGAGTCACCGGATCATCACCGGGTTCCAAAACGACTTCGCTGACGAGTTGAGGAATTACCGCATCTCGGGAGAGTACGACCACGGGCCGACGGCCTGTGTTCGGAGGTTCACATCACCACAGCTCGCCGCGCAGCGGAAGTGTCATGTTGCTGTGGCAGCAACTCGGAATGAGGCGAGATCGCCCCACTCGTCGGGTTCGTCGAGCGGATGCTCGTCGTAGGCGCTGTACCCCGCGTCAATAGCAGAAGCCCTGCTTCGTACAAGCAACGCCGTCAATGCTTCGTCGAAGAGCGACACGTCGGTGCGTTGCGGATTCGCGGATCGCGCTTCGTGAAGTAGTGCCTGATCGACAGTTGCACTCACTCGAGCACACGGCTTCAGCACAGACTCGGTTGGCATTGCTCAATCGGTTCAGATCGCCGGCCGGGTCTGCGGTTGATTGTCGATTCGGTGTGCCAGATCGTGCCG
>JANMTV010000305.1:0-14705 GCA_031390905.1 Ilumatobacteraceae bacterium | reverse complement strand
ACCCACGATCAGCCAACGTCCGCGAAATCGCCGCAGTCAACGTCGTCTTACCATGATCAATATGACCCATCGTCCCAATATTCACATGCGGCTTCGACCGCACAAACTTCGCCTTACCCATTTCAGTTACTTCGCTTTCGTAGTTGTTTCAGAGCGGATGGTTGTCAAAGAACACCCGTGACGATTACTCGCCACGTACTCGCTTCACGATTTCTGACGAGATTGCGTCAGGCACCTGCTGATACACCGAGAACTGCATGGTGTAGGTCGCCCGCCCCTGGGTGCGGGAACGAAGATCGGTACTGTAGCCGAACATTTCGGAGAGTGGAATCTGGGCACGGATCTGCTGGACGTTGCCGTTGGCCTCCATGCCCTCGATCCGACCGCGGCGGCTGTTGAGGTCGCCGATCACGTCGCCCATGTACTCATCGGGCGTGACGACTTCGACCGCCATGATTGGCTCGAGCAACACGGGATGCGCCTTGGCGGCTGCTTCCTTGAAGCCCATCTGACCGGCAATCTTGAACGCCATTTCCGACGAGTCGACATCGTGGTACTGACCATCGACGAGACTGACCTTGACATCGACCATGCCATATCCGGCAAGCACACCCGAGTCGAGCGCAGACTGAATGCCCTGGTTGGTCGGGTTGATGTACTCCCGAGGAATTCGGCCACCTGAGATCGCATCGACGAACTCGTAGCCCTTGCCAGGGTTCGGCTCAACAGTGAGTTTGATGACGGCGAACTGACCGGAGCCGCCGGACTGCTTGACGTGGCGGTATTCGACCGACTCGACCTTCTTGGTGACGGTCTCGCGGTAGGCAACCTGCGGCTTGCCGACGGTTGCCTCGACAGCGAACTCGCGCATCATGCGGTCGACGAGCACTTCAAGGTGCAGTTCACCCATCCCGGAGATGACCGTTTGACCCGTCTCCTCGTCGGAGCGAACCCGGAACGTCGGGTCTTCGTCAGACAGCGACTTGAGCGCCTTGCCGAGTTTGTCCTGGTCGGACTTCGTCTTCGGCTCGATGGCGACGTGAATCACGGGCTCTGGGAAGATCATCCGTTCGAGGATGATCAGGTTGTCACGATCGCACAGCGTGTCGCCGGTCGTGACCTCCTTGAAGCCGAGCCCAGCGACGATGTCGCCGGCCATCGCCACGTTGAGATCTTCTCGCTGGTTGGCGTGCATCAGCAGGATTCGACCGAGGCGCTCGCGCTTCTCTCTCGTCGAGTTGTAGACCTCTTCACCCTTGTTGATCTCGCCCGAGTAGACCCGGAAATAGGTCAGCTTGCCGAACGGGTCGGCGACGATCTTGAACGCCAACGCTGCGAACGGCTTGTCGAGCGGACCGCGGGTCAGCACTTCCTCACCGTTGTAGTTGGTACCGGTCGCCGGTGGAATGTCGAGTGGCGACGGCAGGAAGTCGATGACGGCGTCGAGCATCGGCTGGACACCCTTGTTCTTGAACGCCGAACCGCACAGAATCGGGACGAAGACACCACCGAGGGTGCCCTTTCGGATCGCCTTCCTGATCTCATTCTCGTCGAGTTCCTCGCCGCCGAGGTACTGCTCCATCAACGTCTCGTCTTCGGTGGCAACCGTGTCCATCAGTTGCTCGCGGTACTCAGCGCATTGTTCGGCCATGTTGGCCGGAATCTCGACCTCATCCCAGATGGCACCGAGTTCTTCGTCGTGCCAGATCAGCGCCTTCATCTTGACCAGGTCGACGAGGCCGATGAACGGTTCGTTCGATTCGCTGCCGCCAGCACCAATCGGGAGCTGCACAACCAACGGGTTGGCCGAGAGGCGGGTCCGAACCATGTCGACCGTGCGATAGAAGTTGGCACCGATTCGATCCATCTTGTTGATGAAACAGAACCGGGGCACGTTGTACTTGTTGGCCTGACGCCACACGGTCTCGGTCTGCGGCTCGACACCAGCGACCGAGTCGAACACGGTCACGGCACCGTCGAGGACACGGAGCGAACGCTCGACTTCGATCGTGAAGTCCACGTGGCCCGGCGTGTCGATGATGTTGATCCGATGATTGTCCCAAATGCACGTCGTGGCGGCAGATGTGATCGTGATGCCGCGCTCTTGTTCTTGCGCCATGTGGTCCATGATCGCCGCGCCTTCGTGGACTTCGCCGATCTTGTAGGTCTTCCCGGTGTAGTACAGGATGCGCTCGGTGGTCGTCGTCTTACCGGCGTCAATGTGGGCCATGATGCCGATATTGCGGGTGCGCTCGAGGGGATACTCTCGCTTGGCCATCGTCAGATCACTTCCGTCTTTCGGGTCGAACTCTCAAGGGGCGGGACACATTCGGTGATGACCGAACGGTCACAAACACGAGCGCCAAGTGTATCCGTTCACAAGCCCCAGAAAACCTGAAAGTCCGGAATCCCTAAGGAGCCGAGCCGATAGGCGAGGCGACCAATCGTTACGGTGCACTATTTCGACTGCGCAGCAGGCGAAATGAAAACTCCGACACGGAGAGTCCTCACCTATCCGCTAGACCTCTGAGAGTTTGAGGACCCGCGATCGGCCGCCGATCAATGGCCGCTGATGTAATCGGCGAGCGCCCTGTTTTCGTGTTCGAGTTCATTGAGGCGGGCCTTCACGACATCGCCGATCGAAACGATCCCTGAGAGATGCCCGTTTTCGTCGACAACGGGCAGATGACGAATTCGACGTTCGGTCATCAGTGACATCAGACGATCAACTCCGTCACCGGTGGCGCACGTGATCACGTCGGTCGACATCACCGAGCCGACGCTACGGTCGAGCGCCGCCGCGCCCCCCGACGCTGCCGCACGCACGACGTCGCGTTCAGAGATGATGCCTTCTATTGCGCGGCCATTCCCCGACACGACCAGTGCACCGATTCGGCGTTCGCCGAGCAGGCGAATCGCCTCATGCAAGTTTGCGGTCTGCGCGACGGTTGCGACGTCGGTTCCCTTGGATCCGATGATCGACTGAACATTCATTGACAACTCCCTTGACGATCCCCGCCCGCAACCTAGTTCAGTTGAGCGTTCACTGCCACCCGCCACCCCACCACACTGCGAAAGACCCGCCACCACGAGGGCAGCGGGTCCAGTCGCAAACTCGATCTGATCTAGCTCACCAGCGGTAGTGGGCGAAGGCCTTGTTGGACTCGGCCATCTTCTGCATGTCGTCGCGCTTCTTCATCGCCGCGCCGAGACCGTTGGCAGCGTCCATCAGTTCGTTGGCGAGGCACTCTGCCATTGTCTTCTCACGACGGTTGCGGCTGTAGTCGACGATCCAGCGGATCGCCAGTGTCGAGGCACGACGTGGACGAACCTCGACCGGAACCTGATACGTGGCACCCCCGACGCGACGGCTCCGAACTTCCAACGGTGGCTTGACGTTGTCGACAGCCTTCTTGACCGTGTCGAGTGGGTCCTCGCCGGTCTTGGTCGCGATCAGCTTCATGGCGTCGTACACGATCTTCTCAGCGATGCTGCGCTTGCCGTGCAACATGACCTTGTTCGTCAACTGCGTCACAACAACCGAACGGTAGATCGGATCGGCAATGAGCTCGCGACGAGGAGCTGGACCCTTACGAGGCATGACCTACTTCACTTTCTTGGCGCCGTAGCGGCTGCGCGACTGCTTGCGGTTCTTGACGCCAGCGGAGTCGAGCGCGCCGCGGATGATCTTGTAGCGCACACCGGGCAGGTCGCGAACACGACCGCCGCGAACCAGGACAATCGAGTGCTCCTGAAGGTTGTGGCCCTCGCCGGGGATGTAGGCCGTGATTTCGACGCCGCTCGAAAGTCGCACACGAGCAACCTTACGGAGCGCGGAGTTCGGCTTTTTCGGGGTCGTGGTGTACACGCGTGTGCAAACCCCGCGACGCTGAGGAGAACCCTTGAGCGCTGGCGTCTTACTCTTGGTGAACTTTGAGCTCCGGCCCTGCCGGACGAGCTGCTGAATGGTGGGCAAGAGGCAACCTTCTTCGTTGTTTCCGCCGAACGATCGGCGAGCGTGCAGAGGGAGCATCCCGCTGCACAGGACCATGCAATGTTATGGCCGTTCCTGCTGTCCGGCAACCTGGGATTGGCTGGTTCCGATCGTCTGGAAACGCTCAAGCAATCATCAAGATCGACCGATGAACAACCCGTGCCCATCATAGTGTTCGCAGGCGTAGCTGTCTGCGTCGCGCTCCTGGCCCGCTGGCGGGCTGAGTACGTGACGCATCGGCGACGTGTCGACGCGCTGACTTGGCGCGTCCATGTGAATGGTATTCGCGGCAAGTCAACGGTCACCCGAATCATCGCAGGAATGATGCGTGAGGCTGGCATGACAACGATCGCCAAGTCGACCGGCACATTCGCGGCTGTGATCAACTCGGTCGGCGTCGACGAGCCGATCGATCGTAAGGGCCCAGCGACGATCCTCGAGCAGATCGAGATCTGCCGTAAGTACATCAACCCGTCGGTTGACGCGCTGATCATCGAATGCATGGCGTTGAAACCCGAGTACCAAGAAGTCAGCGAACGGATGATCGTCCGCTCCAACATCGGAGTGCTCACCAACGTTCGAGAAGACCATCAGGACGTGATGGGCGAGACCTTGCCGGAGATCGCCAGATCTCTCCTGTCGACATGTCCGACCAACGGGATTCTGGTGACGTCTGATCAGAACCCCGTGATTCATGCCGTCATGCGTGAGGTCTGCGAGGCGAGAGGTACTCGGCTGCTGATTGCCGACCCCGAAATCGTCACCGACGAGGACCTTGATCGTTTCGACTACATCGCCTTCAAAGAGAATGTCGCAATCGCCCTCGAGATCGCCAAGATCATGGGGATCGACCGCGATGTGGCGATGAACGGAATCGTCAACGCCGCGCCCGATCCCGGTGTGCTCCGCATGAAGGCGCTGGCAATCGGCGGCAAGAAGGTCACATGGGCCAACCTCTTCGCCGTCAACGACCGCGAGTCGATGGTCGTGGCGATGGAGAAGCTCGTCCCATACATGACACCGGACACCACCACGGTCGGGATTCTCAACAACCGCGCCGATCGCGAACGGCGGGCGATCCAGTTCGCCGACGTCGCCGTGCGCGACCTCGATTTCCACCGACTTGTCACGTTCGGTGCCTACGAAGGGCTGGTCACCGAGCAACTCAAGACCAACGGCTACCCGGCCGAACACATCATCAACCTCGGAGACGAACGCCATCCGAGCCAGGAAGAGATCATCCAACGGATGATCATCGACCAACCGACATCACACGTGCTCGTGGTCGGTTTCGTGAACATCCACACCCATCAGGCCGAGGAAATGCTCGAGTACTTCGAGCACGAGGCCGAACCGTGGAGCGATGAGCACGAGTTCGCGAACGCGCCGCCGGGTGATGCTCCGCTGCTACCGCAGCGCGGTGGGTCCAGACCGACACCCTCCGAACCTGCCTCCGGCTCGACAACCGGCGCGGCAGTCGAGCTTCCGAGACGCGGGGACACTGTCCCCGCGTTGCCGCGTCGAGGCGAATAACCGATGCATGACTACCTCTTTTCGACCGAGGTGGTCCGCTTCGCGTTCATGTTCGGCGTTGCAGTATCAATGCTGCTGTACGAGCGACGGCATCTGACGACGGGCTCAATCGTCGTCCCGGGTTACATCGCCACATTCCTGGTGTACCCGTTGATCGTTGTCGCAACATTCTTGAACGCCCTGTTGTCGTACGTGATCGTCAACAAACTGCTACGGCGATGGTTCCTGCTGTATGGACGAACCAAGTTCACCGTGCTGGCGATGGTTTCGATCGTGATCCAGACCTTGATGTTGAAACTCACGCCGTCAGGTCCATGGCTGTGGGAATCCGACTTCAAGCTCTTCGTCGGAGTCGGATACGTGGTTCCCGCCCTCGTAGCTCACGACATGGGGCGCCAGGGCATCAAGAAGACCATCAAGTCTGTGTTGCTCGCCGCTGGAATCGTGGCCGTGCCGATCACGTTGGCGCTTGCCGTCAATCTTCCAGGCATCAACGATCTCGCTCCGCTTCAGGGCGGTGGCGACATGGCGATCACCCCGGGTTGGATCCCGTTCGCGGTGTTGCTCTCCGCCGCTGCGGCGTGGGGCGTGGCTCACAACTACCAGTACCGCAGCGGCGGGTTCGTGGGTGCAGCGTTCATCGCGATGCTGTTGGGCGACCCGTGGCAGGTGCTGATCGCTGCCGTGATTGCCTTGGTGACGTACGTATTCGTCACGCGATTCTTGATGAATTCGATGATCCTATTCGGGCGCCGAAAGTTCTCTGCGATGTTGCTCGTGTCGAGTTCGCTGGCGTGGTCCCTGCTCTGGATGGGCTCTGAACTGTTCGACTCAGGGCTGCAAAGCCACCTTGATCTCGGGTCATTGGCGCTCACACCGCTGTTCGTTCCCGGATTGCTTGCCAACGACATGCAGCGAACCAGTCCTCGTCGCGTGCTGCTCGGGCTCGCATTCGCCACAACGTTCGTGTTGTCGACGACGTGGTGGGTTCAGTCACTCTTCGAGGGACTCCAGCTGCCGTTGTTCTGGAAGCTGATCTCGCTGGGGTCGTTCGCGACGATCTTCTGGCGACAGTTCGTGCCGGCGCACGCGCCAGTCCCTGCGGGAACCTCGGCACCAAAGAATGCACCGGCGACCACGTCCTCGATCATCGCCACCGCGGCAACATTCGGCCGTTCCGGATACCTGCGATGGGCGGCAATCCATCGCGATGCGGCTGACGCCGCCGAGCGCTGGTTGACATCGATCCTCGGCGAACCGTTGACACACGCCCTCGCCCCCGGCGTCAGCACCGCAGTCACCTCGACCATCGTCGAAACACTCACGATCGAACGAACCACCGAACGACTTCGCGCCGCCGCCGTTCGAGCGTTGAATGCACCTGCGACTCCAGCGCGGCAATCAGCCGCTACATACCCGGCTGCGCCACCACTACCCAGGCGTCGAGCCGCCAACACAACACGTGGTGAGTTCGACACAGTCGCCAGCACGATCGCCGCTGGCGTCGGCAGATCACAACCGCTGCCGCGCCGAACACTCGCCACCGATCTCGACACGGAAACGTTGGTTCCGACCACTCGCTCGGCTCTGCAGGCCGCTCAAGTGCTACCGGACGCCACGATTCGTGTCGATCAGCAAGCCGGGCTATCCGGTGCAGCAGCCGAAAGGGCACAAACTGCTGCGCCGGATACTCGGGCCACCGACTCACATCGAAAGGAGGCCACACCTTCCGTTTTCCCCGGCTGACAGCCGGCCGGAGACATCAAACGGCCCGGGGCTTGCGCCCCGGGCCGTTCGAACATCCCCCGATCGTGCAGCGGGTCAGCTGGCTGGCTCGCTGTCGTATGAACCGTGCAGATTGGCAAGGAACGCCGCCGGGTCATCCTCGGCGTCGCTCGAGTAGTACGTCATCGGCTCGTAGTCAGGCGCTTCGATTCCGAACTCGCGGTACTTCATCATCCCCGTACCAGCTGGGATCAACTTGCCGATGATGATGTTCTCCTTGAGCCCGATCAGGTGATCCGCTTTGCCGTCGATCGCTGCCTCGGTGAGTACTCGCGTGGTCTCCTGGAAGGACGCTGCTGACAGCCACGACTCGGTCGCCAACGACGCCTTTGTGATACCCATGATCTCCGGGCGGCCTTCGGCGGGGCGCTTGCCCTCCTCGACCATCCGACGGTTGGTGTCACGGAACACCTTGGCGTCGACCCGCTCGCCCGGCAGGAAGTCGGTGTGACCCGGCTCCTGCACGCCGACCCGGCGGGTCATCTGGCGAACGATCAACTCGATGTGCTTGTCGTGAATCGACACACCTTGATCGCGGTAGACGCGCTGGACTTCCTCGACGAGGTAGACCTGTGTTTCGCGAATGCCCTTGATCTCCATCAGTTCCTTCGGATCGAAGGGGCCATCGGTGTACGGGTCGCCGGCCTTGACTTCTTGGCCATCGACGACGATCGGACGGGCACCGAGAGGGAGCACGGTCTCATGCTCTTCACCCTGATCGTCGACCACGACGATCGAAATGCCCTTGCCCTCGTCGTCACCGATTCGCAGCACACCGGTGGCTCTGGCCAAACGGGCCGATCCCTTTGGGGTTCGCGATTCGAACAACTCGACGACGCGCGGCAAACCACCTGCGATGTCCTTGCCTGCAACACCACCGGTGTGGAACGTACGCATCGTCAGCTGGGTACCTGGCTCACCGATCGACTGGGCGGCGATCACGCCGACTGCCTCGCCGAGTTCGATCGAGTTTCCGGTCGCCAGCGACCGGCCGTAGCAGGTTGCACAGATCCCGAGCTCGGCATCACAGGTGAGGACGGATCGGACTCGCACCCGATCGATGGCGACGTCGTCGCGCAGTTGAACGAGTTCCTCGTCGCCGACGATCGTATTGCGGCGCAGCGTGGTGCCATCGGACAGCGTGACGTCGTTGAGCAGCGCACGGCCGAACAACTTGGTCTCGAGGTATGTACGACGGTTGGCCGTGTCAGGACCGACGTTGGGGATCCAGATCCCGAGCGTGGTGCCGCAATCAATTTCGCGCACGATCAGTTCCTGGGCAACGTCGACCAAACGACGCGTGAGGTAGCCAGAGTCGGCGGTACGTAGCGCCGTGTCGACGAGGCCCTTACGGGCACCCGGTGTGGCGATGAAGTACTCGAGCGTTTCCAGACCTTCACGGAAGTTGGACTTGATCGGTCGAGGAATCATGTCACCACGGGGGTTTGCCACGAGACCACGCATACCGGCGATCTGACGCATCTGCGTCATGTTGCCGCGAGCACCGGAGAACACCATCATGTCGATTGGATTGAAGCGGGTCGCCTTGAACTCCGCCTCCATTGCGGCCTGAACCTCGGCGGTGGCGTCGGTCCAGATCCGAACTTCTTGCTGGCGACGCTCGCCGTCGGTGATGATGCCGCGACGGAACTGGCTTTCGACCTTGTCGGCCTGAGCCTCGTAGCCGTCGAGTAGTTGACGCTTGACCTTTGGCGTCTTGACGTCGTCGATCGACACGGTCAGACCCGACTGCGACGCATAGCGATAGCACAGGTTCTTGATCCGGTCGAGCGAGGCGGCCACCTCGGCGGTCGGGTAGTTGTCGGAGAGGCGTTCAACAATGACGCCCATCTCCTTCTTCTTGACCGTCTCGGTGACGTAGCCGAACAGTTCGGCATAGTTGGCAGGCAACGTCTCTTGAAACAGTGCCCGCCCAAGCGTTGTCTCGTATGGCGCGACGCCATTCGGTGGACGCATCTTGATCGGGGCATGCAGGGAAAGCGTCTTTTCGTCGTAGGCCCGAATTGCTTCCCACAGGTGGCGGAACGTACGGCCCGCACCGTTGGCGTCCTCGACATACTCGGTTAGGTAGAACCCGCCGATCACGAGGTCTTGGGTGGGGGTCACGATCGGACGGCCTGACGCCGGCGACAAGATGTTGTTGGCGCTCAGCATCAACACACGTGCTTCAGCCTGCGCTTCGGCAGACAACGGTACGTGGATTGCCATTTGGTCACCGTCGAAGTCGGCGTTGAACGCAGCGCAGACGAGCGGATGAATCTGAAGTGCCTTGCCTTCGACCAACACGGGCTCGAATGCCTGAATACCGAGGCGGTGCAACGTCGGTGCACGGTTGAGCAACACCGGGTGTTCCTTGATCACATCGTCGAGGACGTCCCAGACTTGCGGGCGACGACGCTCGACCATCCGCTTGGCGGTCTTGATGTTCTGCGCCAACTCGAGGTCGACCAAGCGCTTCATCACGAATGGCTTGAACAGTTCGAGCGCCATCAGCTTCGGCAGGCCGCATTGGTGCAGCTTGAGCGTCGGGCCGACGACGATCACCGAGCGGCCAGAGTAGTCGACGCGCTTGCCGAGCAGGTTCTGACGGAACCGACCCTGCTTGCCCTTCAACATGTCGGACAGCGACTTCAACGGTCGGTTGCCAGGACCGGTTACCGGTCGGCCACGACGCCCGTTGTCGAACAACGCGTCGACCGCTTCCTGGAGCATCCGCTTTTCGTTGTTCACGATGATCTCTGGGGCACCGAGGTCGAGCAAGCGCTTGAGCCGGTTGTTACGGTTGATCACACGTCGGTAGAGATCATTCAAGTCGGATGTGGCGAAACGGCCACCGTCGAGCTGAACCATCGGACGCAGCTCCGGTGGGATCACGGGCACGACATCAAGGATCATCGCCTTGGGATCGTTGATCCGCTTGCCGCTCGCATCACGACGGTTGAAGGAGGCGACGATCTTGAGTCGCTTGATCGCCTTCTGCTTACGCTGAGCCGAGAGTGGCTTGCGACCCGACTCGCTGACATCGATCGCGCCGCGCAGCTTGATCTCCTCCTCGTCGAAGTCGATCCGGTCGATGAGCTGCTTGATCGCGTCGGCACCAGTGCCGCCTTCGAAGTAGTCGCCATACTTGTCACGGAGTTCGCGCCAGAGCATTTCGTCGTCGATGATCTTGCGCGAGTGAAGGCCCTTGAACTCGTCCCAGGCGCGGCCGACGAGGTCGAGTTCCATTTCGTAGCGCTCACGCAGCGACTCGATTTCCTTGTCGGCGTCACGCTTCATCTTTTTCGTGTCGGTACCCTCAGCTTCGGCAGCCTCTGCCGACGCTTCAAGTTCCTTGAACCGACGGTCGACGGCGAGTTCGAGTTCCTTGCGGATCTCGTCACGCTCGGCAAGGTATTCGGCTTCGAGGCTCGACTGGTCCTCGTGGCGCTTATCCTCATCGACCCAGGTCACCAGGTTGGCAGCAAAGTAGATGACCTTTTCGAGCTGCTTGGCCTTGAGCTCTTCCTTCGGTTCGATACCGGCCAACAGATAGGCCAGCCACGAACGCGTGCCGCGCAGATACCAGATGTGGACCACGGGAGCCGACAGCTCGATATGGCCCATCCGGTCACGACGGACCTTCGAGCGGGTCACCTCGACGCCGCAGCGCTCGCAGATGATTCCCTTGAAGCGGACGCGCTTGTACTTGCCGCAGTAGCACTCCCAGTCACGGGTTGGTCCGAAGATCTTCTCGCAGAAGAGTCCGTCCTTTTCCGGGCGCAGGGTTCGGTAGTTGATGGTCTCCGGCTTTTTGACCTCGCCGTGAGACCACACGCGAATCTGGTCGGCGGTAGCCAGCCCGATTTTGAGCTGGGTGAACATGTTGACGTCGAGCATGAGGAGTCAGTCCTTTGATCAGCGGCTTGCGCGCTGGCGGTCGTCGTCGTCGGAGCCGCGCTCCGGACGGGAGATGTCGATACCAAGTTCCTCGGCGGCGCGGAAGACCTCATCATCGAGGTCACGCATCTCGATGTTGCGGCCGTCGTCGCCAAGAACCTCGACGTTGATGCACAGCGCCTGCATTTCCTTCATGAGTACCTTGAAGCTCTCAGGAACACCGGGCTCCGGAATGTTGTCACCCTTGACGATCGCCTCGTACACCTTGACCCGGCCGAGCACGTCGTCTGACTTGATGGTCAGTAGTTCCTGGAGGCAGTAGGCCGAGCCGTACGCCTCGAGTGCCCAAACTTCCATCTCACCGAAGCGCTGGCCACCGAACTGCGCCTTACCACCGAGCGGCTGCTGGGTGATCATCGAGTATGGGCCGGTCGAACGAGCGTGAATCTTGTCGTCGACCAAGTGCGCCAGTTTGAGGATGTACATGTAGCCGACCGTGATCGGGTTGTCGTACAGTTCACCGGTTCGGCCGTTGTACAGCGGCGTCTTACCGTCGAGTTGGATCAAGGTATCCCCGTTGGACGCCTCTGGGTTGATGGCACCGAAGATCTGCTGGATCGTCTGGTGTTTGCCAGCCTTATCCTCTTCGTCCCAGTGGGCACCGTCGAACACCGGCGTGGCGATGAACGTCGCCGGGTCGGTGACCGGGCGGGTCTTCTTCTCAGTGCCACGGACCGGGCTCTCGCCGACCTGGTTGCCTGCCGCGTCGGTCCAGCCCCATCGGGCGCAATAACCGAGGTGCGCCTCGAGTACCTGACCGACGTTCATTCGGCTTGGCACACCGAGCGGGTTCAAGATGATGTCGACCGCGGTTCCGTCGGACATGTATGGCATGTCTTCGATCGGCAGGATCTTGGAGATGACACCCTTGTTGCCGTGACGACCGGCAAGCTTGTCGCCGACCGAAATCTTGCGCTTCTGGGCGACATAGACGCGGACCAACTGGTTGACGCCTGGCGGCAACTCGTCGCCGTCGTCGCGGTTGAACACCTTGACGTCGATGACTTTGCCGGACTCGCCATGCGGGACCTTGAGGCTGGTGTCGCGAACCTCGCGAGCCTTCTCACCGAAGATTGCACGGAGCAAACGCTCTTCGGGCGTGAGTTCGGTTTCACCCTTCGGGGTGACCTTGCCAACGAGGACGTCTCCGGGTCCGACTTCGGCGCCGACGCGGATGATGCCCCGGTCGTCGAGGTCGGCGAGGATGTCGTCGCTCAGGTTCGGGATGTCGCGGCTGATTTCTTCCGGGCCGAGCTTGGTGTCACGGGCGTCGACCTCGTGCTCATGAATATGGATCGACGTCAACACATCGTCCTTCACCAGTCGCTCGGACAGGATGATGGCGTCCTCGAAGTTGTAGCCCTCCCACGGCAGGAAGGCGACGAGTAGATTCTTGCCCAGCGCGAGTTCGCCATGATCGGTCGAGGGACCATCGGCGATGATCGTCCCCTTGCTGACCTTGTCGCCCTCGATCACTCGCGGGCGCTGGTTGATACACGTGTCCTGGTTGGACCTTCGGAACTTCGCCAGCTTGTATGTCTTGCGACCATCGGTCTTGTACTGGACAGTGATCGTTGCACCGGTGACTTCGATCACCTCGCCGTCATCGGTCGCCTGAATCAGATCGGCTGCGTCGCGGGCCGCACGGTTCTCGATTCCGGTTCCGATGTATGGCGCTTCGGCGCGGATCAAGGGAACGGCCTGACGTTGCATGTTGGCACCCATCAGGGCGCGGTTTGCGTCGTCGTGCTCGAGGAACGGGATCAGCGCCGTGGCGACCGAAACGATCTGCTTCGGCGAGACGTCCATGAAGTCGACTTCGACCGGTGGGACGAATCCAATGTCAGTGGTGGCACCGAAGAAACTCTCCTGTTCGAGCATCTTTCGCAGGTCGTCGAGACTGGCCGACTGCGGCGAACGGCGCACGAGCACCCGATCGTTCTTGAAGGTTCCGTCGGCGTTGATCGGGGTATTCGCCTGCGCAACGACGTAGTTCTCTTCCTCGTCGGCAGCCATGTACTGGATCTCGCCAGAAACGCGACCGTTGGTGACCTTGCGGTACGGGCTTTCGATGAAGCCGAACTCGTTGACTCGGGCGTAGGTCGAGAGCCCGCCGATGAGACCAATGTTTGGGCCTTCTGGAGTCTCGATCGGGCACATCCGACCGTAGTGCGAGAAGTGCACGTCGCGGACTTCGAAGCCGGCACGCTCACGCGAAAGGCCACCCGGTCCGAGCGCGGACAGACGACGACGGTGAGTCAGGCCCGACAGCGGGTTGACCTGGTCCATGAACTGTGACAGTTGAGAAGTTCCGAAGAACTCCTTGATTGCGGCGACCACGGGGCGGATGTTGATCAGGGTCTGGGGCGTGATCGCCTCGACGTCCTGAGTCGTCATCCGCTCACGTACGACGCGCTCCATACGGCTGAGACCGATCCGAACCTGGTTCTGGATCAGTTCACCGACGGAACGGATTCGACGGTTGGCAAAGTGGTCCTGGTCGTCGAGCCGGTAACCCGGCTCCTGCTTGACGAGGTTGAGCATGTACGTGACCGAGGCGAGTACCTCGACCCGGCTGAGCACGTGCTGACCCTCCTCCGGCATGTCGAGCAACGGCTCGCCGAGCGCGTTCGTCGCACCGATCAGGCCGAACTGCTCGCCGATCTTGGCGACTTCGGTTCCGAGCTTGCGGTTCAGCTTGTAGCGACCGACCCGGCTCAGGTCGTAGCGACGGTTCTCGAAAAAGGCGTTTCGGAAGTAGGCGCGAGCCGACTCGACGGTCGGCGGCTCGCCGGGGCGGGCTCGCTTGTAGATCTCGACAAGCGCTTCGTCCTGCGTCGGAGCGATATCGCGTTCCTTGTCCCACTGACCTTCGAGGAAGTCGAACTCGGACACGAACCGCTCGAGGAAGCCGGGGGCGTTCTCCTCGTCGAAACCGAGGGCGCGCAACAGGGTGAATACACCGAGCCGACGCTTGCGAGCGACGCGGGTGCCACAGGTGACGTCTTTACCTGGGCGGTGCTCGACGTCGAATTCCATCCACTCACCGCGGTACGGGTGGATTGTGCCCTTCACCAGTTGGTGCTTGGTGAGGTTACGGAGGCGGTACCGCTCGCCTGGCTCAAAGATCACGCCAGGGCTACGGACGAGCTGCGACACGACGACGCGCTCGGTGCCGTTGATGATGAACGTGCCCTTCTCGGTCATCGCCGGCAGGTCGCCCATGAACACGGTCTGTTCTTTGATTTCGCCCGTGTTGCGGTTCATGAAACGAGCGCGCACGAAGATCGGCGCGCTGTACGTCATGTCTTTCTCTTTGCACTCCTCGACCGTGAACTTGGGCGGTGGGCGCAGGTCCTCGTCGAACGGGTCGAACTCGAGCTCGAGCTGAAGGGCTTCGGAGAAGTCCTTGATCGGGCTGATGTCGCGGAAC
>JANMTV010000051.1:0-67013 GCA_031390905.1 Ilumatobacteraceae bacterium | reverse complement strand
CGCAACGCCGCCGCCGATGGCGCCGGGATCATCGGACCAATCGGCTGGAGCGCGGACACCAACTGGCGCGTCGTCCGCCCGCTCGCCCGCGCCGACGTCTGGCGCGTGCTGCACCATCCCGCATTCATCGCTGGGGTGCTCCTGACACCGCTCATGCTGATTGCCGCCACCGAGAGCGAGACGAACTGGCGGGAGGTCTCGGCAGGCACCGCGTTGGCGCTCGTGCCGCTGGGCTGGATGACGATCATCGCCACCAACCTCGTCGCCCTGCGACCACAGCGCACCGGGACCGACGAGTTGTTCGCGGCGTTGCCTGCCGCGCAGCCGGTCAGGTCGAGCGCGCTGCTCGCTACTGCGCTTGGGCCGGTGACCATCGCCACGGTGCTCGCCGGTGGCTGGTTGGCGTTTGTAGTTGGGCGCCGCGATCAGTTGCGGGGATCGCCACAGTTGGACGAGACAGCGGTCGGGTTGCTGATCGTTGTCGGCAGCGCGTGCGTTGGTGTGGCGGTGGCGCGCTGGCTGCCGAACGCAGGCTTCGGGATGTTGGCGGCGGTTGCCACGATCGTGATCCAGGTGCGATTCCTTGACGTGGCGACGTGGCCGTGGGATCGCACCGAAGGTGACCCGCTGCGCTTCCTTGCGTTCATTGCCGAGCCGACCGGCGTCCGTGACGACTTCCTCGAGATACGCCCGTCAGGGTGGCATCTGCTCTATCTCGGTGGCCTCGTGGCAGTCATGGCCGGTGTCGCACTTGCTCGCGACGGGATCCGTCGCCCTGTCGGTGCCGTGCTCAGTGTCGGCGTCCTTGTTGCTGGCGGTGCCGGGTGGATGCAGACCCGACACCCATCGACCGCGCGAGAGAACGAGATCCTTTCGTACCTCTCCGAACCTGGCGCCCATCAGGTCTGTGAGAAGGCGGGCGCGGTTCGCTACTGCGCCTACCCCGATTTCGTGGCCGATCTGACCGAATGGCGGACCAGCGTCGAGGCGACGCTGACACTTTTCCCGGCAGCAGCCGTCGACAAACGCGCCCCGCTCGAGGTGATACAGCGCCCGGCGATCATCGTGAGTAGTGACGACTGTGTGCCGACGACGTTCAGGGATCGGTTGCCGCCCGGCGTCGCCGACCGCCTGTCGCCAACCGATCTATGGCCCGCCGACGGTCGGGTGCACCCGCCGCTCGAGGAAGAGTCCTTCCCGTGTTCGGAGTTCGACGTCGATGGGTTGTTCCTCGCCGTGCAGACTGGGGCGTGGGCGACCGGCCTACCACCGGCGCCGCACGACGACAACGAGCGCTGTACCGCCAGCGGCCAGGCTCGCTCGACGGTTGCCCTGTGGGCTGGCGCCGCCGCCAGCCCCGACGGTGCCCGAACCCTGCGCCGGGTGACCGACGAGGGGTCGACCGGGGGCGGACCGCTGATCACCTTTGTGGAATGGGACGACCCGCCGATGTGGGGCGTCGACTACGCCGTTGGCGACGCCGAGGTCGCCCTGGCGATGCTCGAACTGCCAGCCGCCGAGGTGAGCTCCACGCTCGATCGTGACTGGGTCCGTTGGACCGATCCGGAAACCTCGACGTCAGAACTCGCCGGTGAACTCGGCATCGACGACGACGACGGCGCGGCGGCGGTGACGCCGGGGGCGGCGGTGCCAGCCGCATCGACCGGTGTGAGCTGTCCGTAATGACGCCGACGACCATCGGCTCCAGCGCTCGGCGTCGAGCGTCACTGCTGACACGACCAGCAGTGCGGATCCTGAGCTGGCAGCCGCTGGTGTACATGATGTTGGCAGGCATCTTGATCGTGGCGAGCGGGAACCGGGCCGGCGTGCACCTCCGCCTGTCGATCGCCAGCGCAGCGGTCGCCGCAGCGACTGCGTTCCTGCTCGACGATTCCGCCGCCGTGACACTCGCTGCATCCCCCATGTCGTTGCCGCGCCGCCGGCTCCAACGAGTGACGGTTGCTGCGCTGGCTGTCGGGTTGTGGTGGGCCGCCGCGATCGCAGTCACCACCCACCTTGCCGGCGGTTTCCCCTTGCGGGGCCGTGCATTGGAACTGGGCGCGTTCGTCGCCGTTGCTAACGCGGTGTCGGCAACGGCATCAACGATAGGCGACCGCACGGCTGGCGGCATCGCCGGCGCGTTGTTCACCATGGCCTGCTTCGGCACGACCTTCCTACCGCCGCGGACATGGCTCCCGTTTCCCGCACACCCCGACGCTCCCGGTGCCACGTCGCGCCTGTTGGCGGTCCTGGCCTGTGCGATCGCGGTCTTCGCCTGGATGTCCAGGGACCCCGCTCATCGGCGACTCCCCTCACGAACAACGGGTCGGGGCACTCCCATCCCGAGAGCAGGCCCGCGCCTCAGCTGACATCGCCTGGGTCCCATTCGGTCGGGGCGCACGCAACTGCATCGGCATCGCCCGTATGACTCGCGCGCGCACCACGGGATACCCGTCTCAGGCGATGTTGGCGAGCGCGTCGCTGATCGGCCTCACGACGCCGATCGATACGACACCCCTGGCGTGGGCTCCTCGAGTGGCGTAGCGAGCGCGCTTCAACTCATACATGGCGTCGTCGGCTGACGCGAGCAGCTTGGTGGGGTCGCGTCCGACGCGACGAGTGTCTGCGCTGCCAATACTGGCTGGGCAGAACACGGCCGTTGTGGCGCTGATGTTGATGGGTGCTGACAGGGCTACGTCGATGCGCCGAACGAGGTCGTCCGAATTCGGTTCGTTTGGTTCATAGACGATGGCGAACTCGTCGCCGCCAATCCGCGCTACAACATCGGCACCGCTCAACATCGAGACCAACCTGCGGGCTGTCTCGCACAGCACCAGATCGCCGGCATCATGGCCGTAGGTGTCGTTCACATCTTTCAAACCGTCCAGGTCGAGAAACGCCACTCCGAGCGGAAGCCCGCTGTGCTGGGTGCGTGCCAAAGCTGCCTCGAAAAGTTCGTCGAACAGCCGACGGTTGGCCAATCCGGTCAACGGATCGCGCAAGGCAAGGGCCGCCATGCTTTCCTGCAGGCGACGTAGCTCGGTGACGTCGCGGCTGACACCCTGCAACCCACCGCGGACGACGGTGGTCTGCGTTTCGCCGATTATCGACGAACCGTCAGCGTGTCGAAAATGGAAGTCGAAGCGGGCGAGTGTTTGCTCGCCACGGAGAGCGCGATCGATGGCTGTGCGGTCTTCGTCGTTCAGAATTTCGAGTATCCGGTTGAAGTCCTCGACGAAGAACGACGGCGGATAGCCGAGGACGCTTTCGATCGACGGGCTGATGTAGTCGAAATGCGGACACGGTTCGGCGACAAAGCTCCAGATGACGTCGGCGGACTTGTCGGCGAGATTCCGGAATCGAGCCTCGCTGGCGGCCAGTTTCGACTCGGCCACGTGGCGTTCCGTGACATCTCGGCCGACGGACAGCACCTCAGCGCCATCTGGGCCGGGCAAGTACCGATCAGCCCACTCGAGCCACTGGCCGGGAGCGTTGGGGACGGCGCGGGCGATACTGTCGACCAGGATCGGATTGTCGGGACCCAGCAGGGCGAGCTGAGAATTGAGGCCAGCCAGCTCGTCGTCGCTCAAGAAGTCGTCGAGCGGGCGCCCCAATGCCAATCGGGGATCAATGTTGTACTGGGCACCCCATGCTGCATTGCAATACACGATGACATGGTCTGCCACGCGATATCGATTTACCCGCTCCGGAAGCGCGTCAAGCATTGCGGCTGCGTCCCACCTGTCGTGGGCCTGACCGACAATCGTCGTCACGCTGAAACTCCTCCTGTTCGAGATCGAGGTGTCGGCTTCCATAGGTCGACCAGGCGGCGCCGAATCCGCGAACCGTGTTTCTTGCAACGGCGTCTCCAGGTCTTGAGTGTCCTAAACCACTATCTACAGTGAATAGTCCGGTGCCGAGAGGCAAAAGTCCAGAGATCTTGTCAAGATGTCGTTCAGAACACCGCTCCAAGTGGTCGGCGAGGTCGCCGCCCTTCAGTCGGCTACGAACGCGATGAAGTCACACTGGGCGACGTTGCCTGGCGACTGTTGGGTATGCCTCGCTGGTCTCGAATCGGGGTCAGGGAAGTGCTCGACCCAGGGGACGTTCAACTCGGCTCGCAGGCCGAGGTCGGGTAGGTAGAACGTCATTTTGATGATGTCGTGCCAATCGGCCCTTGTGGCTTCGAGGCATTCACCGACGTGGTGGAACAGGTTGGTGAGCTGGCCCTCGATGGTGTCCGGCACCGTGGTGGCCCCAGGGTCGCGCGGCACGATGATGCTCGACATCACGAGCGGCCCAACACGTGTGACGGCGGGTATCGGATTGGCGTGCGTCAGCGACTGTATGTCAAACGATTGGCGCCGCATCATCGTTCACCTTCCTGCCTGGCGGCGGCCCAGGCCTCGAACTCGGGGCGTCGGTCAGGAGTGATCGGAAACGTCCCATCGGTGCTCTCGCCGGCGGTGACTCGTTCCATGCCCCACGCCTCTTCGAGTTCCTTCTGGGCGGCTTCTGCGGCGATCTCGTCGACGAGCGCGGCAGGGATCACGACCACGCCTTCGTCGTCGCCTACCAGGATGTCACCGGGCATCACGGTGACGCCAGCGCAGGCGATGGGGATCTGGTGATCGAGCGGCATGTGAGCGCGCCGGTACGTCGCCGCGTGAGACGACCGATGGTAGACCGGGATCTCCATCGCCCGAAGCGCCCCGGTGTCGCGCAGCGCACCGTCGGTCACGATTCCGACCGCACCTAACTGGATCGCCCGCATCGCATAGATGTCGCCGATCGTTCCGGCGTCGGGTTCGTTACGCGCCTCGATCACCAACACCTCGCCGGGCTGGAGTGCTTCGACTGCCTTGCGTTGGGCGTTGACACGCCCAGCGAACTGATCGGCGAGGTCCTCTCGCATCGGGAGATATCGCAACGTGTGGGCGACGCCGAGCATCCGTTGACCCGAACGAACAGGCTGCAAACCCGACAGAAACGTGCTGCGAATCCCACGTTGTTGAAGTGCTGCGACGAGCGTTGCCGTCGCCGCCGCGCTGAGTCGATCTCGGGTCTCGGGTGTCATGTTTCTCCCTGGTAAACGGTTTCGGATGAGTTGGTGTGGTCGGGTCGTAGCGTGCCGGTCAACGGGACGACATTGGCTGAGCACCAGACGCGACGTCTATCGTCGGGACACTTCAGAGTCGGTTCGTGATCAATACGGATTGACCGTAGCAACGTTGAGGAAGGTACGAGATGGGCAGCATCCTCGGAAATCGAGTCGTACGAGTCGAGGACTCACGGATGTTGACCGAAGGCGGAAAATACGTCGAGGATTTCGAGTTCCCGAACGCAGCGTGGGTCACCTACGTGCGGTCGCCGATGGCCCACGCCACAATCGAATCGATCGACATCCTCGATGCCCTCGACGTGCCTGGTGTGCTGCGGATCTTCACATCCGACGACCTCGAATCGATCGGCTTGAATCCGAACAACAATCCAAACTTCGCGGCCGAGATGCGCCGCCCGTTCCTGGCGATTGGCACAGTTCGATACGTCGGTGAAGCCGTCGTGGCGATCGTGGCCGAAAGCCGCCAGGCCGGGGCCGACGCCGCCGACCTGGTCGTCGTCGAGTATGAGCCACTCCCGGTCGTGATTGACGTCGAGCAGTCGGTCAAGGACGAGATCCTGTTGTTCCCTGAGCTGGGCTCGAACGCGGTTCTCAAGATCGGCACCCCGAACACCGCCGACTTCTCCGGATGCGAAGTTGTCGTCGAGGAGCGAATCGTCAACCAGCGGTTGAGTGGTGCGCCGATCGAAGCCCGGTCCGGTGCCGCCTACTGGACTCCGGAAGGCCGACTCGTCCATTACTCGGCCTGTCAGGGGGGCCATCCGACGCGTGACCTGCTGGCCATCGTGTACGGGTTGCCGCAGTCGGATGTGCGAGTCGTCGTGCCCGACGTTGGAGGCGGCTTCGGCGTCAAGTCACGTTCGTATCCGGAAGAGGTGGCGCTTGGTTTCTATGCGCGCCAACTCGGCCGTCCCGTGCGTTGGACCGAGACTCGGAGCGAGAACTTCCTGGCGATGCCACAGGGTCGCGGTCAGATCCAGTACGCAAAGATCGGTGGAACGCGCGACGGTCGGATTCTGGCGTACCAACTCGATGTGATTCAAGACGCCGGCGCATACCCGCTGACGGGTGCCGTGTTGCACGGGATGACGATGAGGATGACGACGGGCTGCTACGAGATTCCCAGCGTTGGGTTCACCGGCGTTTCGACTGTCACGAACGCCGCTTCGATCACCGCCTATCGCGGTGCGGGTCGCCCCGAAGCTGCGGTTGCGATCGAGCGCATGGTCGATCGGTTCGCCGCCGAAATCGAGGTTGATCCGGCACAGGTCCGCCGGATCAACCTGGTGCCGAAGTTCATGGAGGCGTACACGACCTCCGTCGGCACGCCGTACGACGTCGGCGACTACCCGGAATCGCTCGAGCGTGCGTTGAAGGCCGCCGGCTACGACGAACTTCGCGTCGAACAGGCCGCTCGTCGCGCCGGTGGCGATCACATCGCCCTCGGGATCGGGCTCGCCACGTACGTCGAGATCACATCTGGCGTCGGCGGGTCCGAGTTCGGCGCCGTCGAACTACTCGATGATGGTCGGCTCCGGGTCCGCACGGGCTGTACGCCCTACGGCCAGGGCCACGTCACAACGTGGGCGATGATCGTGTCCGACCGCACCGGAGTACCGATGGATCAGATCGAAGTGGTTCACGGTGACACTGACGAGATCCGCACCGGCGGACTCACGGTCGGATCGCGTTCCGTTCAGCTCGGCGGCTCGGCAATCGCGGCAGCATCGACGAAGTTGATCGACCAGGCGCGAGAACGAGCCGCCGAACTGTTGGAGGCGGCCGCCGACGACGTGATCCTCGACGCCGACGCAGGAAAGTTTCACGTCGCCGGCACCCCCGCGCGGACGGTCAGTTGGGCCGAGCTCGCATCGACCGATGGCGGACCGCTCGCCGCAGACCACGACTTCACGGCGCCGATGCCGACATTTCCGTTCGGTACCCATTTGGCCGTGGTCGAAGTCGACACGGAAACCGGCCACGTCAGATTGCGCCGTCAGATCGCGGTCGATGACGCCGGCACCCTGATCAACCCGCTGATTGCCGAGGGACAGATCCACGGTGGGATCGCCCAAGGCGTCGCCCAGGCGTTGATGGAAGAAATCATCTACGACGAGGATGGGACCCCGAAGACCACCAACTTCGCCGACTACCCGGTGATCTCCGCGGCCGAACTGCCGAGCTTCGAACTGGTGCATATGGCTACCCCCACGTGGGTCAACGAGTTAGGTGCGAAAGGCGTTGGCGAGTCTGGCACCGTTGGCGGAATCCCGTCGGTCTACAACGCCGTGATCGACGCCCTCGCGCACCTTGGTGTTCGGCACATGACGATGCCTTGTACGCCTGAAAAGGTGTGGGCAGCGATCAAATCCGCCGATCGGCTCGAAACTTAATCAGTCATCCAAGTCATTCGCATGCTGCGCGGACGGTCAGACAAAGTGTTCGGCGAGGGGAGCGAAGCCGTTGAAACCGACCGACGAATACGTCGTCGTGTAGGCACCCGTCGAAAGTATGTCGACCATGTCACCTTCGGTCAGCGCGATCGGTAACTCGTATCCACTTTTTTCGTACAGCACGTCGGCTGAGTCGCACGTCGGACCGGCGATCACCACCGGGCCGGTCAGTTCACCGTCGTGCGGCGTGCGCAGGCGATAGCGAATCGCTTCGTCCATCGTCTCGGCGAGACCGTGAAACTTGCCGCAATCGAGGTACACCCACCGTTCGAAGTCCTCGGCCGAGCGGCGTGAGACCAACACGACTTCGGTACGCAGGACGCCAGCGTCAGCGACCATGAACCGGCCCGGTTCGATCATGACCTCGTCGAGTCCGCCGGGGAACCATGTTGCCATCGCCGAGCGGACTGCCTCGCCGTAGCGCGCCAAACCGGGGACGGGCTCGCGGTACGTCCCCGGAAATCCTCCACCAAGGTTCACAAACGATGGTGTTGCACCTGCACAGCGAGCCCAATCGAACACCCGAGCGACGACCTCCAGCGTGTCGTTCCAACTCTCGAGGTCACGCTGCTGCGATCCGACATGGAACGAGACACCAGATTGCAACCCGGCTTCGGTGGCGGCGACCAGCAGGCGAGCGACGTCAGAAGCGGAGCATCCGAACTTGCGTGACAGCGGCCAGTCTGCGCCACCGCACTCGTGAAGCAGCCGTACACACACACTCGAACCTGGCGCAGCGTCGATCACCTTGGCGAGTTCTTCTTGCGAATCGACGGTAAACCGATCGACTCCAACCGATGTTGCATACGCAATGTCGCGGCGCTTCTTGATCGTGTTCCCGTATGAGATTCGCTCGCCCGGCACACCGACCGCCAAACAGGCGTCGATCTCGGCTGGGCTGGCGACGTCGAATGAAGACCCCAACGCGCACAACCGCTCCAGAATAGGACCGCCCGGATTTGCCTTGACGGCATAGTACACCGCGGCCTGCGGCACCGCTGCCCGAAGCCCGTGATATCGCTCCTCGACCACATCCAGATCAACCACGACGAATGGTGTCGGAGCCGTCGTCGAGGAGAGAAACTCCTCGATCTTGGGGTTCACGAGGATCTTGGGGTTCACGAGGATCTCGGGGTTTACGAGCTCGGCGCGCGGGGCGACGGTGGCAACATTCACGGGTCCTCCAGGAGGGGCTGTATCACCCTTTCGGGGTGTATTCGGGGGGTGTCGGGGTTGGGGGGATTCGGGGGTCTTCGGGGGCAGAACGGAGTGACGCTATCGACCTGCACCGCGCACACCGACCGATTCGTTCGGTGTGCTTTGACTTTCCGTACACGTGATTGACCCGGTGACCCGGCCAACGACGGCGTTCCGCACGCAGGGACGGTGCTTGCAGACAGGGCACAACCGAACGGTACGGTCGACCGCATGTGCCGCGCACAGCGCCATATGTTGTTCGACTTCGGTGGGCCGCTATTGCTGACCCCGTTTGAACTGCAGGCGGTCGCCGCACCCCGGCTCGGCGTCACGGTAGAAGCGCTTCCCGGTGGGCCATTCGATCCAGCGGATGATCGCTGGCGCGCTCGCCAACTCGGTGAGATCACGGAGCGTCAGTATTGGACTGAACAGGCGGCGCGGTTTGATCTCGATCTGGCTGGCTATATGAGTGCCTATTTCGAGCCGAGTGGTGACCACCTGGTTCGTCCGATCACATCTGCGCTCGTCGACGAATTGTGTGCATCCGGCCGCCAAGTCGCGCTGCTCACGAACGACATCTCCAACTTTCACGGCGCCGAATGGCAAGCATCGATCTCGGTGCTCACGAAGATTTCACCGATCGTCGACTTGTCACACACTGGATACCTGAAACCGCATCCGAAGGGATACAGGTTGGCCGCTTCGGCGATGGGGCTCGAACCCGACGAGATCGTGTTCACCGACGACCACTACGACAACGTGGAGGCTGGCGCTGCTGCCGGATTGGCGTCCGTGTGGTTCGATATCACTGACGTTGTCGGCTCGGTGGATCGGATCCGCGCCGCACTCGCCCGGGAGGACTCGTGAACACACCAACACCAGCCGAACTGCTCGAGGTTGCGATCGCTGCCGCGCGGGCAGGTGGCGCAATCCTGATCGAAGGGCTGAAGCGACCGAAAGACGTCGTGATGAAGAGCGAACGGGCATCGATCGTCACGTGGGCCGACGTCACTGCTCAGGCCAAGATCTTCTCGGTCATCAGCGCAGCATTTCCGGATCATGTGATCCTCGGTGAGGAAGGAGACGGTGGCGGGAACAACGGCGACTACACCTGGATGGTCGACCCGCTCGACGGAACATCGAACTACGCGTCAGGAATCCCGTTTGCCTGCACGTCGGTCGCCGTAAGGGACGCTGAGGGAGTCGTCGCCGGGGCGATCTTCGAACCGTTTCGGGGTGAACTGTTCACGGCGTCCCGCGGTGGTGGTGCGTGGCTGTCCGGCGATCGACTTTCCGTGACCGATAACGAGACGTTGAGTCGGTCGCTGGTTGCGACGGGCATCCAGTCGGATGTCGAAGCCGAGATCGACGCTCATGGACGCCGGATTGCGGCGCTCCACAAACACACCCGCGGGTCACGTGGGCTCGGTTCTCCTGCATTATGTCTGGCCTATGTCGCAGCTGGTCGGATCGACGCGTTTTACGAACGCGACGCAACGTATGCCTGGGACGTGGCGGCCGGGTCGCTCCTGATCTCCGAAGCGGGCGGTCGCTGTGAAGACCTCGACGGCGGCCCACTCAACCTCGGCCATGGACTCGCCAACGTGATGGGTACCAACGGGAAGATCCACGACGCACTTGGCGACTTGATCATCCGCACCGACACCGGTGATCTGAACGACAACGCCTGACGAAACTGGGACGCCAAGTCGCCTCCGTTGTATTGTCCCAACGTCTCAACCGACTGCGCACATCTTGGGGGCATGCACCATGGCCGAAATCATCTCCGTCGATCAGTTCCTTGACGGCTGGTACCCGGGCTTCAAACCTGAACACCTCGACAATCCGTGGCTGCGGATGCAGACCAAGCCGTTCACCAAAGCCGACGAGCAGCATTTCTGGTTCGTCGACTTTCACTGGCCACGTGGTTTCTCGCCGTTGGGCATGATGATGGTGAGCGACGCCGCATGGGGCACCCAACTCGCCGCTCATCAACTGCCGCTCCCGCCGGCTGGAGGACTTGTGCAGCGAATGGGCGGGCCGTTTCTATACGAGGGCGAGGTCCCGATCAAGTCGGAGTGGGAGATCGGCTTCCGCGCCGCACGCATCGAGAAGAATATGCCGCCGTTTCTCCAGAACTTCGACGCCATCTGGGAGGAACGGAAGTGGGAACTCGACCTCGGTCTCGGATACTTCGAGTCGTACGACTTCGATGGTCGCTCGCTGCCTGAACTCGGGCAGTACATGCGTGACGCGTGGCAGTTTCAGCGGCGTGCCTGGGAAATCCACTTCGAAATCATGTATCCGCTCTTGGCGATTTATCTCCAGCTCTACGGCGTGTGCGCCGGCAACGGTGTCGACCCGGGCAACATCGCCAAGATGCTGCAGGGCCGAGACTCCAAGATCATGGAGACCGACCGAGCGATGTGGGATCTGGCCGACGAGGCCAAGCGGCTCGGCATCGCCGACCATTTCGATCACGACCCCGAGCAGATCAGAGCGGCGCTCAGCTCGGCGGGCGGCAACTCGTCTGCGTGGTTGACCAAGTTCGACGACTTCCTGCAGGTGTACGGCCATCGCACCGAGGGCATCGCCGACATGAACATCCCGTCATGGCTCGAGGATCAGACCTCGCCGCTCGGTCAGCTGCGCAACTTCGTGCAGGCCGAGCACCGTCACGACTTCGACGCCTCGCTTGCTGCGTCGCAAGCCGAACGCGATCAGGCAATCGAGGAGGCTCGCTCGATTCTGAATGGCGAGTCGCTCGGTGCCTTCAACGAACTGTTGGCGATCAACACCGTCGCCAACTTCGCATGGTGGAACGAGGATCACAACTACTACATCGACCTGCGGGCATCGATCCCGATGCGGTTGGGTGCGTTGGCGATCGGCGAGAAGGTCGGTGTCGACAAGTACGACGACGGCCTGTTCCTGTTCTTCTCCGAGTTGCTCGAGGTGTGTGACGGTGAGCAGCAGTGGAACAACCTGCAGGGGATGGTCACCGAACGCCACGACTACTACGACGGTTACCAGATCCAACGGGCGACCGTTCCAAAGGTCGTCGGGACGATTCCCGAGAAGATCGAAGATCCTGTGTTGATCGAGATCTTCGGCATCCACCAGCATTACTTCGACGCTCTCAAGTCCGACATTCACACGACCGAACTGAAAGGCTTCCCGGCGTCTGCGGGCACCTACACGGGGACCGCCAAAGTGATGGTCTCGGCGATGGAACTGTTCGACCTGGACGACGGTGACATCCTCGTCACCGAAGCCACCTCGCCGAACTGGACGCCGGCGTTCGCGATCATCGGTGCCTGCGTCTGTGACGGCGGTGGTTCACTCACCCACGCCGCCACCGTGTCGCGTGAGTACGGCATCCCGTGTGTGGTCGGTACCTCGGTGGCGACCCAGCGAATCCGCACCGGCGACACGATTGAAGTCGACGGCACCAGGGGCATCGTCAAGATCCTCGAACGAGCCAACCCCTGACGAGACTTTGAACCGGAGATCGACTGGGACCGAGGAGGCCGTGTTGTCGTTGGCGAGCAAGCGGATTGTGGTTACTGGTGGGGCGCGGGGGATTGGGGCGGAGGCTGCGGCAGAGTTCCAGGCACGGGGCGCGGAGGTTGTCACGCTCGACGTGTCTGCGGGGGCTGACGTTCGTTGTGACGTGTCAGACGAGGACCAGGTCGATGCCGTCTTTTCCGAGATCGGCGCTGTCGGTCCGATCACCGGGCTTCTCAATAATGCAGCGCTGATCGGCACTCGTAGCTCGATCGAGGGCATCACGGGCGATGATTGGGATCGGATGTTCGCGGTCAACGTGAAGGGCTCGTTCCTGTGCAGTCGGGCCGCCGTTCGATACATGGGTGAAGGTGCCAGCATCGTCAACGTTGCCTCCGAGACAGCGTTCACCGGATCGCACGGATTCGTCCACTATGTCGCCTCGAAGGGCGCTGTTGTTTCACTGACTCGTGGCTTGGCGAACGAACTCGGCGAACGCCGCATTCGAGTCAACTGCGTCGCCCCTGGCTTCACTCCGACCCCAGGGTCAGCGACCCTCGGCACGTACGACCCGTCACGCACGCCGCTCGGGCGAGTGATGCAACCTGCCGATCTGCTTGGCACGTTCTGTTACTTGATGTCAGACGACTCGGCGTTCGTCTCGGGTCAAACCATGCTCGTCAATGGCGGGCGAGTCCCGTACTGACAGAATCAAACGATGCACGGGTACGACGAGTTTGATGCAACAGCGCTGGCGGACCTCATTCACCGCAGGCAGGTGCATCCGCGTGAGTTGGTTGAGGCCGCGATCGAACGAGTCGAACGTCTCAACCCGTTGTTGAATGCGGTCATTCATCGTCAGTTCGAGCGGGCTCGCGCCGACGCGGAACGGATCGAACACGATGCACCGTTCGCCGGCGTGCCGTTCCTCTTCAAGGATTACAAGGGTCGTGAAGCGGGTGAGTCGTATCACGCCGGTGTACCGACGTTGCTCGGCCTCGGCTATCGGGCGCGAACCGACAGTCGGTTTGCGCTGCGAGCGCGTCAGGGTGGTCTGATCCCGATTGGTCGCACGAATGTCCCGCAGCTTGCTGCGATGGGGACGACCGAGCCCACGCTCTACGGGCCTACCCACAACCCGTGGGATCTGTCTCGGTCACCAGGCGGGTCCTCCGGTGGTTCGGCCGCCGCGATTGCAGCACGGATCGTTCCGGCCGCTCACGGCAATGACATCTCGGGGTCGATTCGGATACCGGCGGCGATGTGCGGGCTGGTCGGGTTGAAACCGACGCGTGGGCGAGTGGTTGCCAGCGATACCGATCCAGCGACGGGCATGTTCTCCGAAGGCGTGCTGACACGAACCGTTCGTGACACCGCTGCACTCGTCGATCTGTTCACAGACCGGTCGCCCTGGTGGCCCGCGCCAGGATGTTCGGAGTCACTCGCCTCCGTCGTTGGTACCGACCCTGGTGTGCTCCGGATTGGCGTTTGGACCGAAGCATTCAACGCCGGCCAGACCGAGGGTGTCACGGTCGACAGCGAATCCGCCAGTGCTGCCACAGACACGGCTCGATTGCTCGAGTCGATGGGGCATCGAGTCGAGGTCGCGGCTCCAGCTGAATTGTCGTCAGACGAACTGTGGCAGTCGGCCCGTACCGCACTGGGCGTATCGGTCGCTGCCGATGCCGCTAGTTGGCAGAGCCGGATCGGCCGCCCTCTTGGTGAGGCCGATCTCGAACCGAGGACCTGGGCGGTGGTGCAGGCAGGCAACGCCCTGTCAGGGGTCGATCTGTTCGAACTGATCGGTCGTCTGCAGGACATCTCCCGCCGCGCATTGTTGTGGTGGGATGATTTTGATCTGCTTGTCACCCCGACCACGCCGACAGCGGCGATGCCGCTCGGTGACTACCTCACGAACTACGTGTCAGGACTCGGCAGCGCCTTCACGCGCCCGATCAACGTGACTGGCCAACCGGCGATTTCACTTCCGCTCGGATGGCCGTCCGATGGGTTGCCTCGCGGTGTCCAACTCACTGCTGCCTACGGTCGCGACGACATTCTGATTCAAGTTGCCAGCTCTCTCGAAGCGGCATCGCCATGGTCACATCACCGACCAGAGAACCCCAGATGATCAGCCGATTCTCGGTACCTGGGGGACCAACGCTCGGCGTGCGCCGATGGGGGAGTGACACCGACTGCGACGTGTTGTTGATCCACGGTCTGTCAGCGTGCTCGGCGCACTACGAGGAACTCGGCCACGGTCTGTCGCCGCGTTGGAACATCGCGGCGATCGATCTACGAGGTCACGGCCAGTCGGATCGGGTGCCCGATACGTACGTCATCGAGCACTACGCCAGCGACGTGATCGCATTGCTCGAAACGATGTCCGAGCCGGTTGTCGTTGTGGGCCATTCGCTGGGCGGTGCAGTTGCCGTGTATCTGGCGGGTGCCCGACCCGACCTCGTGAGTGGCGTGTTCGCCGAAGATCCGCCCCTGTACCACGGGCAACCCGGCGTGTTCGCGGCGACTCCATTCGCCAATGTGTTCCGGTACTTGCGATCCGAGATGCAACGGTTGCAGGGCACTGGCGCATCTCCGGCGGCGGTCCGCGCATATCTCTCGGAACAGCGCGGTGCCGGTGGTGGTCGATGGTCCGACGAAGTCTCGTCCGCAACCATCGACGCCAAGGTCGAATCGTTCCTCGCCTGCGATCCGGGTGTGTGGGACACGGCGATCGATGGCACGGCGCTCGCCGGATGGAATCCTGCACGACCGATCGCTGTGCCGGTCACGATCTTGCGGGCTGACCCGGCAATGGGTCCTGCACTGACGCCCGATGAGTCGGCGCGCTTTCAGGAGGGTGTGCCGCATGCTCGGATCATCGAGGTCGCCGGTGCGCCGCATGGCATTCGTGAGTACCTGCCCACATCTGCGAGTTACCGCGACGAGCTGACTCGATTCCTGGAATCAATAGATTCTCGGGCCTGACGTCGTTCGTCGGACGCTCAGGACCTAGCGTTCGTCGTGGGCGAACGCAGCGAACTAACGTCAACACCGTGATTATTGCGATCGTTCGCTTTCCACTTGACTCAGCGATGTCGGCTGACGCGGTGCGGGCGTCCTTTGAAGCTAGCGCTCCCTCGTATCAGGGGTTGCCTGGGCTGTTGCGCAAGCACTACCTGCTGGGCGAGGGTGGCACCGTAGGCGGGGGCGTCTACCTCTGGGAGACCAAGGCGGCAGCCGAAGCCGTGTACAACGAGGCGTGGCGTGAGCGCTTGACCGAGCGGTTCGGTGCCTCGCCGACTGTCGAGTACTTCGAGAGCCCGGTAACGGTCGATCCTAATTCGATCATCGTCGGAACCGTATGACTCTCGCCACCGGCACGTCGGTAGCCAAGAAACCGGCACTTCAATCGGTCACGATCGCGTTGGGTGTGCTCGACTCGCTAGCGGCTGCACCCGAACTGAGTCTGAGTGAGTTGGCGCGACGTGTCGGCGTTGCCAAAAGTACGGCGCACCGAACATGCGCCGTGTTGACCAACGCTGGAATGCTGACGCGAACCGAGGCCGGAAAATACCGGCTTGGCCTGCGGCTGATCGAGTACGGACACCTCGCTGCAGGGCGCTCAGCAGTAGGCGAGCATGCCCTCCCGTTACTCGTCGAGTTACGTACAGCGCTTGGTGAAACGGTACAGGTCGGGATCCCGGTCGGCGGCGACGTCGTGTACGTCGAGCGCGTCGAGGGCGTTCGCGCACTGAGATACGCAACCGATAACTCGCGTCGCGGCCCGATCCATCGTTCGAGCGCCGGCAAGGTGTTGGCGGCATTCGTCCCCGGGGTGTTGGAGGCGCGACTGGCCGCAGGCCTGCCGCGCAGCACCGGTTACACGATCGTCGTGCCCGATGTCCTGCGATCAGAAATCGTGAAGGTTCGTGAGCGCGGGTATGCCCGCAGTATCGACGAGACCGAGATCGGAATGAGTTCGCTCGCTGTTCCTGTGCGATCGTCGGTGAATGGTCCGGTGGTGGCGGCGATCTCGATGATCGGTCCGACGTCACGAGTCACCGACGGCGAGTCGCATCACGTCAGCGTGCTGCAGTCCGCTGCTCGCAAACTCACTGTGGCGCTCGAAAGCGGCGACTACCGATTGCCCCGTCGCCGCAAGTAGCTGCGCAGGTCGCTGGGCGGCTTCAGACCGGCGTAGGTTGACGGCCGCCGACGACAACCGATACTGGTGCTGCTTCCTCGGCAATCCTGCGTTCCAAGATGCGACGCGCCCGCAGCGGACCGGCGTCGATCGAGAGCATGATCGGCTTCAGATTCTCGGGGCCACCGGCGCGGTCGTACGCCCGTTGTTGAGCCTCCACCATCGGGAGATCCTGCTGCTCGAAGGCGAATCGTCGAAGCGTGCTGAGTCGCTCGGCAATCTCAGCGTCGGTTTCGCCGACAGGAGGTCCACCGAGTTGAACGGCAGCGATGTGGTAGCGCATCTGCGTGGCGGAGATCGGAGTCAGCAGATGCGAACCAATCACCGTCATGCCCTGCTCGCGAGTTTCCCCCGGTTGCGTGACGCCGGCGTGGTTGCGCAAACAACCGGGCGCATCCCATCGCATCTCGGCCCATGTATCGACCGGCATGCTGTCGTTGCGGTACATCAGGTCGAACATCAGCGGCGGTGTGACATTCCGCGAGGTGCGCGTGACGTAGAGCGTGTCGCCGTCCTGATGGATGTCGACATCGGCACTGACCAGTTCGGCGTTGCCGAGCAGACCGTCGTGAAGATAGTTGACGTGGCTCAGATCGAGCAGGTTGTCTGCCATCAGCCGGTAGTCGACATCGATCACCATCGAGTCGCGCTTCGACACGACCCCGGGGGCGTTGTCGTCGAGATGTGAATAGTCGGGGATCAGGCTGGTATCAGCCGGTTGATCACCCAACCAGATCCACAGGATCGTGTGGCGTTCGACAATCGGATACGAGCGAATGTTCAACGAGGATGGGATTCGACCGCTGCCGTGCGGATTGACAACACAGGTCCCGTTCTCGTCGAACTGGAGGCCGTGGTAGGGACACTCGACCTTGTCGCCACACACCTTGCCGCGACTGAGAGGTGCGAACCGGTGAGCACACTGGTCGGCGATCGCCGCCGCCATTCCATCGGCCTTCCGGAACAGAGCGATCGGTTGATCGCAAATCACCCGTTGGGTCAGTTCGCCAGGTTCCAGATCCTGCCCCCACATCGCCACGTACCAGGTGTTTTGTAAGAACGTCATGGGGTTCAGTATGTCGTATCGAACCGTTCCCGAGGAAGGGACGCGTCCCGCTGTGACGAACACGGTGAACGATTGCCGGTCAGCTCAGGGACGGCTCATCCCACGGTTTGACCAACCGGCGTTACCAGGGGTGCTCGGTGCCATCCCACCTTTTGAAGCTGCCGGAATCGTCGATCGTGAGGCTGTCGACCAACTGCACGATCTCGGTGGCTGCTTGATCAGGACCCAAGGGGGCAGTGGTGCCGCCCATTTGGGTGCGGAGATAACCGGGGTGAAGCGCCAGGACGATGATTCCGTCGTCCGTGAGGCGCGCCGCCAACTTGACCGTGATCATGTTGAGTGCCGCTTTGGACACGGCGTAGCCGACGTCGCGACCCATGCCTGCGCCGACGACCATCGAGCCGACCTGCGATGACACGTTGATGATCCGGGGACTGTCAGACCGACGCAGATTGGCGACCAAACCTCGGGCTACGAGCATCGGTCCGACGGCGTTGACACGGATCTGATCCAGTATGTGATCGCCCGACTGGGTCAGCACGTCACGGTCGCTGTCGGCGACGCCAAGGTTGCGGGCGTCGATGCCTGCATTGTTGATCAGGATGTCGACGGTGCGATCGCCGAAGGCGGTGACAAACGCATTGATCGATTGTTCATCGCCGACGTCGAGGGTGTGAACGTGCGGCGTCACAGCAGCCAGCTCGTTGGCCATTGACGGCATGCGACAACCGGCGATCACCTTGTCGCCCCGGTGGGCGTAGGCGCGTGCGAGTGCGAGACCGAGCCCTCGGTTCGCTCCGGTGATCACGATGGTCCTCGTCATATCGGTTTGATGCTCCTGGTCTTGTACCGGCTCCTAGGCCTCGGCTGGGCTGGTGCCGACGAGCAGTTCGTTCATCACGCTGGCGAGCGTGGTTCGCCCGGTGACAGCGTCGACGCTGGTGCCGGCGTACAGCGCCATGGCATCGAGGTTGCCGGTCGTCGTACGGTTGGGGGGAGTTGTCGAGAACCTCGGGATCTCGGCAATTGATCCGTCCGGCATCGCCATTTGGGCGACCGTCCCGTCTGGCGACTGCTCGGCAGCGACGAGCGCCGACGTCAGCACTCGAACGGGTGCATCGGGCCATCCGACATCGAATCGCCTCGTCAGAACGGTGTCGGCAGCCGTCGATCGGATGAGCAGATCGACATAATGATCGTGCGCATCTGATTCGACTGTCGCAACGAACCGTGTTCCAATCCGCACGGCATCGGCGCCGCGCAAGAGGGCAACACGCACGGCTGCGGCGGTACCGATTCCGCCAGCGGCGACGACCGGGATGCCGACGGCTGCCCGAACGGCGGGAATCAATTCTGCAAGCGGAATCACTCCCCGCACGTGGCCGCCAGCTTCGACACCCTGGGCGACCACGTATTGACATCCGGCGTCAACGGCAGCCTTGGCTTCATCGACGGTGCCGACCTGCCATCCGGTGATCACGTCAGGCAACACCAACTTGGGATCTGGCCAACCCCAGAAGAATTCGATTACCGGAAGTCTGGCAGCGACGTCTTCAAGGATCTGGCGGTCGAGGAACAGCACGATGAATCCGGCGCCGACCGGGCGGTCAGTGAGTGCAAGTACGTCGTCGACCTGGGCCCGCGCCGCTGCTCGGGTCGGGCGACCCATCGCCAACATGCCGAGCCCGCCAAGATTGGAGATTCCTGCGGCCAACGCCGGTGTGGCCGTTCGTGACATTGCGGCCAGTTGAATCGGATGCTTGCATCCGACCAGGTCCGTGAAGCGCGTCACGACCCTTCTCCAGCGGTCTCGATCAGGCGGCGCGCCGGAGTTCGGTCGATCACGAGTCGCAGCACGTCGGGCCGCGAGTAGTGCCCGGCCGTGTCACACAACGCTTTCGACTCGCGCACCTTTTCCAGCGAGATGTCGGCGATCAACAGCGTCTCGCCGAGGGCAGGCCCGGTGATCACCTCGCCGCTCGGATCGATGATGTAGCTATCACCAGTCATGGGCGGGAGCATCGAGATTGCGTCTCGCAGCTCGGCGTCGTCGATGTCGTTGGCGTCGAGGATTCCTCCGGCGACGATGACGTAGGCCGCTGCCTGCGAAGCGAACGCCCGCGAGAGCACCAGTTGTCGCGTGCTCTCGTATCCGGGAAAGGCGGCGACGTGAACCTGGGTACCGTCTGCGATCAGGGCGTAGCCCGGCAGCACCATGTTGTGCTCCCAGCAGTTGAGTCCACTAATCCTGGCGTATGGCCGCTGCCATGCCCGAAGGCCGGACCCGTCGCCTTCGCCCCACGCGAAGCGCTCTCCGTACGTCGGCTTGAGCTTGCGGTGCTTGCCGATGATCTCACCGTCTGACGAGATGAAGACGAGCGTGCAATACACGGTTCCACTCGTCAACGCGTCCCGCTCGGCCACACCGATCACGACATCGATGCCGGCGTCTCGGGCGGCAGCGCAGAGCCGTTCTGTCTCGGGCCCTGGCACCGTGATCGCGGCATCGAGATAGCGGCCACCGATCGTGCGTTTGAGGTTGACGTGTATCGGGGAGTTGACCCAACGGGGATAGCCAGGCAGCCAGGTCTCGCCGAACGCAGCGAGTTGCACCCCCTGTCGTCCCGCTTCGGCGATCAAGCCGCACGCCTTGTCGGTGGACGCGCCGGCGTCGAGAAAGACGGGGGCTGCCTGCACAGCGGCCACTCGGAACGCGTTGTCGGTCACGACGTCCACTCTGTCATGGGATCGTCAACCTGCCCGCAACCAAGCCTGCATCCCATCAGACGATCGAGACGCGAGATAGTCCGAGCAGCGCCCGGGTCCGTTCGAACGCCGGCAACTTGTCGACAGGGTCGACCAACACTCCGGTCATGCCGACAGCGCGGGCTCCGTCGATGCAATATTGGGCATCGTCGAGAAAGACGATTCGTTCGATCGGCGTGTCGAGCGCTTCGGCAGCTCGTAAATAGGGTTCCGGATCGGGTTTGGCTGACCCGAACTGACGGGCATCGACGAAGGCATCGAGTAGTTGGAACTCCCGAAGATTCGAGAAGAAATCGTGACCGCCGATCCCGACACCGTCGTTGGTGAGTACGCCAACTTTGTAACCGGCGGCTCGCGCGTCAGCCATCAACGCGTAGGCATCGAGATCGCCGAACCGATGGGGAAGATGGACCGTGAGTTCCCGGAACAGGTCGCGCCAGTCGGTGTAACCAGCTGCGGTGGCGTACTCACGCCAGTAGTCGTAAAAGGTCAGCTCGCCAGATGTGTACCGCCGCCAGAGTTGGTCATCTTCGGGAGCGAGTGGGCCACGGCCGACGAAGCAGCGGCCGGTGATCTGTTCGAGTTCGTCGAGTTGATCCCAGATCGGGGCGGTAATCACGTCACCGATGTCGAGCAGTAGCGCATCGAACTGTCGTCGATCGTTACTCATGCGTCGACGAGGTCGAGGAACTGCCACTTCTTACCGGACGTGGCACCCGACAGCATGCGGCCGACATTCTGGACGACCATCGGAGACGACGTGATGTGCTGCGTGCCGGCATGCACGTCGCGCATCATCTGCTGCAACCGGCCGCGGCGCAGCGACGTGGTTCCTGCCGCGAGGTACACGTGGTTGGCGACCTCGTGTAACGCGTGCGTGACGTGGGTCAGCGCCAGCCGGATCAACGTGTGCTGCTCGGTCGAAAGATGTGCGCCGGTAGCAAGCGTTGCGGCGGCGTCCGCCCAGACTCCGTGCACGAAGGCGCGGGCGGCCCGGAACGTACCTTCTGCGTTGGCGAAGCCCTCGACGAACGAGTCGCTGGCACCGCTCGAGCCGGCTCGGCCGGCCTTCTGCGAGGTCAGTTCAGCCAGCTCGTCGAGCATCCGACGCCCGAGACCGAGAGCCCAACCCGAATGACACATCTCTGCGAACCCGATGATGCCGACGTGATAGAGGCTGCCACCCCGCTTGCCCTGTTCGGTGACGGCGAAGTGGGTGTAATCGCCGTGGACGAAGACGGAATCCATCGAGTAGTCCACCGAGCCGGTGCCTCGCAGGCCGAGTACGTCCCAGTTACCGAGCAGGGTGACGTCTTCGATTGGCGTCACGAAGATCCGTGGCTCGCCGGTCTCCTGGATGATGCCGAGCGAATGCACATGTGTGCTGTGCAGGAGCCCGGAGCCGAAACTCCACGAGCCGCTCAGCCGGTACCCGTCACCTTCGGTCACAGCCGTGCCTGGCCGAGTTCCTTGTCCGGCAATCACCGGCATTCGGTCGCCTCTGAACAGTGCCTTCGCGGCGTCGTCGTTGAGGTATGCACCAGCTGTGCCGATCGACAGGCTGGCGGCCATCACCACCCAGCCGGCGGAGGCGTCACCGTATGAAATTTGCTCGATCACTTCCAGCGACTCGACCGGCCCGAGCTCGGACCCACCGAGTTCCTGTGGTACCCACATCCCGAACAGGCCGTCGGCGTGCAACTGATCGACGAGTTCTGGGGCAAGTTTGCCCTGCTCGTCGGCGTATTCTGCCCATTTGTCGGCCAGCGGTGCGATTGCCGCCGCCCTCTCTCCCAACGGAGAACTGGGTGTGTATTCACAGGTTGCGGTCATGGTGATCAATCCTTCAGGAACGTTCGGAGTTTGCTTGCGACTTCATCGGGCGTGTCCCATTCGAGCAGGTGGCCGGCACCGGCGACCACATCGCCGCCGCCCCAGCGTTCGATCAAACCGGGCGGCAGGAGTTCGTCCTGTTCGCCCCACAGGACCAGCTTCGGGCACGTGATCCGGTGTATCCGGCGGGCTAGTCCGCGATCACCGAGCGGCCATGTGAGGCTGGCGGCGGCGATCTCGGACAGGTACAGAGCAACCGGAGCGTCTTCCTCGCCTCTGTCGGCAAAGCGATTATTGAATGCCTCTGGCACACCCTTGGCGAACAGGTGTTGCAGCCGGTCGGGGCCGCGCACTGCATACAGGTCGAAACCTGGATTCGAGGCATCGGCGATCCCGAAGGGTGCCAGCAACGCCAGTTTGGTGACCGCTTCCGGTCGCATTGCTGCCAGATCGGCGGCGATCATGCCGCCAATCGACGCGCCTACAACTGGGCATGGTGTCGCCGCTGAGGCGTCGATCGAGTCCCAGAACGATGCCAACCAGTCGAGGTACTCGAACGGCGCAACGAATCCGCTGACACCATCGAAGCCCGGAACCGACGGGGTGATGATCTCGCAGCCCTCGTCGGCGAGTTGCTGCAACGCGGGCGAAGTGCCGGCATTGCCGGCGATCCCGAAAAGGTAGATCAGCCGTTCGGGGAGTCGAGAGTCAGGCACCGGTCGGCCACCAATCGTGTGAGAATTCGGAGAACATGGTGCGCAACTGCGGGGCGACCTTCTCGCCGAACATTTGGGTGTTGTATCGGGTCACCTCGTCGTTCATGTTGCCGAATTGGAGCATCGCGCACATGTTGCCGATGTTGAGTTCCCTGGCGGCTGCTTCGAGTTGCTCGCGCACCGTGTCGGCGCTGCCGACGACGACATAACCTTTGTCGAGCATTTCCTGCCACGTGAGATCATGACTGGCCTGCTTGGATCTGGCAACTTGACGAACCTGTGACTTGTAGCGGGCGCGCGCCGAAGCCTCCGTGACGTAGCCGGGCGGATCGGTGAAGCCGGGGTAGACGTGCAGCGAGCGGTTGAAGAAGTATTCGGCCGGCTCGCGGTACAGCTTGTGCGCTTCGGCGTCGGTGTCGGCGACTCCGATGAACTGTGTGACCGCCAGCCGGTTCGGGTTGGCGTCCTTGCCGTGTGCTTCGACCTGTCGCCAGAATCCGGCAATGGTCTCGCGGACCATCTTGTAGCCATAGTAGGTGAGGGCTCCGTACACGTAGTCGTTCGCGGCGCAGAAGTCCCACGTCTCGACCGACCCTCCGCCAGGGATCCAGATCGGCGGTCGCGGGCGCTGGTACGGGCGGGGGACCGGGTTGACGTATCGGTGCTGGTTGAACTGACCATTGAAGGCGAATGCCTCGGTCGACTCCCACGCTTGCTTGATCAACTCGATGCCCTCGTAGTACTTGGGGCGCAGATGGCTCGGGTTGACGCCGTACGAGTAACAGGTGTCCATCGGGGTGCCGACAGGGAAGCCGGCGATCAGCCGACCGCGACTCATCAGGTCGAGCATCGCCATTTCCTCGGCGATCCGGACAGGCGGATTGTAGAGCGCGACCGAGTTGCCGAGCACTGTGATCGCCGCCTTGGAAGTGCGGCTGGCGAGGATCGAGGCGATCAGGTTTGGCGACGGCATCAAGCCATACCCGTTGTTGTGATGCTCGTTGACACAGATCGCGTCGAAGCCGCATTCCTCGGCGTACACCAGTTGCTCGATGTACGTGTCGTAGGTCTCGGCCATGATGTCTCGATCGAACAAGGCAGGGTCGATGTCGACCCACACGCTGCGGTGCTTCTTGTTGAAGTCGTCTGGCAGCGCCGGGTACGGCATGAGATGAAACCAAAGCATCTTCATGGGTCATAGTTTGGCCGCTGGCCGGTGTCGTGTCCACGACCGGCTGGTACGCCGATTATGTCTCGTTCGATAACAATCGGCGAGTAGCCTGTAGGGCGTGGCGAACGTTGACCTGCGCCGATTGCGGTACTTCGTCACAGTCGCGGAGGAACGCCACTTCGGTCGTGCCGCCGACAGATTGCACATGTCGACACCGCCGTTGTCGCAGCGGATCCGGGAGTTGGAAGCGGAACTGGGTTTGACGCTGTTCGAGCGGACGTCGCGCAGCGTCGAGTTGACTGATGCCGGCGAGCGATTGCTTGGCGAGGCGCGGGCTGTACTGCGAGCGGCGGAACGGCTTGAGCAACTCGCCAAACAGTTGACGTCGGCCGATAACGATCTCGGGTTCGGATTCTGTCATGGCAGCGAGGGCGGTGCGATGAACTCCCTGCGTCGATTTCGTGACGAGCAACCCAACGTGCTGGTTCACCCTGCTGCGATGACGTCGGTCAACATCGTCGAGGGACTCCGGTCCGGTCGCCTCGCGGCCGGTATTGTCCGTGGGCCGGTGGCCGACCCTGATCGGATTGCGTCGGTACCGTTGGCGCGGGTGCCGGTTGACCACGTTGCCGTGCCGTTGGGACATCGGCTGGCGGGAGTCGACCGAGTCGATGCCACCGAGCTCGAAGGCGAACCGGTGTTGATCGTCGACCGCGGCGATGCGCCGCGCGCTCACGACGACATCACTAGGTACCTCGCCGGCGTCGGCGTCAACCCTGCATGGGTGACGCACGGTGCAACCCAAATCGAGCGAGTCTTCGACATGGTTGCGATTGGGAGTGGTATCGGATGGTTGAACACTTGGCAGGCCGAGCGGGAGTCTGGCCGAGTTGATGTTGCGATTCGCCCACTCGATCCCGTCGGGCTGTGGGACGAGTTCCGAGTCGCCTGGCGTCAAGGTGACACGAGGCTCACAACGGCCGCCTGTGTCCGCGTCGTGTTAGAAACCTGCGGCACCTGAACTCACGTTCCTGTCGACGGAAAACGGCGCAACTAGCCCCTGGTGCGCTCCTCCGGGTTGCCGTAATATGCGGCGCACCGCCACGAGAATGGAGACTTTGATGCCAGTGCTGATGATCGGTGAAGTGCCGAATCTGTCCGAGGAGATTTATGCGGGGATGATCGGACAGATGACTCCCCTGATGCGTGCCGCCAAGGGGTTTATCGCCCATACCGGCGGGCCGAGCCCGATCGCAGGTTGGAGGGTCGTCGAGATCTGGGAGTCAGAGGAGGACGGGCAGAACTGGTTCGTCGAGAACGTCAAGCCCAATCTCCCGCCTGAGATCGTCCCCGATCGGAGGTACTACCCACTCCATAGCGCCTTCGCTGCACAGACCTGATTTTCCGGAGCGACGTTTCGACGTCGCGAACGATGCTAGTTGGGATGTGACTCGACGTTCATAGCCTGACGTGCATGCTCACCCGCAACGGATCCCGCACTTCGCTGGTTCCGGGGACGAAGGGATTCACGTTCGTCTTGTCGATGGCGATGGCGGCGACGGCGTTGTCGGTTGATTCGGTCCTCCCTGCTTTTGCCGACATCCGTTCGGCGATGGGCTTGGCGAGTGACTCGACTGCTGTTGCCGGCCTGATCACCGTATTTCTGATGGGGTCGTCGATTGGACTGTTGCCGGCAGGGCTGCTGGCTGACCGGTTTGGCCGACGACCGGTGATGTGGGGCGGGTTGCTGCTGTTCATCGTGGGTGCAATCGGAGCCAGCCTGGCTTCTTCGCTGACGGTGATGCTGATCGCTCGGTTCGTCTGGGGGCTCGGTTCAGCAGGCCCGCGAGTCGCCGCGATGGCAATGGTTCGTGATGTCTACGCCGGTGAGCAGATGGCTCGTCAGATGTCGTTCATCATGGCCGTATTCATTTTGGTCCCGACGTTTGCGCCGACGATTGCCGCCGGGTTGCTCAAGATCGGGCCATGGCAGGTCGTGTTCTGGATGTGTGCTGCAGCAGCCGTCGCAGTCGCATTGATGGTGTTCAGACTTCCCGAGACGTTGGCGGTGGATGAGCGACGCCCGTTGGCCGGTGGCGAAGTCTGGCAGAGCTGCAAGATCGTCGTAGCGACACCGGGGACCGTGAGTTACCTGATCGCCATGACCGCCCTGTTCGGTGTGTTCATCGCCTACCTCTCGAGCTCTGAAATCATCCTTGACCAAGTGTTCGATCTCAAGAACTGGTTTCCGATCTTCTTCGGTGCAATGGCGATCGTGATGGGTGTCGGCATGTTGCTCAACGGCCGGATCGTCGAGCGTGTCGGACTCGACCGGCTCGTCGCCCGTTTGCTGCTCGGTTACGGAGTGTTCGGCGTGATCTTCTTGGCGACAGCGCTGCTGACAGAGGGTCGGCCCCCGTTTTGGCTGTTCGTCGCCCTGTTGAGCGGAATCCTGATCACGCACGGTGTGCTGGTTCCCAACATCAACGCTGCCGCGATGCGCCCGCTTGCCCAAGTTGCCGGCACGGCGGCGGCGATCCTTGGCATGGTGTCGGGCGTGCTCGGCGCAGTGCTCGGCAGCCTGATCAACCGCGCCTTCGACAATTCGATCACGCCGTTGGCGATCGGCTTCGTGTGCTCTGCGGCGGTTGCGATCGTCACATTCAGGCGGGCCACCGCCGAAAGTTCGCGAAACCAAGTCGAGCAAATCCTGCTCGCCAGGTAACCCGCACAGCGATACTTCCTGTCGACTCGGAGATTCTCAGTCGTTGACGATGTTGCCGAGGCCGTCGGCTCCGACGGTCACAGTTCGTTCGGTGGGGTCTTGTGCAACCACGGTGACCGGGTCCCCGTCGAGGTCGAGCACGCCGACTGAACCGTGGTACCAGGTGGGAACAATCGGATTCGCCCAGAAGTCTCGGCGCCGTTCGTCGTGGACATCCCATCGGATCGGTTCGTGATCGGGATCGCCGGTGAAATAGTCGGTCGTGTAGATCTCGATCCGGTGGCCATCGTCATCGCGCAGGTACAGGTAGAAGGCGTTCGACACACCGTGACGACCTGGGCCGCGTTCGATGTACTTCGCCAGGTTGAGTGCTCCAATTCGGTCGCACAGCGACAAGATGTTGTGCGACTCGGGCACAGCAAACGCGACGTGATGCAGCATCGGTCCGGAACCAAGCGTGAAGGCGATGTCGTGCACGGTCTGCTTGCGGAACATCCACGCTGCATACAGCGTGCCGTCGCTCAGATCCTCGATCGTTTCGGATAGGCCGAACCCGAGCGACGTGTAGTAGTCGTACGCCTCTGGCACGTCGGGGATCGCGATATTGATGTGGTCGAGCCGGTTGATGCTCGCCCCATGCCGCAGGTCGTAACGCTGTACCAGTGGCTCGACCCGGTCCATCTGGTGGACGAACTCGACCGTGAACCCGAGTGGGTCGACGGCGCGCACGGCCTCGCCAAGCCCGAGCGTTGCCCCGGCAGGAACGCGCTGGGTCGCACAACCGCGATTGGCAAAGAAGCGTTCGGCTTTGTCGAGGTCGTCAGGTGTGCGGACCCTGAATCCCATCCGCCGACACGCTGCCAGCGGTCCTTCGCGCAGCACCACGCTGTGGTGGACGAACTCCTCGTAACCGCGCAGGTACAGGACACCGGGTTCCTCGTCCTGCACGTGAAACCCGATCAAGTCGACCCACCAGCGGCGAGCACGTTCGAGATCCGTGACGACGAGATCGACGTAAGCCGATCGCACGATGTCTGGTGGATTGTTCACAGTGTCTCCTGTCTGCCAGTGTCACCGATGGTGTCAGACACCATCGGTAACATCAGAATCGGTGGCTGACCCATGGCTGCTGACTGGCGTCGGCCAGTTTGTTGAGCAGCGCTGTCAGCGTGGTGCGTTCGTCGCCGGTCAAGATCGAGGCCCACCGCTGTTCGCGCTCGTTGTGCTGTCGGAAGATCCGCTCGATCTGATCGCGCCCTTCGGTGGTGAGTGACAATGACACCGAACGACCGTCGCCGGACACTGCATCACGTTGTATCAACCGGTCGACTTCGAGTGTCTTGGCAAGCGCCGAAACGGCCTGACGACTCATGCCACTCTGCTCGGCCAGCTTGCTTGGTTCGAGCTCGCCAGAGACCCACAACGTGAAGACGGCACGAAACGCTGACCAACTCCAGCCGGCCGGTCGGTGCACTGTCGATTCCAGGTCATATACGACCGCGTTGGTGACTCGGTGCATCAGCAGCACCATCTCCATCGCTTGCCGATCGATGCCGTCGAGATGATCGGCGACCTGATCGAGGGCGCGACCGACGAATGTGAGTGCTGGATCTCGGACGTCGCGTTCTGCATCGCCGGTCTTCGAATTCGCTCGTTCAGCCATTGACAGGATAGTACAACCTTTGATTAGATCTGTCCATGCCTGCTCGCACCGCTGCCAACGTGTTGTCCCGACTCCGATCGGACGCGCCAAATCTCTGGGTCAATGGCGAGCAGGTGACGGATCCGACCACACATCCGACCACGGCAAACGCCTGCAAGTCTTTGGCGGCGCTGTACGACCTGCAGCATCAGCCGGAGCTCGTCGACACGATGACATTCGAGAGCCCCACAACAGGCGACCGAGTCGGGATCAGCTTTCTCGTGCCGGAGACGATCGAAGATCTGCAACGCCGCTCGTCGATGCACCGTGTGTGGGCCAACGCTCATCTCGGTTTCATGGGTCGCACTCCTGACTACCTCAATGTCAACGTGATGGCGGCCGGTATGGCGCCAGGCTTCTTCAACCAGAATGACCACCGCTTCGGTCCGAACGCCACGAACTACTTCGAGTTCGTCCGCGAGAACGACCTCGCCCTCACTCACGCCCTCACCAACCCGCAGGTCGATCGATCGAAACGTGACTCCGAACACGATGATCCGTTTATCGCCCTCGGAGTCGTTCGTGAAACGTCCGATGGGATCGTCGTGCGGGGCGCTCGCATGCTGGCGACGCTGCCGATCTCCGACGAGATCCTGATCTTCCCATCGACCGTGCTGCAGCGCAGCGACGATATGAAGCCCTATGCGATGGCATTCGCCGTGCCGAACAACATCGAAGGCCTCTCGTACCAGTGTCGCGAGCCGCTGGACCAGGGTCGCTCACATGCCGACCATCCACTCGGGTCACGCTTCGACGAGATGGACGCGATGGTCTACTTCGACAACGTGCTCGTCCCGTGGGAGCGGGTGTTCCTGATGAATGACGCCGAGCTCGCCAACCAGGCATACGGCGAAACCGGAGCGGTGCTGCACATGGCACACCAGGTCGTGAACCTCAAGATCGCCAAGACCGAGGCATTGCTCGGGACGATGCAAGCCGCCGTCGACATGATTGGCACCGGCTCGTATCAGCATGTGCAGGAGATGATCGCAGAGACGATCATCACGCTCGAGATCATGAAGTCGCTGCTCGTCGCCTCTGAAGCTGGAGCGACGAAGAACAAGTACGGTCTCCTGTGTCCGGCCCGCGGCCCACTCGACGCAGCCCGTAACTACTACCCGAAGGCGTATCAACGCCTGGTGGAGATCCTGAAGTTGATCACGTCGAGTGGCTTGATCATGATCCCGACCGAGGCCGATCTGTCAGGCCCGATGGGCGCCGACATCGCCAAGTACCTCGGCTCGGCCGGCGGTGACGCTGGTGATCGTATTCGCCTGATGCGGCTCGCCTGGGATATGACGCTGTCGAGCTTCGGCGGTCGCCAGGCGCACTACGAACAGTTCTTCTTCGGTGACCCCGTGAGAATGCGTCAAGCCCTGTACAACGTCTACGACCGCAGTGCGCAGGTGGAACGAGTCAACCAGTTCGTCGCCGACACCACGTGGCCAGCCTGAACGACACGTTGCGATGCTACGGAACGCTGACGGTCGGATCCGGAATCTTTGTGACGATCCCGCCCCAAGCCTGTCTGAAATACGAGACGGGATCGATACCGGGATAGGACATACAACGCCGAAGGCGTGCATCCAACACGTCGCCAAGCGCCTCAGCGGTCTGCTCGTGCAACTTCAGGCCACCCCCGCCGCCCGTGAACCACTCACCCTCATGCAGCAGATCACCGTTGGCCAGAACGACTGCCTGCTCCGCGTCATCCCATTCGGTTCCGAACGGAAAGATCACCGCACCGACGGTCCCGTTCAGATAGCGAACGTATACACAGTCGTTGTCGACCACAATCGGACCGTCAACGTACGATGCTTCGCTGGTCTCTTCCGCCGTCAGTTCTTGGCATTCGGACTCGGTGTCCCGCGAGTAGCAGGAGCGCGGTAGCACCAGTACCGGCGTCGACTCCGCCGATGTCGAGCTTTCCGTTGATGAGGTTTCTGGATTGTTGTTCGAAGACCGTGGCTGCTCGGCGGAGCCCGCACGGCATGCCGTGATTGCGGAACCGAGGATCAGCACGAACGTCACGACTCGCGCTTCGACCGGGACTCTCAATCGAGGATCCAGCCGGTGATCTCGATCTTGACGGTGTTGGTGCCGCTGCTCCTGTTCATTGTTCAACTCCGGAGGCAAAGCGAGCACTCGTTCCAGTTCAATATCTGGAATCGGAACGTCCGACGTCGGAGTGTCATCGGGCGGCACTTCGTCGGCACCGGCCGAGCTTCATTGTCAAAACGTACCACGATGAAACCGGCCGAATTGGCGGGAATAGCGACGGTCAATCGGTCAGGAGTTCGACCACGCAGTTGGTTCCCGGTACCCCGGCGAGCTTGGCGTCGGCGGTGACCAGCGTGAGTTGAAATGCTTCGGCGACGGCGCTGTATGCGGCGTCATACGGCGTCGAGTTCTGCCGGAGATCCCAGCATCGTTTGACAACGAGTCGATGCGGGACGCGAGTCATCCGAATCGACACCAGGTCGAGCACCGCCTGATCGCCTCGAACGTCGGACACAGTCGTGACGCGACCATCCGACGCAACACCGAGATCACCTCAAGATCAATGATTTCCGGTGCCATCAAGTGTTCGTCGCGGAGTCGCCGCCGAGCGATCTGGCCGCTGCGGTCGTCGTCTCCGAGCGCCGCAACGAGCACGCCGGCGTCGACAACGATCACCGGCTGTCGCGGTCCGAGCGGATCGCCGCGACCGCGTCGCCGAAAGTGATACTGCCGCCCGACCGAAAAGAGATTCGCTCGAACACTTCTTGGACAGTGTCTGCCGACGTGTGCTCCTCGAGCAAGGTCATGACGTACTCCTGCAGTGATTGGCCGGCGGCCGCCGCCCGCCGACGCAAGACATCGTGAACCTGGTTGGGAACATCCTTGACCTGCAAGCTGGGCATGAGCGCCATTCTGGCGCCCTAAGCGCCACGATGGCGGCGCGTGCAAACCGCTGGTCAGGTGCGGTCGAGGACGAAGTCGTAGGTCGTGGTGAGTTCGCCGGATTCGTCGGGAGCGAAGCTCGTGATCAGGCTGTCACGTACACCGAACACGGCGTCGTCGTGGAGGTAGTCGCTCTCGGTGTCGAAGACGTGGGTGATCAGTTCCTTGTAACCGTCGGCCTTCAGCCAAACATGGGTGTGGCCGGGGCGCATGAAGTTCCGCGAGTTCGCCGAGAGCAGGGCACCGACCGGACCGTCGTAGGGGATCGGGTACGGAACCGGGCGAACCGTGCGGATCTCGTATCGCCCCTGATCGTCGGTCGTGTAGATACCGCGGAGGTTCTCGGGCGACTGGTCATCCATCTGCTGCACGGCGTAGTAGCCGGCCGTCGCGTTCTGCCAGCAGTCGAGCACCGCTCCGGAAAGCGGCTCACCGTCCGCGTTCGTCACCGTCCCACGAATTACGACGCGGTCACCGTCGTCCGGGTCGACCAGCATCGACTCGCCAAACTCGCGAATCGGCGAGTCCGGCACGTAAAACGGTCCGAGCACGGTGTTCTCGGTAGTCCCGGATGCGCCGGCATAGGTCAACATCTCGACAAGCGTCGACACACCCAACGTGTCGGACATCAGAATGAATTCCTGGCGCGTGTCGCTACACATCTGGCCGGTCGCCGTGAGCCACTTGATGCCCTCGAACCACTCGTCGCGCTGCAAGTTGACATCGCCAGCGAACGCATGAAGATGCCGGATAGCGGCTTCCATGATTTCCTTGAGGCGAGGGTTCGGCGCATCGGCATACCGCCCGAGTACCTCCGCGAGCAACTCATCTTCTTGCGACACGGTGCTACCTCCTTGATCGATTCCTGGGCGGCAACGTAGTTGATCGGCGACGCACGACTCACCTCCAACGTTCGCCAGCGGCGGATTGTTACAGGTCGTGTCAGACACCACGTGTAACAATCACGGCGACCAAACCGGCTCAGGCACACCGTTCGTCACGCACACACCCATCACACCGATCACGAGCAGCGCCAACACGACGCCAGCGAGAACGAGCACGCGGCCGCGTGACTGGCGCAGGCCGGGCGCAGGCATGTACCACGAAGGGAGCAGTGCAAATGGGTCGTCGATCATCGACGCGAACGGCACCGCATCGTCAGCGATCGGGGCGTCAGGGTCAGCTGCCATCGCCAACTCAGCGAGTTCCTCGTCAGTGATCAGCTCGGAATCCACCACGGATTGGTTCATTCACGAAACGATAGGCCAGCGGTTGTTACACATGGTGTCAGACACCAGGCATAACACGTCAGGTGAGTTCGGCGATTGCCATGGATACGGCGAGGATTCGCTGTGCGTTTTCTACGTGGAGATGTTCGATCATCCGGCCATCGACGATGATCACACCTTGGCCAGCCGCACGCGCATCGTCGAAGGCGGCGATCACACGCTCGGCGAAGTCGACCTCGTCGGCCGATGGCGCCCACACCTCGTTGGCCGGAACGACCTGGCTCGGGTGGACGAGCGTTTTGCCGTCGAACCCCATCGCCTTGCCGTGTCGAGCCTCCGCAAGGAAACCCTCGGCGTCGCCGACGTCGTTGTAGACACCATCGAGAATTACCTTGCCCGCTTCACGCGCCCCCAGTAGTGCGTAGGCGAGATGCGGAACGATCGGTGAGCGCTCAGGGAGCACGCCTGTTCGGAGTTCCTTGGCGAGGTCGTTATTGCCCATCACGAGCACGTTGACCCGATCGTGATGAGCGATCGTCCTGATGTCGAGAATCGCCGTCGGTGTTTCGATCATCGCCCAGATCGAGAGTTCGGGCGGGGCTCCGGATTCGGTCAGCAGACGGTCGATCTCTTCGAGGTATGTATGCGAGTTGACCTTCGGGATCACGACTGCAGCGGCGCCAGACCGGGCCGCCGCGACAAGGTCGTCCGTGCCCCACGGCGTCATGAGTCCGTTGCATCGGATCGTGATCTCACGATTGCCGTAGTCACCCGACCGCGCGGCAGCGACCGCGTTGGCGCGTGCGGTCTCCTTAGCGTCTGGCGACACTGCATCCTCGAGGTCGAAGATGAGAGCATCGGCAGGAATCGTCTTGGCTTTCTCGAGGGCGCGCAGGTTGGCCGCCGGCATATACAGCACCGATCGGCGTGGGCGGAGTGTGTGATCAGCCATGTCAGAAACCGTAGGTGGCGGCGAGCTCGGGGTCGCGGGCGGCCAACTGTCGAGCAAGGTTGACGACGACCTGGCACTGCTTGCACGAGGCGTCATCTTCCATCTTGCCGTCGAGCATGATGGCGCCGGTTCCGTCACCCATCGCATCGATCACTCGCTGGGCATGGGCGACCTCAGAAGGCCGCGGTGAGAACACTCGGCGGGCGATGTCGATCTGTGACGGGTGCAATGACCACGCGCCGACGCAACCGAGCAGGTAGGCATTTCGGAACTGGTCTTCGCACGCGGTCGTGTCGGCGATGTCGCCGAATGGCCCGTAGAACGGGAGTATGCCTGCGCTGACGCAGGCGTCGACCATGCGAGCGATGGTGTAGTGCCACAGGTCCTGTTGTGCTGTGTTGCGTGGCGCCGCGGCATCATCGGGATTCGGGTCGGCGCGCACGATGTAGTCGGGGTGTCCGCCGCCTACACGTGTTGTCTTCATCCGACGGTTGGCGGCGAGGTCTGCTGGTCCGAGCGATAGGCCCTGCATGCGTGGCGAGGCGACGCAGATTTGCTCGAGATTGGCGACGCCTCGAGCCGTCTCCAAGATGGCGTGGACCATGATCGGCCTGCGGAGACCTGCCTTGGCTTCCAGCTGCGCCAGCAACCGGTCGACGTAGTGAATGTCTTCGGCGCCTTCGACCTTTGGGATCATCACGACGTCGAGATATGCCCGCCTCCAGCACGGCGGCGGTCAGATCGTCGAGTCCCCATGGCGAATCGAGGCTGTTGACGCGTGTCCAGAACTGTGTGTCACCAAACTCGACGGTTTGTGCGACACGCACGAGCCCTACCCTTGCCGCCTGTTTTTCGGCGGCCGGAACCCCATCTTCCAAATTGGCGAGCAGCACGTCGACCCTGGGCACCAGCTCAGGCAGTTTGGCGATCATCTTCTCGTTCGATGACGGGAAGAAATGGATCATCCTGCTCGGCCGAAACGGAATCTCGCGGAGCGGTTCGGGCGCGCCAACTGCCAATGGTTTGAAGAAGTCCTTGGGGGATTTCACGAATCTCGACCTTACCCACCGGATGCATGGACTTGCATGGTGCGGTGACCCCGAAGAGCGTCGACGGAATGGTGTAACCGAGGTGCAACACTCGCGGCGTGGACAGTGCAACGTCAGCTCAGGTCGGTGACCTCACTCCCGAGGAGGTGCGCGTACTCGGCTGCCTGATCGAAAAGGAGGCGACCGTTCCGGAGACGTATCCGCTCACCGTCAACAGTTTGCGGAATGCCTGCAACCAATCGACGAGTCGCGACCCAGTCGTGACATACGCAGACTTTGAGATTGAGACGGCTCTCTCATCGCTGCGTGGACGCGGTCTGACTCGCACGGTACACAGCACTTCGAACAGGGCGACCAAGTACCGGCACATTGTCCCAGAAGCGCTCACGCTCAACGCTGCCGAGACTGCGGTGCTCTCGGTGTTGATGCTCCGCGGCCCGCAAACCGTCGGTGAGCTGAAGGGTCGGACTGAGCGCCAACACCGATTCGATTCGACCGATGATGTCGGCGACGTCCTGTCGACACTTGCCGGCCGTGGTCAACCGCTGACGTTACAACTTGACCGTCAGCCCGGTCAGAAGGACACCCGCTGGGTCCACCTCTTGGCACCGTTCGACGCTTCCGCAAGTGAACCACGCCGTTCCGATACTCGTGCAACGCCTGCGTCCGATGACCCGTACGGCGAGGCCACGGCTGAGTTCTACGATCTGCTGGCCACCGGTATGTGGGAGTCATTCGGTCTTCTACTGCTCGACCTGTTGGACGATGCTGACCCTGCCCACGGTCCGATTGTCGATGTCGGTACGGGAAGCGGTGTCAGTCTGGCCTACTTGCAAGCGGCTGTTACGGGCGGCCAGGTGATCGCCATCGAACCGTCGAAAGCTATGCGGACAGCGCTGCACGCTCGATTGTCGATGGACGACTCGCTGCGTGCCATGACCACCGTCGTGCCTCGATCTTTTGCCGATGCACCGCTGCCTGTTGGGGCGTGCGCTCTCGTTGCTTCTGCGGCGTTCGGACATCTCAACGATCAGGAACGGTCGCGACTCTGGCGGTTCATTGCCGAGCAAATGCCGGTCGGTGCGCCTGCAGTGATTGGCGTGCTTCCGCCGGAACGGGCGGTGTCGGTGCCACTCACGCGGTACCGACAACTCCAGGTTGGTCACTACACCTATGAGGGTTGGCAGCAGGGCGAGCCTGTCGATGATCGCACGATGGCGTGGACGCTGATCTACAAGGTTCTCGACGGTGTGAACGTGGTCGCAGAACACACAGCGCGATCGACCTGGCGCTGCGACAGCGTCGACGACATCCGTGCCGAGATCGCCCCGTTCAACCTCAGCCTCACAAGCCACCAGGACTGCGTAGTCGTTCGGCACCGACCCTGAGAGGGCCGGTCACGATGTTGGCCTGAGGTCGCGCATCCAGGTCGGGATTCGGGTGGGACGGCCTTCGGTGATCGTGATACAGCCGTGGGCGGTGGCACCGACGGCGCGGACACCAGCGTCGACCGAGAGCAGATATGCCATCTGAAACGTGGCGCGTTCGACGGCGTGGACGGTCACATGAACATCGACGACGTCATCGAATTTGAGCGGCGCTCGATACTGCATGAACACCTCCAACACAACCATGTCGATGCCTTCGTCCTGAATCGAGGTGTAGGGATGATCGATGTGTCGGAGGTACGCAACACGGGCTTCCTCGAGGTACGGGACGTACCGACTGTGGTGGACGATTCCCATCGCATCGGTCTCGGCGAAACGGACACGGATCTGATGTGAGAACTCGTAGTCAGCGGGGTTCGTCGACGGGTCGACCGAGATGCGCACGATCCGACCATAGTGGCTGGCCAGCCGCCATACTCGTGGTTGATGACCCCGGCGATCCGGACGCTCGAAGCGGCAGGCGTAGCGTTCACCACGCACGAATATGAGCGCAGTGAATCGCTCAACGATTTCGGCAAAGAGGCAGCCGACAAGCTTGGCCTCGACCCCGATCAGGTCTTCAAGACCCTGCTGGTGACGGTCGACGGCTCACACGCGGTCGCGGTTGTCCCGGTGAGTTGCAAGCTCTCGCTGAAGGCCGTCGGCAAGGCACTCGGTGCAAAGCATGTCGAGATGTGCGACCCGGCAGTTGCCGAACGAATCACTGGGTACGTGCGAGGTGGGATCAGCCCGCTGGGTCAAAAGAGACGGCTGCCAACAGTGATCGACGAGACTGCGATCCTGTTCGGCCAGATCTACGTGAGCGGAGGCAAACGCGGCCTCGATATCGCTGTCGCTCCCGCCGACCTGGTTGGCCTACTTGAGGCCGCGCTAGCCGACATCGTGGGCCGACCGACTGCCTCGACGCCGCGCTGACAGGACTGAGCCAGCGGCATGCCAGCCGCACATGCCGTGGACACCAGGGCCAGGCGGTGTCGACTGCGAACACAGCCACACACCGTCGCCCATTCGGTACGGGTCGAGCTTGAGGCGCGGGCGGGCGACGGTCTGCCATGCCGTCATCGCTCCGCCGGCGATGTCGCCGCCGACGTAGTTCTCGTTGTAGCGGGCGTAATCGCCGGGACTCGTGACGCGACGGTGGACTACGAGGTCGCGCCATTCGGGCGCGAACCGGTCGAGTTGACGTTCGATACCAGCCGTCGCCCGATCATCGTCGCATCCGTTCGGGACGTGCCGGTAGGCCCACACGACGTGTTGGCCGAGTGGTGCGCGGGATGGATCGGCGAGCGTTGGTTGGGTGATGATCACGAATGGTCGCTCCGGTAGACCGCCGTGTGCGGTCGCCCGTTCTGACTCTGCAACCTCGCGCCAATCTCCTCCCAGATGGACCGTGCCTGCGAGGTGGCATGCCGCCGACGTCCATGGCATCGGGCCGACCATCACGAGGTCGAGTTTCCATGCCGCCACGCCATGCCGCCATCGCCGCGCCGGAACTCCGACGATTGCCGCCGCGTGGCGAGGCGTGACGTCGAGCAGCACTGCGTCGGCGCGTGGGATCTCGCCGAGTGATCCAACGCGTCGTCCTGTCTCGATCTCGCCGCCGGCTTCGACCACGATCGCCGCCAATCCGTCGACGATGGCCTGGCTGCCACCCGCCGCGACTGGCATCCCTGCCGACTGACCGGCAGCGGCGAGCGCCATGGCGACGCCTGCGGTCGTCGGTGAGGCGAGTGGTGCGCCGCTGTGGGCCGCCATCCCGGCCAGCAGGCCGCGTGCCTCGCGTGAAGCGAACAACCGCACGAGTGCGGTGGCGGGCATGCCGGCCAACATGCCAAACCGGATCATCGCCAGCGGGTTGCTGACGACGGTGCCGAGCACGGGCCCGAGTGCCAAGTGGCGCCAGCGATCCCAGTCGGTTGTGAACGGATCGACCACTTGCCGCCACCGGCGAGCATCGTCGCCCAGCATTTCGGCTGTGGCGTGGGGCGATTCCGGTGTTGAACGCAACAGGGTGGCTGCCGTGCCGTCATCGAACGGGTGTGCCAGCCCGAGCGGCGCATGACTCCACGTCAGACCGTAGGTCGTGAGTCCCAACTCCTCGAACGCCGGTGACGAAGCCCCGAACGGATGGACTGCTGCGCAGAAGTCGACGCGGGCGTCACCGAGTTGGCCCGTACGCGAGCCGCCGCCGATCGTCGGGGCGGCTTCCACGACGATCACCCGCTGACCTGCACGGGCGAGGCGTGCGGCGGCGGTCAGACCGTTCGGCCCGGCGCCAACGACGACTGCATCAAAGCGACCGCGGGAAACCGGCATCTCGTACACCGTACGCGCGATCAGCCGCCGACGTCAGAAAGTTGGCGTGCCCTCGACATCGGCAGGTTGTTGTGGTTGAGTGCGGAAGGAGGTACGAAATGAACACCGGCGAGTTGCTGCAACTGCTTGAGCTACCGGGCGACCCGACCACTGGCCAAGTGCGGGCGGCTCGTCGCCGGATTGCCAAAAGGCTCCATCCCGACGCGCACCAAGGCCGACTCGAACGGGCGATGGCCGAGGTCAACGCCGGATGTGACCGGCTGATTGCGGACATCCGACGGCAACGATCAAAGCCGGTCGTTGCTGAGCCTGTTCCCGCACCGCCGATTCGTGTCGACAACATGCGGACACCCGTCGAGTTCCGGTTGGAGTATGTGATTTCGACCGTTGTCGTCGTGTTGCTCGGGTTCATGTGCACTGTGCTGATCGTTCGATCATCAAGTGCAGCTGCGGTTGCGTTTGCCGTTCTTGTCAGCGCGATTCTGGGTCTCGCCTTCATCGGAACCCTGATCGCGTTGCTGAGTCGCCGTTGAGGGGTCTAGCGGATAGGTGAGGGTTCTGTGCCGGAGTTTTCATTTCGCCTGCTGCGCAGTCGAAATGGGGCGACGTAACGACTGGTCGCCTCGCGTGTCGGCTCGGCTCCGTTGAGCGAGTTGTGGGAGTCAGCCGCTGGGGTGGCGGAGCATGGCCTCGATTCTTGCAACCCTGGTTCGGGCCGGCGGGTGAGAACTGGTCAACCGTGCTTTCCATCCGATCGGGCGAGCACCACCACCAAGTCGAATCACCGCGCGCAACGCATCGGCGAGCGGCTGGCCGTAACCCATTCGCACAGCCCGCCGATCGGCCTCGAATTCGGAACTATGGCCGACGATGTTGCCCAATCCGTCGGCCGCGTACAGGGCAGCAAGGAACACCCACGACACGGCGGTGAGCACCGCAGCAACGACCCGACCCACAGCGGTCAGCGCCGCGGAATGCGACGCAAACGAGTCGGTCGCCGCCCGCGCAACGTTCTGGAGGAAGAATCCGAATCGGGCGAGTAATAACACCGGGAGTGACATCCAGTGTCCCAGCGTGAGCGCCACGGTGTGGAGTCCGATGTGATGGCTGAGTTCATGGGCGAGCACACCAGACAGCTCGCTCGGCGACAATTCGTCGATCGCGAACGTCGTCATGATCACCAGGTGGCCGCCGCACGCGAACGCGTTCAGCTCGTCTGAGTCGAGCATCCGGATCGTGTATCGATACTGCGGCAGGTTTGCGGCCACAGCAAGGTCGCGCCAGATCGGAGTGATGATCGCCAGTTCGGCGTCGGTTGGTCGGCGCGCCCCAAGGAACGGACTTAATACGGCGACTTGCACCGACGGAACGAACAGCAAACTCCCCAATGCGATCCACACGACTGGCACAATCCAGTACGGCGCGCCGACGACCAGCCAGAGCGGAAACCAGACCACAGTCATTGCCAACAGCCAGAACGGCACAAGGGCGGCGACCGGCACAAGCGCTGTCAGCGCCGATCGTTCGATCTGGCGGCTGCGTCCCGCGATCGGCTGGGCCATGCAAGCGAGGATAGGGATTATCACGGTGTTCTGGCCATCGATTTCGTCCGACCTCGACTGGCAAGCGGTCGTTAAGAACCCTTCAAGTTCGTTACGCGACGTGCCGATCAAGCTGCGTGGAACCGAATGCCCCTGCGTCGACTGATCCGAGCGCGTCCCCGGCGGTACGGGACCTGCTCCAGCGCGCCTCAGACGAACAAGATCAGAACCCGGGGGCGGCTCGTCAGTTAGCGATCCAGGCGCGGGTGGTGTCGCGTGCTGAGGGCGACCGCGTCGGCGAAGCGGAATCGCTCTACCGGCTTGCCAGCCTCGCCCATTCCAGCGGTGACCCTGAGGACGCCTTCGGGTTGGCGATGGAAGCCAGTGAAATCGCCGCCCAGTGCAACGCCCAACTCGTCGAAGCATGGGCGGTGCATCTGCTCGGCGTCGTTCACTATCAGGCGTCGAACTTCTCCGAATCGCTCGAACGGTGCCTACGGGCGCTTGATCTGTACCAGGCAACAGGCCACGGCGTAGACGCCGGCAACATTCTCAACACGATCGCCGCCGTTTATCATTCGATGGGCGACAACGACCGGGCGATCGTGACGTACGAACAGGCGCTAGCCGCCGCTGAGCCGTATGGGCGTCCCGATCTGGTGGCGCTGGTGATGGGCAACATCGCCCGAATTCGCTCGTCGCGATCCGAGTACTTGCCGGCGGTGTCGATGGGTCGCCGAGCGGTCGAAATTGCTCGTCGGCATGAACCGTCGATCGTGACCAATCTGCTCGCCGATCTCGCAGAGGCATACATGGGCCTCGCCGATCACGTGAAGGCCGCAGAATGCTTCGCCGAGGCGAGGCGCGTGTTGCAGGAACGTTCCGAGGAAGGTTCGGAACCGTCACACGCAGCGCAGCTCGGGGTGATGGTGGCAGAAGGTCGCGTCGCGTTGCGGCGTGGTGCACTCGACGATGCGATCGGTGTGCTCCAAGCCGCGCTGGACATGTCGGAGCGTACCGAATCGCGCGAGTACGAGTTGGAAATCAACGATCTGCTGGCGACCGCATTCAAGCGGCGTGGTCGATTCGAGCAGGCACTGGAACGGCGCGAGAAGCACGACGCGCAATACCGACAAATGTTCACGCATGCCGCTGATTTGCGCTTACGAACACTGCAGGTTGCCCACGAAACTGCGAATGCCCGCCACCAGGCCGAGATCCTTCGACTTCGGACCCAGGAACTGGAAGCGATGGTTGGAGGCAGGGCGGTGGTGCAGAGCTTGGTTCCTACAACGCCCGCGTATCACCTTGAAGCCTTCGAACAACTGGCGATCCTGACCGAGTTCCGAGACGCCGAGACCGGCGAACACACAAACCGTGTGGGTGACATGGCCGCAGAAATCGCGCATGCACTTGGAAAGTCACCTGAGTGGTGCGAGCAACTCCGCACTGCCGCTCGCCTGCATGACATCGGCAAGGTTGCGGTCCCTGACGCCGTGCTCCAGAAGACCGGTCCGTTGACCGTCGAGGAGTACGAGATGATGAAGTCGCATACCAGCATGGGTCATCGGATTCTGGCAGGGAACTCTGCCTCGTTGTTCCAAATGGCGGCCGAGATCGCCCAGTCGCACCACGAGTGGTGGGATGGCAGCGGCTATCCGCTTGGGATCAGCCGCGGCTCGATTGCGTTGTCCGGCCGGATCGTGTCAATCGCCGATGTGTTCGACGCGTTGTGTAGCCGTCGGCCGTACAAACGGGCATGGGCCCGCGAGGAAGCGGCGCGATTCGTCGTCTCCGGTCGCGGTGGCCAGTTCGACCCAGCCGTGGTTGACGCCTTCGTTGCGATGTTGACGGCGCGTCACCCAGAACTGGGCGACGAGCTCACGTAGGGGTCCAGCGGACAGGAAGGTTCTCCGTGCTGGAGTTTCATTTCGCCTGCTGCGCAGCGAAATAGCGCACCGTAACGATTGGTCGCCTCGCCTATTGGCTCGTCTTCTTAGCTCGGTTGGCACCGAGCGCTCGCACGACCCAGTCGGCGACGAACTCCGCCAACTCGTCGGCCGATAACTCGATTCGACCGCTCCTCCACGCATTACTGAACGACGAGACGGAACCGAGCACTCCGAGCGCCAACAAGGTTGGGTCGGCGTCGGGGATCTGGCCGATTGCCTGTGCGTCGCGCACGAGTGCGGTTACGTCAGCGAGGTACACATGACCGCTCGAACGTAACGTTTCGGCGATCGCTGGGTCGGCACGCTCGAGATCGACGAGGGCGAAGTACGTCGCGTGGTCCGCCATGAACAACACGCTGGCGGCTGCTCCTTGACCGATCTTGGTGATCGGATCGGCGTCGGACATTGCCTCGGCCTGTGCACGACGAAGTCGCTGCCGCATCGAGCGCACGAGTTCGCTGAACAGATCCAACTTGGTCGGGAAGTACCAGTAGAACAACCCCTTGGCGACCCCGGCCGATGCGCAGATATCACTGATCCTGGTGGCGTTGTACCCGCGATCAGCGAACAACGCCATCGCCGCGTCGACAAGTTGTTGTTTGCGTTCGCGGCCCTGATCGGTGAGCTGGCGTTGCATGGTCGATGTTCGCTCACCGATGCTCACTGTCCTAGTGAAGCCGACGCTTGACCAGCGGGTCAAGCCAATCGGCTGCTAGAAACTCTGGGATGACGGTTAGCGCAGGCATAGCTGTGGAGGTGATGCCCGGATGCGAGCCGATGTCGCATGTCGCCGGGTCGCAGGTGGGTGTGATCACACTGCATGGATTTACCGGCTCGCCTGCCTCATTGCGCCAGATCGCCGACGCGATGGTTGACGCCGGGTTCGACGTCGAGCTGCCGCGACTACCAGGTCACGGGACCACCGTGAACGACATGTTGACGACGGGATGGAACGACTGGGTCGGTGAGGTCGAATTCGCCTACCAGCGCCTGGCGGCTCGTACGCAACACGTCGTCCTGGTGGGTCAGAGCATGGGTGCCAGCCTGATTTTGAATGCAGCGCTCCAACATCGCTCCGTTTCCGGGCTGGTGTGCATCAATCCGTTGACCCGACTTCGTGACGCCGTCACGATGGAGATGCTCGACGAGTTCATCGAGGACGGTTTGACAATCGTGCCGGGTGGCGACGAATCTGACATCGCCGATCCGGATGCGTCCGACATCGCGTATCCCGGCACACCCCTGGTTCCGCTGCGTTCACTACTCCACGACGGTATTGCCAAGATCACGGATCGTTTCGGTGAGCTGCAGATGCCCCTGCTTGTGCTGACCTCCCGTCAGGATCACGTGGTTGACCCGGCCGACAGCGAATATCTCGTCGGCACATGGGGCGGCGAGGTCGAACACACGTGGCTCGAACGCAGCTATCATGTCGCCACCCGAGACTACGAACGCGACTTCGTCACGTCAGAGGCGGTCGCCTTCGTCAAGAAAGTGAGTCACTCTTGAACGGTTTCGGCGCTTTGCTGGGTTCGCTGCCGAGCCCGTCGGACAATGCGATCTCGATTGGTCCGCTCAACTTGCGGGCTTATGGTCTGATGATCGCCCTCGGCGTGATCGCCGGTGTGTGGTTGATGGGCAAGCTGTTCGTCGAAGAACGAGTTGGGACCACAGACGATGCGTCGTCGATCGCAACGTGGGGAGTCGTTGCCGGTGTGATCGGTGCACGGCTCTATCACGTCGCCACCGACTGGAGTCGCTTCTCCGACGATCTCGGTTCGATCCCCAAGATCTGGGAAGGCGGGCTCGGGATTCCCGGGGGGATTCTGGCCGGACTGGTGGTGGGTGGTTGGCAGGCGAAACGCCGAGGTATTCCGGTGCCGATCGTGATGACGTGCGTGGCGCCTGCGATTCCGCTGGCGCAGGCGATCGGTCGCTGGGGGAACTGGTTCAACCAGGAGCTGTACGGTAAGCCGACCGACCTGCCGTGGGGACTCGAAATCGACGCCGATCATCAACCGGTCGGCGATTTGGCTGGCACGACGTATCACCCGGCGTTCCTGTATGAATCGCTGTGGAACCTGGCGTTGTGTGCGGTCTTGTTGTGGGTCCATCGTCGGTTCAGGCTCGCGCCAGGCCGTTTGCTGGCGGTGTATCTGATCGGATACGGGATTGGCCGATTCTGGATCGAGGGCCTCCGCATCGACCTGTCGCATCAGGTCGCCGGTATGCGCTGGAATCAGTGGGTTGCGTTGGCGACGATCGCAGGCGGAGCGATCTACCTCCTGTTGACCCGTGGCCGCACCTGGCCCACTGCTCCGACTCCAACAGAAGCCGAACCTGACGCGGACGTCGAAGCCGTCGCAGAGATTCACGTGGAGTCAGAGACGGCTGAGCCAGTCGATTGAGGATCGTCACCGGGCGCGTGCCAGCCCTCGGAAGCGAACTGGTCGCTCGTCGAGCTCCTCGGCATAGTGGGCCGCCCAGCCGGCGATCCTGGCGATCGCGAACAGTGGAACGTCGGGCGGAATCTCGGTGACGAATGTCAGCGCACCGAGCGCGAAATCGACATTTGGGTAGAGACCGAGCTGTCGCCCCGCTGCCCCCAACACGTCATGGACGATGTCGATCCTGTCGTTGGTGACGGGAATTCGAGAGACGCATTCGAGCAGTGGAACAAACCGAGGGTCGCCATTGCGATACACGCTGTGACCGAATCCGGGGAGCCGATCCCTTCGTCTCACGTACCCGTTCACAGCCGCCGACGCGCCAACCTCGGCAGCTTCATCAAAGAGCGTGGCCACGTCACGGCTGGCGGCACCATGCAGTGCGCCACGCATGACCGACAGTCCGACAACGAATGCCGAGTACGGATCAGTTCGCACCGAGCAGGCGACTCGCACCGCCAGCGTGCTGGTCGCCAGTTCATGGTCGGCGAGCAGCACCAATGTCTGCGCGACTGCGGCGACAAACTCCGGTGAGGGGTTCTTGATCCACGAACTGCTGAGACGGCTCGCCACATCGCCGCGAAGAGAGCCACCAAGGACAGCGGGAACGATCGCCAACATGTGGCGGGCGGCGGCGGGCGCGTCGAGTGTGGGGGAGTGGGCGGCAAGGACTGTGGCAGTCAGAGCCAGCGCAGTCAGCGGATCGCCTGAGTCGACGGCGCCAACCGCTCGTTTGCAGATCGCCAGCAGCTCTCTGTCGACCGGCCACCGCGGCTCGTCCTCAGGGAGACGGTTGGTCCACAGCAGTTCGGCGGTGCGCTCGAACGATGTCGTAGTGGCCAGCTCGGCCACGTCGTGCCCTCTGTAACGCACACCGTCGTCGTGCAGTTCGGTGATCGACGATGTGATTTGGACGTCGATGGTCGGTCTTTCCATGACTGGACGTTGGCGTGATCGCTGCCGGAGGTGGTCGATTTCGTCTCGGTTGTACAGCGATGTGCGGCCGTCGACGGCGGTCCGACGGGTGACGATCCCTCTGCTGACGTAGGCGTACAGGGTCGACTTGCTGACGCCGAGCAGTCGTGCTGCATCGGACGCCCCGATTGATGTACTCACGACGCCATCGTCATCGATTGGAGTGGATCTGTCAACGTTGATTCAATCAATGTTGATATTGGATCAAGTTCTCTCGACACTGGAACGTATGCAGAACCTGATCGATGTCCCATTCGGACTCAACGGAGTTGCCGTGGCGACCACAGAAATCGGCGATGTGCGAGGCGACGAGGGGTTCTTCCACTATCGACAATATGACGCCGTCGGCCTCGCTCGGCACGTCGGTTTCGAGGATGCCTGGTTTCTGCTCGATCGTGGTCATCTTCCTGACGAGGCTGAACGTGCTCGGTTCACTGCGGCGATTGCCGCCGACCGATTGGTGCCAGCCGAGCTGGATCGAGTGATTGATGCGGTTGCTGCCACGTCGGCCAGCCCGCTCGCCAAACTGCGGTCAGTGTTGGCGGTGTCGACGGCCGCGCTGAACCTGTCGCCCATGCTCGACCTCATGCAACCCGAGCGCAGCCGTCAAGCGCAACGTGTTGCATCAGTGGTGCCGACGATTCTTGCCAGGTTGCATCGAAGCGTGATCGGCCTCGAGCCCGTCGAACCTGACGATCAGCTCGGTCATACCGCGGCTTACCTGCATCAGGTGACTGGTCGCTATCCGTCTGACGAACATTCCAGAGCCTTGGAGCAGTACTTGATCCTCACGATTGACCACGGATTCAATGCTTCGACGTTCACCGGTCGAGTAGTGGCCTCGACTGGGGCCGATCTGGTCGACGTCGTGTGTTCGGCGATTGGCGCGCTCGCCGGTCCTCTCCACGGTGGTGCGCCGAGCCGGGCGCTTGATGCGCTTGATGCGATCGGTTCGCCGGATCGGGCTGCCGAGTGGGTTCGGCGCGAGACGGCTGCCGGTCGTCGGATCATGGGTTTCGGACACGCCGTCTATCGGGCACCCGACCCTCGCTCCACGCTGCTCCGTGAGGTGGCTGCACAGCTCGGCGGACCGTTGGTCGAGCGAGCGATGAAGATCGAGTCACAGATCCTTGCGACGTTGGCCGAGTTGAAGCCGGATCGACCGTTGCCGAGCAACGTCGAGTTCTACGCCGGGGTGATCATGGAGACTGTTGGCCTGCCGCGTTCGATGTTCACGCCCACGTTCGCTGTCAGCCGAACCGTGGGTTGGTGCCTGCACGCCATCGAACAGGCGGCGGCAGGAAAGCTGATTCGCCCCGCAGCTCGCTATATCGGGCCTGAACCGATTCGGGCAACGGTGCTGGCGACAACCTAGGTGGGCAGCCTCCTGGGTGACCATTAGCATCGTGTGTTGTGTCTGAACGTCTGACGAGTGATGCGGTTGCCAAGGTTGCCCGCCTGGCCCGGCTTGATTTGACCCCTGACGAGATCCGGCTCGCCACTGAGCAACTCGGCGACATGCTCGATCATTTTGCCGACATCGATGCTCTCGATCTTTCCGGTATTGCTCCGATGACGCAGCCGTACCGGTTGGTCAACGTGATGCGTGAAGACGTGGAAATGGCGTGCCTCGATCGCGACGAGGTGCTGGCAGCAGCGCCGCAACCTGAAGCCGGTCGCTTCCGGGTTCCTCCGACGACCGGGTTGGAGCTATGACCATGTCCGAGCGCCTCACCGCGTCAGCGATTGTGGCTGGTGTCCGTGCGGGTACCCTCTCGGCCGTCGATGTCCTGGAGCAGCACCTGGCAGCGATCGACGGACGCGAAACCGAGGTACACGCCTTCAACTTGGTGATGGCTGACTCAGCCCGAGCCCGTGCTGCCGAGATCGATGCTGCAGTCGCCGCGGGTCACGACCCAGGTCCGCTGGCCGGCGTACCGGTTGCCCTCAAAGACAACATGTGCACCCGTGGTGTGCCGACGACCTGCTCGTCCAAGATCCTCGAGGGGTGGAAGCCGCCCTACGACGGCACGGTCGTTTCGATGCTTCGAAACGCTGGGGCGATCACGGTTGGGAAGACCAACCTCGACGAGTTCGCGATGGGTTCGTCGACTGAGAACTCCGCCTTCGGTCCGACTCGTAATCCACTCGACACGAGCCGCGTTCCGGGTGGGTCATCTGGTGGTTCAGCGGCTGCGGTCGCGGCTGGTTTTGCGGCACTTTCGTTCGGGTCTGACACCGGCGGCTCGATCCGCCAACCGGCAGCGTTGTGCGGCGTCGTCGGTGTCAAGCCGACGTACGGTCGCGTCAGCCGGTATGGCCTCGTGGCGTTCGCCAGCAGCCTCGATCAGATCGGCCCGTTTACGCAGACGGTCGCCGATGCGGCGCTCGCACTGCAAGTCATTTGCGGCCATGACCCGATGGATTCGACATCGATCCCTGAATCGGTGCCGGTCTACTCAGCAGCCCTCGATCGTGGCGTCGAAGGTCTCCGGGTTGGTCGGATTCGTGACTTGCCTGAGGGCGCCGATGCCGACGTCGCCGAACGGGTCGAACAGGCCTTCGACGCACTCGCCGCAGCGGGCGCGATGATCGTCGACGTCGAGGTGCCGGCGTTCACCTACGGCCTCACCGCGTATTACATCATTGCCCCGGCAGAAGCCTCGTCGAACCTGGCTCGCTACGACGGTGTGCGATACGGGATGCGGGTCGACGCTGCCGACACCGACTCGATGTACATGGCGACCCGGAGCGCCGGTTTCGGCGATGAGGTGAAACGTCGAATCATGCTCGGCACGTACGCCCTTTCGGCCGGCTACTACGACGCGTACTATGGCAAGGCGCTGCGCATCCGCCGCCTCATGGCTGATGATTTCGCACGTGCCTACGAGCACGCTGACGTGTTGTTGACGCCGACATCGCCGAGCGTTGCGTTCCCATTCGGAGCCAAGACCGATAGTCCACTGACGATGTACCTGTGCGATACCTACACGATCCCGACCAACTTGACCGGTGAACCGGCGATCAGTGTGCCCTTCGGTTCCGGTGCATACGGCCTGCCGGTCGGAGTGCAAGTGCTTGCACCGTCGCTCGGCGAGCCGGTGATGCTGCAGGTGGCGGCAGAGTTGGAACGCGCCGCGGGAGGTCTGTCGTGAGCGATGCACTGTGGGAACTCGACGGCTACGAGATGGTTGTTGGTCTCGAAGTACATGTCGAGTTGGCGACGAACACGAAGTTGTTTTCCTCGTCGCCGAACCGGTTTGGTGACGAGCCGAACACCAACATCGACCCGGTCACACTCGGCCTGCCCGGCGCGCTACCCGTGCTCAACCGCCATGCCGTCGAGTTGGCGTTGCGAATCGGGCTGTCGCTCAACTGCACGGTGCAGGCCTGCACGTTCGCCCGCAAGAACTATTTCTATCCCGATATGCCGAAGGCCTACCAAATCAGCCAATACGACCAGCCGCTCAACGTCGACGGATGGCTCGACCTGCCAGATGGCACGCGGATCGGCATCGAGCGAGCGCATATGGAAGAGGACGCCGGCAAGTCGTCGCATGCCGGTGGCGACGGCCGTGTACACGGCGCCGACTACTCGCTGATTGACCTCAACCGGGCCGGTGTGCCGCTGGTCGAAATCGTCAGTCGTCCTGACCTTCGCTCACCAGAGCAGGCCAGGCAGTACGTGACGGAACTGCGTGGGATCCTGCTGGCGATCGGTGCCTCCGACGCCAAGATGGAAGAAGGTTCGATGCGTGTTGACGCCAACGTCAGCGTGCGTCGCGCCGGGGCCGAGTACGGCACGCGCTGCGAGATCAAGAACGTCAACTCGGTTCGATCTGTTGGCCGTGCGATCGAGTACGAGGCCAAGCGTCAGATCCTGATGCTTGATGCGGGCGAGTCGGTGCGCCAGCAGACCCGTCACTGGGACGAGGGCGACGGACGGACCCACACGCTGCGTGACAAGGAGAACTCCGACGATTATCGCTATTTCCTCGAGCCGGATCTTGTGCCGGTCGAGCCAAGTCAAGAATGGATCGATCAGGTTCGAGCGGCTTTGCCCGTGCTGCCTGCCGTCCGTCGAGCTCGGCTCGCCGAGGCCGCCGGCGTGGCACCCGACAGTGAATTGATCATGTCGATCGTTGATCGTCGACAGGATCAATATGCGCTTGCTGTTCAAGCGGCTGGTGGCGATGTCGGTCGCGCCGTGGTGTACATCAAAGAAGCGTTTGCGGAACTTGGGCCGGAACCGACATTGCCTGCCGCCGACGTTGCTGCTCTCACCCGCCTCGAAGTCGAAGGTGCGCTGACGGCTACGCAGGCAAAATCAGTGCTTGCCGAGTTGGTTGCTCGTGGCGGGGGAGACGCCGCAGCGATCGCCGCCGAGAGGGGCTTCGCGGCGATGGATACCTCCGAGCTCGCAGGGTTCGTCGACGCTGCGATCGCCGCCGACCCCGAGGCGTGGGCAAAGTTCTGCGCTGGCGAAGGTAAAGCGATGGGTGCCCTCGTCGGCCACATCATGAAAGCCAGCAAAGGTCAAGCCGACGGCAAACTGGTCACAACGATCCTCAACGCCCGAAAGAGCTGAGCGCCGACTCGACCCTGCCCAACAATTTTGTGGCAGGAGAGATGACGGATTTCGTCTTGATCCCTGCCGCAGACTGCTGGCCGCGATTTTGTGGCAGCCACTACGACGTTGCGTGTCGTAATGCCTGCCGCAAAGTTTGGGGTAGGGGGCGGTTGGCCTCGAAGGTTGTGGCGAGGGCCGAGCGGGTCGACGCGGTTTACGAGATTGGGTGGAACTGGGCGCCGGAGGATCGGTAGACGTGGCTCAGCTCGGCGATGTGATCGGCGTCGCTCGCCAAGCCGACTACCGATCCGCCGGAGCCGGCCGAGTTGACGAAGGCACCGGTTCTTTGACCAAGCTCGACCAGTCGGCGTTGGGCTGGGCCGACGTCGATCATCGTGGTTCGCAGCTCGAAAGTTTTGTTCATTGCGACGCCGAGCCGCTCTCGCTCGCCGTTGACGATCGCCAACTTGGCGATCGAGGCCTGCTCCGCCAACTCGAGCATCGCCGCGTGCACGGGTGGATCACCGGCGTCATAACGCCTACGGATCGATCGATGAACTGCGTCACTGGTCTCGGCCGCCGACGGTGCCCATCCCAGGAAGAACGACCAGTCGGGCATGTCGAGAGTCTCAACCGCGACCGGCGCGAACGTCACGCTGACAAGTTGACCGGCGACCTGCACGAGCCGATCTTGTAACCCGGCTTCGATTCCGAGACGATCACGTTCGACAGACAGCGCCAGTTTGGCGAGTTCGATCGCTTCCCATTTGTGTGCCTCCCAGGCACCCAGCGCGCGGAGTGCGGCGATCACGATCGCACTCGATCCGCCGAGCCCGACGGAGCGCGGGATCTCGGTCGAGGCCGAAAGCCGAACGCTCGGCAACGAACCGATGTAATCGCGAAAGGCCTCAGCGGTGGTGGCCAGCAGACGATGCATATCGGGTTCGGCGGCATCAACGACGAACTCGGTCGCTTCGGTGGTCGATGCCACCGCGAACAAATCGTCGATTGGCATCGCCACGACAGCGCCGCCGTACCCATCCGACGGGTTACCGGCCAGCGCTGTGCGAGCCGAACAGGTACTCGCAAACGATCGACCGGTTGGCATTACACCCCGACGTCCAATACCGGAACGATGCCGTCGCTATACGGGCTCACGATGCGCACGCTAGTCGCCTCCGGGTGTTGAGCATCGTGGTAGCGGTTGCACCAGACTGACTCTTGACCGTGCCGACTACCCTCACCGATATGGCCGCCTTCACACCATCCAGCGACACACCTGTCGATATCAAGCCACGTTCGCGTGATGTGACCGACGGGATTCAGAAAGCCGCCGCTCGAGCGATGTTGCGGGCGGTTGGGTTGACCGATGACGACTGGGTCAAGCCGCAGATTGGGATCGCCTCGTCGTGGAACGAGATCACGCCGTGTAACGCGTCGATTCGACGGTTGACGGCAGCAGCCAAGGAGGGTGTGCGCAGTGCCGGGGGGGTGGCCCTCGAGTTCGGCACGATCACGGTGTCCGACGGCATTTCGATGGGTCACGAGGGGATGCGCGCCTCGCTCGTCAGTCGCGAGATCATCGCCGACTCGGTCGAAGCGGTGATGCACGGCGAGCGGCTCGATGGTCTCGTCGCAACGGGCGGATGCGACAAGTCGATGCCCGGCATGATGATGGCAATTGCCCGCCTCAATCTGCCTGGCGTGTTCGTGTACAACGGTTCGACGCTGCCGGGGTACCTCAATGGTAAGGCGCTCGACATCACCTCGGTGTTCGAGGCGATCGGTGCCTGCGCGGCCGGCAGCATCACCGAGCAGGAACTGAACGCGATCGAACGCAATGCGTGTCCGGGAGAAGGTGCCTGCGGTGGCATGTTCACCGCCAACACAATGAGTTCGATCGGCGAGGCGCTCGGACTATCGCTGCCAGGCTCGGCGTCCCCGCCGGCGGTCGATCGTCGCCGCGAGGATGACGCTCGGCGCGCGGGTGAAGCGGTTGTCAACATGCTGAGGATCGGCCTGCGGCCGAAGGACATCCTGACCAAGGGTGCCTTCGAGAATGCGATCGCGTTGGCCAATGCACTCGGTGGGTCGACGAATGCCGTGCTGCACCTCCTGGCGATCGCCAATGAGATTGGCGTCGACCTCGACCTCGCCGACTTCAACCGGATTGCTGCCAAGGTTCCGCACTTCGCCGACATGAAGCCTGGCGGTAAGTTCCACATGACTGATCTCGACCGGATCGGCGGCGTCCCGGTTGTGCTCAAGCACCTGCTCGATGAGGGCTTGCTCAACGGCGACGAGATGACCGTTACCGGCAAGACGATGGCCGACAACCTGGCAGAGATCGATCCTCCGGCGCCAGATGGCACCGTCGTGTATCCGATTTCGAATCCGATCAACGCAGAGGGTGGATTGAACATCCTGACTGGATCGCTGGCACCGAAAGGTTCGGTTGTCAAGGTCGCAGGCCTATCGAAACAGCAGCGTTCGTTCGAGGGGCCGGCCCGTGTGTTCGACGGCGAGGACGGGGCGATGGCCGCCGTTATGGCTGGCGAGATCAAACCGGGTGATGTGATCGTGATCCGCTACGAAGGTCCGAAGGGTGGACCGGGGATGCGCGAGATGTTGGCGATCACCGGAGCGCTCAAGGGAGCCGGTCGCGGCGCCGACGTTGCCTTGATCACCGATGGCCGTTTCTCGGGTGGCACGTGGGGTTTCTGCATCGGGCACGTCGCACCGGAAGCGGTCGACGGTGGCCCGATCGCGTTCGTGAAAGACGGTGATCGAATCAAAGTCGACGTACCGACGTTCTCGCTCGATCTGATGGTCGATGACGATGAGTTGGCGCGTCGACGTGATGGTTGGCAGCCGAACCCTCCGCGTTACACAAGCGGCGTGTTGGGCAAGTACGCCCGCTTGGCTCAAGGTGCCGAAAAGGGCGCCATCACCAACCTCGTCTGACGGTTCGTATGAGCAAGACATCACCGAAGTCGCTGCTGGCGTCGCTTGTTGGTTGGGTGATCATTGCGGTCCTGGTGTTCTGGTTGCTCGGTGTGGTCGTCGGCACGATCCGATTCCTCGTCCGTTTCATCGTCTGGATCGTCCTGCTCGGTCTGCTGCTGGCTGCCTACGTCAAACTGCGCGAACCCGACTAACTCGTTGTGCGATGGCGCGCCAGCCGACGAAGCACACGCCCAGAAAGACTGTGGCGACGATCACGAACGATGTTGCGGTCCCGCGGTCGAACACGACCCGACGTGTCACCATCCCAGCCAGCACGGTGATCGGCCAGATCGTGATGCCTGTCAGCAGAGCCATCGGGTGACGCCAGGCGCGCGCAATCAACCATGCAGCGCCAAGCGCGACCAGAAACGGCAACGCTGTCTCGAGCACGCTGCGCAGCGCCGACCCCTCGTCATGGTTTCGACGCCCGATGGCGACAAACACGACGACAGCGAACACGTCGCAGAAAACCGCAACCGCCACCATACGATCCCGTGGTCGGCTCAGTGGACGGCTCATCCTTCGGCGTTGAATCCGCCGAGTGTGCCTCGGAAGAACAGGAGTGGCATCGGAGCGATGCCGTCTACGTCGGCATCGGCGGCCAGCGCGACAACTCGACCCAACACGAACAAGTGGTCCCCCATCTCGTGAACCTCGGCAACCTCACAGTCGATCCATGCCACTGCTCGGTCAATGATTGGCGAACCGGTCGGGCCCGCATGCCAGGCGACCCCGTCGAATCGTTCGGATTCGTTGCCGGTCTTGGCGAACTTCCAACACAGATCGGTCTGTTCGCGACTCAACACGTTGACGCAGAATCTGCCAGACGCTTGCATCGCCGCCCACGTCGTACTGTTCGTTTGGGGAAGAAAGCCGACCATCGGAGGGTCGAGCGACACCGACGTAAAGGAACCGATGGTGAATCCGACAGGCTCGTTTCCATCGATCCCCGACACGATCGTCACCCCTGTTGGGAAGTGACCGAGCACCGTTCGAAACTGCTTTCCGTCAAATGCCGAGTTGATTGGTGTGCCGATTGGTGTGCCGATTGGTGTGCCGATTGGTGTGTTGGTATCGCTCACGGGGATTGACATTAGATTGCGGAGCCGTGGAGACACCGATCGACGCCAAACGTGACCTGCGTCGCCGAATGCGAGCGATCCGCAAGGCACTTCCCGATCAGGCTGAGCGTTCCGAACAGATCTGGGCGCGTGTCCAGACCCTTCCGGCGATCAACGATGCCGGGGTCGTGATGGTGTTCACGTCGGTGCTCGGCGAACCGATCACCCAGCCGTTCATCGACTGGTGCGAAGCTCAGGGTAAGCGTGTCGTGGTGCCCGAGGACGACCCGACGCCGGACCCCACGATTGTTGATGTGGTGATCGTGCCGGGTACGGCGTTCACGATCTTTGGTGGTCGCCTCGGGCAGGGCGGCGGATTTTACGACCGATTTCTCTCGCGGGTCCGCGACGAGTGCCTCGCGATCGGGGTCTGCTTCCAACCGCAGGTTGTCGATGACCTACCGACTGAACCGCATGACGTGTCACTCGACATCGTTGTGACCGATTCGGACATGTTTTTCGGCGCTCGCTGAAACGGCGCACGCCCGGTTGCCGGCGAGCCGTCAGCCTGCCTCGTAGTATTCGCGGCCGAGGTGGGTGATTTGGTCTTCGCCCATCATCCAGCGCAGGGTGTTTTTCAGCTTCGTCAACTGGATGAATAGGTCGTGTTCAGGGTAGAGGCCGGGGGCGACCATCGGGGCTTTGTAGTAGAAGCTCAGCCACTCCTGGATGCCACTCAGCCCGGCGCGTTGCGCAAGGTCTGAGAACAGCACGAGGTCGAGCGCCAGCGGGGCAGCGAGGATCGAGTCACGGCACAAGAAGTCAACCTTGAGCTGCATCGGGTAACCGAGCCAACCGAACAGGTCGATGTTGTCCCAGCCCTCCTTGTTGTCGCCACGTGGCGGGTAATAGTTGATCCGCACTTTGTGGTACACGTCGCCGTACAGATCTGGGAACCGTTCGGCGTCGAGGATGTGTTCGAGCACGCCGAGCTTCGATTCTTCCTTGGTCTTGAAGTTGTCGGGATCGTCGAGCACCTCGCCGTCACGGTTGCCGAGGATGTTGGTCGAGTACCAACCCGACAACCCAAGCATGCGGGCCTTCAACATCGGTCCGAGCACGGTCTTGATCAATGTCTGGCCGGTCTTGAAGTCCTTGCCGGAGATCGGCACGCCACGTGCCACGGCGAGGTCACGCAGCACAGGGATGTCGACAGTCAGGTTTGGTGCGCCATTGGCGAACGGAACGCCTTCGAGGATCGATGCGTATGCGTACAGCATCGACGGAGCGATCATCGGATCGTTGGCGTCGATCGCCGCCTCGAACGCATCGAGGTTCTGGTGTTGCGGGCCCGGCTCGATGAAGATCTCGGTCGAGGCCGCCCACAGCATGACGACCCGGTCGACCTGCTTCTCGTCGCGGAAACGGTTGATGTCTTCTCGGATGGCGTTGAGCATCGATCGCTTGTCGATCGTGCCGATCGTGTTGTCGGCGTCGAGGCGTTTGACGTACTCACGGTCGAAAGCAGCCTTCATCGGGCGCACGTCACGCAACGCATCGGAGATACCTTCCAAATGCTTGCCGGATTCGAGTACGCCGGCTCGCTGGGCGGCGACGTAGGCATCGTCGGGGAACGGATCCCAGGAACCGAACACGATGTCGTCGAGGCTGGCGAGCGGAACAAAATCCTTGATCAGCGGTGAACGATTGTCGGTCCGCTTCCCGAGCCGGATCGTGTCCATCTGCGTCAGCGAACCAATCGGGGCGGCCTGACCACGACGCGCCAACTCGACACCGGCGATCAACGTGGTAGCGACGGCGCCGAGGCCGACCGTCAAGACGCCGAGTCGACCGGTCGCTGGCTGCACGGTGGGTGTATCGGGAACTGTCACGCGCCCGAGGCTAGGCGACGTGACATTCGCTTCCACATGTCACATTGTCGTGACAAAATCACCAGTCGAGATCGTCCCGTCGACCGCGATAACTGCGCCGACACCCATCAAATTGTTGCGTTCACGGATGACCTGTTTGAGCACGTCGAGATCACGTGGCAACCCGGGTTGGGCTCGCGTGACCATGATGCAACGTTCGATCGGTTGGCGAATCGTGAGTACGGCAGTACCGACTTGAACCGCGCCAACGAGGTCGTCCTCCCCGACTCCGTCGAGGATCAGGTTGATTCGGAATCGGCGACCGTCATGCACTCCAAGCGAGTCATGCGAGACGAGCGAGATCTTCGACCCGCCGTCGTGAAAAGTGCCGTCGGCGCTGTTCCAGTGCACCCAGTCCGATTCGTCCTCGACGTTGATCGGGTTCTCGAACGTTGCTGTTGTCTCGGCAGCCGAGCGCAGTTCGACCGGGTGGCCGAGCCAAGCCGATAGGTCATCGTCATTGACCAGTTCGGTCCCGTCGGCGAGCGAGATTGTGGGTCGACCTTCCGCGTAGCGAGCGCTCGCCATCAGTAGTTCCGGCTGGCGGCGCCCCGTGAGCGCCAGGCCAGTTTGTATGTCGAAGATCGCCCATCCCCGATCGCCGGTGATTCCGAACCGGTCGACGTCAGCAGACGTGAGCCGTTCGCCGCCAAGCGACTTGACCGGATACCGCCAAATTTCCTCGACGCGCATCTCCGCACCTTATTGACTGAACGCTTGTGTTCTGGCGCGAGTTCTGGCACACTTGTCGGCGATGCGTGCCGAGTCCAACACTCTCGTAGTACTTATCCGGTAGCACACCGGCGACATAGCCGCGTGTGCACCATGACCTCCCAGCCGGGAGGTTGTTTCGTTTTTCGGCCCAAATCACCCTCTTGCAACAGCTGCAATACCTCCCAGAACGACGGAGTTCGCAATGACCAGAATGACTGGGGCGCAAGCCCTGATCAAATCACTCGAACAGGAAAAGGTCGACGTCATGTTCGGCCTCCCTGGCGGGTGCATCCTCCCGGCCTACGACCCGTTGCTGGAGTCGTCGATCCGTCACATCCTGGTGCGTCACGAGCAGGGTGCTGGCCATATGGCCGAGGGCTATGCGCACGTGACCGGGCGCCCCGGCGTGGCGATGGTGACTTCGGGCCCTGCGGCGACGAACATGGTCACGCCGCTGATGGACGCCTACATGGATTCGATTCCGATGGTGGCGATCACCGGCCAGGTCCCCACGTCTGCGATCGGGACCGACGCTTTCCAAGAATGCGATACCGTCGGGATCACTCGTTCGTGTACCAAACACAATGACCTCGTGATGAGCGCCGAAGACGTGCCAATGGCGATTCGCCAGGCATTCCACATCGCCACGACCGGGCGCCCTGGCCCGACTCTGGTCGACATCCCGAAGGATGTCCTGCAGAACGAGATGACCTGGTATTGGCCATCCGATGACGAGGTCGCCGCCTCGCTGCCGGGCTACCGGCCGACGACCAAGGGTCACCCGCGCATGATCAAGGAAGCCGCCCGGCTGATCCTTGCAGCCGAGCGGCCGATCCTCTACGCCGGTGGCGGGATGCTGAAGGCCCGCGCCGCAGAGTCACTCCGTGAGTTGGCTGAGCTAACCGGCATCCACGTTGTCACCACGCTGATGGCGCGTGGAGTGTTCCCGGACGATCATCCGCAATGCCTCGGCATGCCGGGCATGCACGGCACCGCCGCTGCGACCACGGCGATGCAGAAGAGCGACCTCCTGATCGCCCTTGGCGCCCGTTTCGACGACCGGATCACAGGCCGCGTTAACTCATTCGCGCCCGACGCCAAGATCATCCACGTCGACATCGACCCAGCCGAACAGGGCAAGGTCCGCAAGCCGGACGTCCCGATCGTCGGCGACTGCCGTCTGGTCACCGAGGAACTGATCATCGCCATCCGCGACCTGCTCGCCGGTGACGCTGTTCAAGCCGATATCGGCCCCTGGAGGAGCCGAATCTCCGGCTGGCAGGAAATGTTCCCAACCACGTTCGAGATGTCAGAACCCGGTGCGGCGCTCAAGCCGCAGTACTGCCTCGAGAAGTTGCGGGATGCGGCACCGGAGGGCACGATCCTGACGAGCGGTGTCGGCCAGCATCAGATGTGGTCGTCGTTGCATTGGAAGTTCAACGAGCCATACACCTGGGTCAACTCCGGTGGTCTCGGCACGATGGGGTTCTCGATCCCTGCCGCGATCGGTGCCAAGGTGGGTCGCCCTGACCGCACGGTGTGGGCTGTCGATGGTGACGGCTGCTTTCAGATGACCGCCCAGGAGCTGGTGACCGCGTCCGTCGAGCGGATTCCGATCAAGGTCGCCCTCCTGAACAACAGCTACCTCGGGATGGTCCGCCAGTGGCAGGAGATGTTCTACGGCGAGCGCTACAGCGAGGTCTATCTGTCGACCGAGTGCCCCGACTACGTCAAGTGGGCCGAGGCGATGGGTTGCGTCGGTATCCGTGTCGAGTCGCCGGAGGAAGTCGAACCAGCGATCGAGAAGGCCAACTCGATCAATGACCGCACGGTCGTCGTCGAGTTCCGTACCGATTCCGACGAGAAGGTGTTCCCGATGGTTCCAGCCGGTCAGTCGAACGACGACCTCCTCGTCCACCCATCTCAGCAGACCAACAGGGAGTACTTGTCATGACCGCTATCAATCGGCTCGTTGGCACTCGCCTACCGAGTTCGCCGTCTCCGCGCCGCTTCGCCGCCCACCGAAAGTCAGTCTGATGACCGTTCTCAATCGGCTCGTTGGCACTCGCCTGCCGAGTTCGCCGTCTCCGCTCCGCTTCGACGCTCACCGAAAGTCAGTCTCATGACCGCGATCAATCCGCACGGGTCTTCGCTCAACCACCACATGTTGTCGGTGCTCGTCCAGAACCGACCGGGCGTGCTCGCTCGGGTTGCCAGCCTTTTCGCTCGACGCGGCTACAACATCTATTCGCTGGCAGTCGCTCCCGCAGAGGACGAAGGTATGAGCCGAATCACGATCGTGGTCGACGTCGATTCGTCGCCGCTCGAACAAATCGTGAAGCAGCTCTACAAGTTGATCGAGGTAGTCAAGATCAACGAGCTCGACCCGAGGCACTCGGTCGAACGTGAGTTACTCCTGGCCACCGTGCGGTCTCAGCCGGAGGTTCGCGGCCAGGTACTCGAACTCGTGACAATCTTCGAAGGCAAGATTCTGGCCGTCGGCGCCGATGCGCTGACGATCAGTTTGGAGGGACACCCCGACAAGCTGGATGATTTCGAGGAGCTACTCGGTGACTTCGTCCTCGTCGAGCTCCAACGAACCGGCAGGGTCGCCCTGCCGAAACTAGATCGAGGTGCGCGTCTGCGCGCCGCAAACACCCCTCATACCGCCAACAAATCAACTGGAAAGGTGCGCTGAGATGGCCGCCAATGTGTACTACGAAGCCGACGCTGACCCGTCGATCATCCGAGGCCGCAAGGTCGCCATCATCGGCTACGGCTCGCAGGGCCACGCCCACGCCCTGAATCTCAAGGAATCTGGCGTCGAGGTGTGCGTCGGTCTGCGCCAGGGCTCGTCCTCGGTCGGCAAGGCGCAGAACGCCGGGTTGACGGTGAAGACGATCGAAGATGCGTCGGCGTGGGCCAACGTGATCATGATCCTCGCTCCAGATACCGAGCAGAAGCGGATCTTTGACGAGTCGATCGCTGCCTACCTGCAGCCCGGCGACGCAATCGCCTTCGCTCACGGCTTCAACATTCGCTTCGGCCGGATCACTGCGCCTGAAGGCATCGACTCGATCATGATCGCCCCGAAAGGCCCTGGCCATCTCGTGCGTCGTACCTACACCGAAGGCGGCGGGGTGCCTGCATTGATCGCGGTCGATCAGGATGCGACCGGCAATGCCAAGGCGCTGGCGCTGTCATACGCCGAGGCGATCGGCGGTGCCCGCGCAGGAGTGATCGAGACGACGTTCCCCGAGGAGACCGAGACCGACCTGTTCGGTGAGCAGGTCGTGCTGTGTGGTGGCCTCACGCGTCTCGTGCAGGCCGGTTTCGAGACGCTGACCGAGGCTGGTTACGCCCCAGAGATGGCATATTTCGAATGTCTACACGAGGTCAAGCTGATCGTCGACCTGATGTACGAAGAGGGCATCGCGGGCATGCGGTACTCGATTTCCGACACCGCCGAATATGGTGACCTGACTCGTGGCCCGCGGATCGTGACAGCCGAGACGAAGGCGGAGATGAAGAAGATTCTGAGTGAGATCCAGTCGGGACAGTTCGCCGAGGAGTGGGTCGCTGAGAGTGAATCGGGCCGGGCCAACTACCACCGTCTGCAGCACGAAGGCAAGGTCCATCCGATCGAAGTCGTCGGTGCGCAGCTCCGAGCGATGATGCCGTGGATCAGCGCCGGCAAGCAAAAGGTCGCCGATGCAAGCGGCGGCGCCAGCTAACTCACCGAAACGGCGACTTGGCAGGCCAGACGCATCATGTCGTCGACGCCTTGTTTGAGCGCCTCGTCGCTGATCCGTTCGGTTTCGCCGTCTTCGCCGAGCAGGTCTGAGACGGTCATCATCGCCAGCGCCTGAATCCCGTGGACGGCGGCGATCGTGTACATCATCGCCGCTTCCATTTCGACGCCGATATGGCCGACCCGCTTCCAGCGAGCGATTGTCGTGTGATCAGGGTCGTAGAACACACCACTCGTCACGACTGGGCCGACGCGGACGGTCGCACCCTGCTGTCGGCTCAGGCGAGCGGCGGTCTCGGCAAGTTCGAACGTCGCCGCCGGCGCATATGAAGCCATCTGGGCGTATCGCAACGCTGAGGTGTCCTCGGCCGTGGCACTGAGCGCGATCACCGTGTCGCCCATCCTGATCCCGTTCTTGAGGCCTCCGCACGTGCCTACGCGAATCAGGCGTTTCGCTCCCAGCATCACGAGTTCCTCGAACACGATGCCGGCCGACGGGCATCCCATCCCGGTCGTCTGCACGCTGATCGGTGAACCTTCGAACGTGCCGGTGAAGCCGAGCATCCCGCGTTCTTCGTTGACGCATCGAAATCCCGAGTCGAAGAACGTGTCGGCGATGTAGCGGGCACGCCGCGGGTCGCCAGGGCAGAGCACATTGGGGGCATAGTCGCCCTGTTCGGCGCGCAAGTGAATCGGCATCACGTCAGCGTAGAGTCGGGAGTGGGGTTGGCCCTACCGGAGGATCACATGACACCACAGATCGGTTCAGGCTCGGCTGGGCAGGGCGCAGAAGCGGTGCGTGTCAGCACTGTCCTCGGCGAACGCGAAGGTCCAGTTGGCAACGCATGGACGACTGCGCTGGCCACGCCGACCGCTGGGCATTCACCGTTCATCGTTGTCGCCAAGCCGAATCTTCCGGTCGTGCCGTTTACGTTGCTGGTTCCGGCTGTGGGTGTGTTGGATCAACGTCACGCCGAGTTGACGCTCGGCGCCGGGCAGGCTGGTGTGGCGGCTGCGGTACTCGATCTCAAGATGGATGATCCTGCGGGCGACTTCTGCCTGATCGCCTCGGTGTGGATCGGCCCCCACGCTGACGATGAGGAAGCCGTATTCCAGAACACCCACGACGCCACGATTACGGCGCTGCGGCTCGGGGCGTCCGCCGGCCCCTGGCACGGCAACCTGGCCGCCGTCGAGATGCCAGAGAACCCAAACTTCCGCCGTCCGTCCTGACCCCGGCCTCTAGGCTGTCCGGCGTGCTGAACTTGTATGACACGGCGACCCGAGAGGTACGTGAGCTGGCGTTGCGCGAACCCGGGAAGGTCAGCATCTACCTGTGTGGGCCGACCGTGTATGGGCCCCCGCATCTGGGTCACGGGCGGGCAACGCTGGTCTACGACATCCTGCGGCGTTACCTCGAATGGTCCGGACTCGAAGTGCGGCTCGTGTCGAATGTCACCGACATCGAAGACAAGATCATGGAGCGCGCCGAGCGCGAAGGGCGCCCGTGGCAGGACATCACCGCCAAGTGCGAGCGGGTTTGGTTCGAGGCGATGGACGGAATCAACGTCAAGCGCCCCGACGATGTCCCCCGCGCCACCGAGTACGTCGAAGAGATGGTCGAGATGATCGGTCAACTGATCTCGGCTGACCACGCCTATATGACGGATGACGGTGTCTACCTGTCGGTCGAATCGGTCGACGGTTACGGATTGCTGGCCCATCAATCGCTCGACGAGATGCGCGCCGGGGGCGGCGACCGCGACGTGTTCGGTGCCGACCAAAAGCGTCATCCGTCCGACTTCGCGCTCTGGAAGTTCTCGAAGCCAGGCGAACCATCGTGGCCCTCACCATGGGGGGACGGACGCCCCGGCTGGCATAGTGAATGTGTGGTGATGAGCCTCGACCTGCTTGGCGAGGGTTTCGATCTGCATTGAGGTGGTCAGTATTTGCGATTCCCGCATCACGAGAACGAGCGCGCCCAGGCAGTCGCGCTCGGAAAAACGTTCGCCAATCATTGGATGCACCACGGCTTCATCGTCGATGCCGAAGGCGAGAAGATGTCGAAATCGCTCGGCAACGTCGCAAACCTGCTCGACCTGATCGCGATCTATGACCAGCGGGCGTATCGGATGGTTCTGCTTCAGTCGCATTACCGCAGTCAGATCAGGATCTCGCAGGACACGATCGACGCAGCGGTCAACGCGTTGGACGGGCTCGACTCGTTCGCCGCTCGAGCGTCACGTGTTGATGCAGCGCGACCCGATGGTGGTGTGATCGATGCGTTTCGGGCAGCGATGGATGATGACCTCGACACCCCGAAAGCCACGGCACTGCTGTTCGACACCGTTCGCCAAGCCAACGCGGCGATCGACGCAGGTGACGCCGCGGCGGGTCCGTTGGTCGCCGCCGCTGTCGAGATTTGCGGTGCGTTCGGTCTCGAACTGAAGGCATCCGGCGAGATCCCTGCCGACGTCGAGGCTCAGGCTGCAGCTCTCGACACCGCACGCGCGGCCAAAGATTTCGCGGCTGCTGATGCGATTCGTGCCGACCTTCAATCGGCCGGATGGACCGTCGAAACCACCAAAGACGGCACTGCCGTTCGCCGCTGAGACTCGCTCACCCAGCGGGCTACTCGGCTGGCTCGCTCCATCATCCGAGGAATCAGCGACGGGGTGATCCCCTCTGGGCTGTCGACGATTTCGAGTTAGGCCCGAAGGCGCTCATCGTTGCCAGCTTTTCTCCAGCGAAGGCGTTCGACGACACGATCCGAAGCGGGTAGCCCTTGATTGCGCACACCAACGCCAACGAACTTCCCGTAGATCCGCCGGTGTACTCGACGACGGTCTGGCCAGGCTGCAGGCGACCGTCTCGCTCGGCCGCCTCGATCATTGCAAGCGCCATCCGGTCCTTGTAGGAACCGGTCGGATTCGCCGCTTCGAGTTTGACCCACACCTCGGCGTCGTCGGATGTGGTGATGCTCGACAGTCGAACGATCGGCGTGTTTCCGATGCCGGTGAGGGCGCCCTGCCGCGCCGAGGAGTGGCCGTCTGAGGTGAACATCACGTGACGAACCCTAGGTCGTAGGCTGGCTGACGCTATGACGCGACCGGTCCCCACCTCATCCCGACCGGGGATGGGGCAACAACCGGGTCTCGATGGGTTACGGGCGATCTCTGTGATCGCCGTGATGCTCTATCACGGAGGGTTCACCTGGATTCACGGCGGGTTCCTCGGTGTCGAGGTGTTCTTTGTCGTGTCAGGCTTCCTGATCACCACGCTGCTGATCGAGGAGCGCGAGAAATCGGGGCGGGTCTCGCTGCCGCAGTTCTGGCTGCGTCGGGCGAGACGGCTGTTCCCGGCTCTATTTGCGGTGCTGCTGGCGGTGGCTATCTGGGCGGCGTTATTCGGGTCGGCTGAGCAGACATCGCAGATGCGGCGTGATCTTCCTTGGTCGATCTTCTACTTCGCCAACTGGGGCACGATTGTCGGCGACGTCCCCTACTTCCAGCCTGGCGATCCTCCGCTGTTGCGACATCTGTGGAGCCTGGCGGTCGAAGAGCAGTGGTATGTGATGTGGCCGTTGGCGTTCGTGGCGTTGGCCGCCACGGGGTGGCGTCCGACGCGGATCGCCAAGACGTTGTTCGGCGTGGTCGGTTTCGTGCTGGTCATCACCTGGTGGATCGCCCGCGGTGGCGAGACCCCGCTGAATGGATTGATGGGTTGGTTCGACGGTGACAACCGCGTCAACTTCATGTACCTCTCGACCTTCACTCGGTCGTCGGGCCTGTTGATGGGGGCAGCCGCCGCGTTCGTCTGGCGGCCGTGGCGGTCGGCGGCCGCGAACAGGGTCCCGAGTCGACGGTTGGATCTGACGTTTGGTGTCGTGATTGGTCTGCTGATGTGCTGCTTCATCGCCGCCCAGTTGACCGAGGGCTACATGTATCCATGGGTGCTCGGGTTGGTCTCCGGGCTGTCGCTGATTGCCGTACTGATCGTCGTCCACCCGGCGGCGAAAGGCGCCCGATATCTGTTCTCGCTGCCGCCGATCGTCGAGATCGGGAAACGCAGTTATGGGCTGTACTTGTGGCACTGGCCGATCCTCGTGATTGGTGGCGCGACCAAGGGTTCGTTGCCGAAGTTCGTCGCCTCGATGGCGGTGGCGGCCGTGCTGTCGGAGGTGTGTTACCGATACATCGAGACCCCGGTCCGCAAAGGTGCGCTCGGTCGTTGGTGGCATGAGCGCGGCGATGCGCGATGGATGCCGATCGGCGGTGTAGCGGTGACTGCGGCGGCGCTGGCCGCGTTCTACGTTTCGGTCGAACCGTTCGACGTTGCCGCCGGGGGAGAGGCTTCGTTCGAGCTGTCGAGTGCCAATCCGACCAGCGCCACCGACGCCGCCGGCCTACCTACCAGCGAGCCATTTGTGATCTCGCCGGAAGTCGCATCGACTGCCGACAATCAAACGGTGATCACGAACCCGACACCGGCTGTGGGATCGGCGGCGACATCGCCCGCGACACCGACCACGCTGGCGATCCCGACGACTCCACCGGTGTTACCCCGGGCCGTCACGATCGTCGGCGACTCGCAGGCGCACTCGCTGGCAATCAACTTGCCCGACGGGATCGGATCCACGTTTACGATCAATGATGGTTCGCTCGACGGTTGCAGCATCTATGAATCCGGTCGAGTCCACAGCAGCCGCAACGGTTTCAGCAACAACTTCTCGATCTGCGCGGATTGGGTCTCCGAATGGGCGTCAGCAGCCGCCGAGGCCGAGGTGGCGGTTGTCGTGATCGGCGCCTGGGACGTGTTCGACATCGAGATCGACGGCGTCATGTATCCGTTCGCGTCTGCCGAGTTCGATCAGTTGTTCACCGGCAAGCTCCGGCTAGGCATCGAGGCGATGGCGGCTTCGGGTGCCCAGGTTGCGCTCCTGGAAGTGGCGTGTATGCGCCCGCAAGATGTGGAGGGAGCGGGCGTCCCGGCGTTGCCGGAGCGCGCTGACGACAGCCGAGTTGCGCACCTCAATGACCTGCTCCGCGGTGTCGCATCCGCCGACCCGGCCCGGGTCACGTTCGTCGAGGGTCCTGACGCCTGGTGCGGTGATCCCGTCGTTTCAGCCGATCTGAACTACCGCTGGGACGGCGTTCACGTCTACAAACCCGGTGCCAAGTTGATCTACGAGACAATCGCACCGGCCCTGCTTGCGATCCCGGTCGCCGGTTGACGAAATCTCAAGTTACCGACGGGTAGACAAATCGGTTACCGACGAGTAACTTATCCCCCATGACCGACTTCTCGCTCGCACTCAACGAAGACCAACTCCAACTCCAGAAGTGGGTTCACGGCTTCGCCGAGGACGTCATGCGACCCGCAGCCCACGAGTGGGATGAGCGTGAGGAGTTCCCGTTTCCGCTCGTGCAACACGCCGCCGACATCGGTCTGTACGGCTGGGAGTTCATGCTCAACGCCATGTCAGACCCGACCGGGCTGACGATGCCCGTCGCTGTTGAGGAGCTGTTTTGGGGCGACGCCGGGATCGGGATGGCGATCATGGGGTCGTCGCTTGCAGCGGCCGGCATTGCGGGAATCGGCACTCCCGAGCAGACGATGGAATGGGTGCCGCAGTGCTACGGCGACGCTGCCAAGATCCAACTCGGTGCGTTCTGTGTCAGCGAACCAGACGCCGGCTCAGACGTCTCGAACCTGCGTACCCGCGCTGTCTACGACGAGGCGACGGATGAGTGGGTGCTGAACGGCACCAAGGCGTGGATCACCAATGGCGGGATTGCCGACATCCATGTGGTCGTCGCAGCCGTCGATCCAGAGCTGAAGGGTCGTGGCCAGGCCTCGTTCATCGTGCCGCCAGGGACGAAGGGTCTGTCGCAGGGCCAGAAGTATCTGAAGCACGGGATTCGCGCATCACACACGGCAGAGGTCGTGCTCGATGACGTGCGTGTGCCCGGCCGATGCCTGCTCGGTGGCAAAGAGAAGCTGGATTCCAAGCTGGCCCGTGCACGCGAGGTTGGCCGGTCGGGCGAGAAGCAACCGGCGATGTCGACGTTCGAGTCGACCCGTCCGACGGTTGGCGCGCAGGCGCTGGGTATCGCTCGGGCTGCCTATGAGTACTCGCTGGCCTATGCCAAGGAGCGTCATGCGTTCGGTCGGCCGATCATCATGAACCAGGCAATCGCCTTCAAGCTGTCGTACATGGCCACCGAGATCGACGCTTCTCGTCTGTTGATCTGGCGGGCGGCGTGGCTGGCAAAAAACGGCGGCTTCAAGAACGCCGAAGGTTCGATGAGCAAGTGGAAGGCGTCGGAGACGGCGGTGCGAGTGACCGAGGATGCGATCCAGATCCTCGGCGGCTACGGCTACACGAGGGAGTACCCAGTCGAGCGCTGGCATCGAGACGCCAAGATCCACACGATCTTCGAAGGCACCAGCGAGATCCAACAGCTGGTGATCGCAAGAGCGATATCAGGCCTGCGTATCGAGTAGATCTGATTGATTCTCGGCTGGCTCCACCTGTCGTGTCTCAGACAGCCCCTACAAACCGTCCCTACACTGCTGACACACCCCTGGGTTAGCGTTCTCGAAGGGCGAGGAGGCGCCAGAAGCGACCGGGGGTGTGGGAGGTCCGTGTGTTCACGGGCT
>JANMTV010000026.1:0-1273 GCA_031390905.1 Ilumatobacteraceae bacterium | reverse complement strand
GTCCTGCAGTACGGCTGGAATGCGACAAATGGGGCGTTATGGCTGGACTTTTGCCTTGCATCGCCTCGCGATCTCGCTTAGCAATTTGCATCCCCCCGCGGACAAACCGCGGACAAGAATCTAAGCGCTCGCGCTCCGGCGAAGAACCAAGACCATAGGTACTCGCACCGGCCTCATATTGCCTAGATCGCCCCCTACCTGCACAGCTTCGGACCTCCCCGGGTACGGCGATATGTTCAGGTGAGAGCACTGGAAATGGCTTCTTCCGTGCGAGGGAAGATATGGACAAGCCTCCTGCCAGGGGAAACGTCGGAGTTCCTACGGTGACAAATATTTTCGGTGCTGGTTGATCGCGGACTGTGCTGGTGGTTTCGCAGCATTCCCCGTCCAAACGCGTTCTGGCAAGTGCTGCTCGGAGATAGACCGTCCATGGTTGGACGGTTGTGGCGTTCACAGTGTGAGGTGAAGACTGGGAGCCTTATACAGCCGGGCGATTCGGGTCACCGGGATATTCCCGATCCGATCAGACACCGGTGCACCGACACAAACCGAGCCTGTGCAGTCTGGCCTTCTAAACCGAACCACTCGTCCTACGACTCGGGGTGGGCGACGCCAACTCAGCAATGACACCGGCGTCCAATTCACTCTCGGAGACCCGTTCCGGTTGAGCGGATAATCTGCCGGGCAACCCGCGACCCCAACCGAGTCGAGGCATGTGAAACGGCTCGCTCTCTATCTCCAGGACGCTCATCCGATCCCCGCCGGGATCGAATACGTGCGCCATGCCGAGGAGAAGGGATTCGAGGCGGTCTGGCAAGCCGACTCCCGCCTGGTCCGGGACGCCACCATCTCGATGGCGGCCTTCGCCGCCACCACCTCCCGAATCAAGGTCGGAGCCGGGGTGGTCGACATCTGGTCCCGCAACCCGGCCCGGCTCGCCTCTACGTTCGCCACCCTCGACGACCTCGCCCCCGGCCGGATCCTGCTGGGTCTTGGGGCCTGGTGGGATCCGCTGGCAACCAAGGTAGGGATCGAGCGGAAGAGACCGCTGACCGCGATGCGGGAGGTAGTGACCACGGTCCGCTCACTCCTCGCCGGAGAACGGGTGACATTTCACGGCCAGCATGTCGATTTGGACGGGGTTGAGCTGGACTACATGTACCAGGAACGAAGGCCCAAGGATGTCCCCATCTACATCGGTGCCACCGGGATGCAGATGATGGAGCTCACCGGGGAGATTGCAGACGGGGTGATTCTGAACTATCTCGTCGCA
>JANMTV010000376.1:0-2989 GCA_031390905.1 Ilumatobacteraceae bacterium | reverse complement strand
GCAATTCAGCCACCCGGCACGGCGGTTCCGCCGACGACCACGCCGACAACCACCCTCGCGCCTGCCCCTCCAGTCGCTAATCCGAGCAACTACTCCGTCCAGATGCACGCTGGCGATGTGTTGACAGTCACGATCATCGCGACGGACGCAAACAACGACCCACTCACCGCCTCTGTAACGGGGAACACACCTGGATTCACTCCTGGCACGCCAGTCGGGCTTGACATCGACATTTCTGCTGATTCAGGTCTCACACCGGGCCAGCTTGGCACCATAGATCTTGATGTTCTGGATGGCAATGGCGGTGTCGCCACGGTGACGATTCAAGTCGAGATAATCGCCTCCACCGCAACAACCACAACCACAACCACAACCACGACCACGACAACAACGACGACGCTTCCGTGTAGCGGAGCATCGTTCGTGATAACCGCGCCGAGCAACAAGATCGTCAACAACGGCACCAACAACGACGCCGGCAATCTGAATAGGGACATCGTGCTGACGGCCAATCTTGGTTCCAACTGTCCGTTGCTCGGGGTGCTGTTCGACACCAGGCTCACTGGTGCACCCACCGACATGACCAGCACCACGTTGATTTGGAGGACGTTCTCGGGTTCTTCGACCATGACTATCGATAAGGCGGCGTACGGATGGTACGACGGGCTTCATACATTCTTGTTGAGGAACGGATCGACGTCTTCAACCATCTCAACCGACACGGTCACGGTTCAGTGATGACAACTCCTCGACGATCGAGGGACGACGGCGCGGTTCTGATGCTTGTTCTAGTCGTGGTCGTGATCCTGGGAATGGTGGTACTCGCGCTTGCCAAGTACTCCGGCACCTCGCTTCGGTACGGCCAGGCGGTCGAGGCCAAGGGAGACAGATTTGCGGCCGCAGATGGAGCGATGCGCGATGCGATCGAACGACTCCGCATGGGAGCGGCGCCTGCCGCCGTTCAATGCCCGACCAACGCTGGAGGGCCGATTACCCGGCCCTTCCCAATCGATATCAACGGTGCGACGACGAGCGTGAGTTGTCAACTGTCGGGAACTGGTGCCAGCGCTATCAGTCAGTGGGCCGTAATCCTGACCGGAAACGGGGTGGGATCGGAACGCATATTGTCAGCCGGTGGTGGTGGCGGAAGTATGAACAACCCGAAGCGCATCAGCGGGCCTGTATATATCAACGACACGCGGGTCGGAGCAAGCGCCCCGAACGACGGCCCCTTCGATCCGCCATTCGACCTCAACGCCAAGGTCAGTGTGGTCGACGGCGACGTCTACTTTCCCGGGACAACATGTTCGGAGCAGGGTGACCGCCTCACTATTGATCGGTTCAACGGCGCGCCCAATCCGCCTAATGTCCGGTTCGAAGTCACCCCCGCTCCTCGTAGCGGCGTTTGCGTGCAGTCCAGCACGATCACCAACGGTTCGCCCAAGGCTGCACCCGACATTCCAGATTTGTCCGGTCTCAACCCGACACCTGACACGGATGGCGATGACACCAGCTACCCGGATTGTCGGGTGTTCAGCCCCGGCCACTACACGTCGCTAACGTTGCTCGACGGCCGGTCGAGCTATTTCAAGTCTGGTAACTACGTGTTCGACAACGTCGTACTTGATATCGACAAGCAAGGTGCCAACCAACCTGTGGTCACGTTCGGTTACCCGGACCTTGCTAACGGCATCACGGGGCCGGAAATCCCCAATCCCGGCTGTCAACCGGCGATCGTCGATGACGCTCCGTCCTCAGGTGGCATCCCAGGCGCGACCGTTTACCTAACCGGAACTGCGCGAATCGACGTGTCCAATGGCAGCCTTGAGATGTTGCCTCGGCACCAGGGCGGATTCAATTGGGTCAGCGTCCAGACCCTCCCCGGAAGTACACTCGGGGCCGGCTCCAGTGCACAACCTGCGCTCGCTACGGCGGGCGGAGCGGGGCAGGAGGCGTGGATCCGCGGGTGGTTTTGGGCACCCGATGCGTGGATCAACTTCGCAAATGTCACCGGCCCTGACGCCGACGTCCGACTGAACGGCGGTGCTGCGCTCGCCCGCCTGCACCTCGGGGCGAATGCGACGGCCGGCTCGTTCGAGGTAAGCACCGGCACGACGCCAGCGCGCAGCCAGTACGTCCTTACATCGATCGCAATCAAGGACGGGACTACACGCATCGTGGCGGTGGTGGACTACGCCAATAACCCGAGCCGGGTCGCGGTGCGTTCCTGGCGCGTCGACAACGTTTAACTCGGCTCTGCCGCTATTAGTGGAGCGGCAGCGGCACAGTCCCGGCGGAATTGTGCGAGTCAACGCGTCAGCGGTCAGCTCATGGCCTTCGCGTTGATCAAGCCCACGCGCAGGAAGACGAGCGTTCGGCCCACTCAATAGAGATTCGGCACGACGCGGCCACCCGCTGGAGTTCGGCAACTGCGCCCGATTTCGTGGAACTGATCAGTAGGGATCAGCACGCCGACAGTTGATCGATTGGTCGAGCGTTCGCCTCTGATCACCTCAGGACCAAGAGCCGGGTCGAATCAGCGCGGATCGGCAGGTCGCTGAGAGTCCCGACGCTGCTGCGATCAGTCCTCGGCCGCTTCGTGGAGAATCAATCTGACGCACAGGTTAGGCCGAAAGTGATTCTCAAAAAATCTCCTGTTGATGTTGCGTTGCGTACGTGTGTCTGATAGTATTGTCTCATGTCACGGCCGGTCGATCCACTACAGATCTTTGGATCACTGGTTCATGCCGAGCCCTCGGTGTTCACGATGACCGATGTCGTATCGGCCGTGCAGTCGATGCGAGTGGTACGCGGTTGGCTCGACCGATTCGAAACACAGATCGCTTCACGTTCCAACGAACTCAACGTGTCGGCTGCTGACGTGTTGACACGCAACGCCGGGATCTCCGCTGCCGAAGCACGCGCCAAGGACCGCCGCTCGAAAGCCCTCGAGCAAGCACCATCATTCAGCGACGCACTCGCCGAAGGT
>JANMTV010000352.1:0-1257 GCA_031390905.1 Ilumatobacteraceae bacterium | reverse complement strand
GGCAACCGTCGCCGGCGGCATCGTGATCAAGGACACCAAGAGCCATGCGGCGCGGCGGATCGCGATCGACCCCGAGACGCTTGCTGCGCTGGCTCGTCAACGTGTGCGAATGGAGCAGCGTGCCGCGGTGTGTCGGCTGGTCTTCAACGAGGATGGCTTCGTGTTTACGTCCGAGGCCGACGGCTCACATCCGTTGCATCCCGACACAATCACCGGCGGTTTCAGACGACTGTGCGACAAGGTCGGCCTGAAGTCGGTCCGGCTGCATGACCTCCGCCATCTGCACGCCACGCAACTGCTTGCGGCTGGCGTCCCCGTGCGTACCGTCAGCGGGCGGCTCGGTCACGCCAACGCTGCAACAACCCTTAATGTGTATGCCCACTTCCTCGAAGCCAGCGACCGCCAAGCCGCCGACGTCATCGCCGGTTTGCTGCAGACGCCGAGCGATTCGCAGTAAGCAACCACCTGCTCCGAAGGCCGGAGCCGGCGCGTCCATCTCGTGTCGAGTCGTGCCGAATTGTGCTGTTTAGCTGGTGTTTCGTGGCCGTGGGCGGACGTGGCAACACGAGTCAACATCAGCAAGCATCAGACGAACTGATACAAATCCGATACCGATTCAACGTTCTGACAAACGGTCAAACCACCACCTGCCGATGCCGTTACTACATCGGCTGGGAGAAGGCGGGCAAGACGAGGAGCGCTTCATCGTCCGATTCGCTGAAGTCGGAAATCGCTTGGTGATGTTGTCGGAGCACGTTGAATATGTCGACCGTCGATGCGTTCCCCAACCTCAACCAGATCGCCTTCGGTGGTGGCCCGATCAGAAACGCGAACTGACGGAAGTCCGAGTCTTTCGAAACGATTACGAAGTCGTGTTCGCCGGCGTAGTCCCAGATCTCGCGATCAGATGCCGAGTCGAGCTCGAACTCCGTGACGTGTCGACTGTCCGGGAACTCGACCGCCAGTTGGCCGACGAGGTGCCTCGACAGGTTCTGGTCGAACAGCAGTCTCACGCCGGCGTCGCAAGGCGACGCTCACGCATCGCGGCGAACTCGATCGCAGCCCGCACGTGCCGATCGGTGAGTTCGGGGAAATCGTGAACGATCTCGTCGCTCGTCATTCCCGATGCCATATAGTCCAGCACGTCGTACACAGCGATCCGCGTTCCCACGAAACACGGCTTGCCGCTACGTACCCCTGGGCGGGTCTCGATCATCGATGTCAGATCCATCAAAGGCGAGGTTACTCCGAACAGTT
>JANMTV010000291.1:0-3885 GCA_031390905.1 Ilumatobacteraceae bacterium | reverse complement strand
AGGCGGTCGGTGCGGGCCTCAACACCGAGTTGTTCACGTAGTGGTTGCGTTCGCCGCACGTCGGTGGACGATTACGCCACCTGCTGACCTGCCCGCAATCGAGATCCCCAGCTGCGAGCGTTGAAGCACCGCCCAGACGTCAGTTGAGGTCGCGCCCGATGCGCCGATCTGTTCGCCCCGCCGCAAGGCGATCGGCCGTCGTTCTGCGCCCCGCGTGGTAAGCGTCCGGCGACGTGGTGGGCTGCTTTGAGGTAGCCGGGAGGGTCCACGACTGGGTGGGCCATCGGCGTGATTCTCGGTGTGTTCGACCAAGAGCACACATGAGGCGAACCCATCGACATCCTGTCACAGTCTGCCGTGTCCGAGTTGCTGGACGCGTTCCGCGCCGGCGAAGGCGTCGATCTCGTGTGCCCGCGTTTTGCTCGACCGTCAGACCCCGCTACGAAAGATTCGGGCTACTGCCGGGAACTGACTGAGCGGGCTGTTTGCCACCTGCCTGGTGAGCCCTCGGTGTCATGCGGACGACTCAAGGCCCGTGATGTCACGTACGCGGGCTGTGCAGTCAGAGTTGCTGGGGAGATGGTCAAGATCCCACGCGCGCAGCCCTGACCCCGGAGCGAAACATCCCACGATCGCTCGATCGCCGATTGGCTCACTGAGACGAACGTCTTCCGCGTGAATCGTGTAGTCATCAGTGCAGTTCGCGTTCGACACGAGGTCGACGTACGCGTGGATCGTGATGACCTGGGCCGACTCTTCAACCTCGACTCGGTTGAACCTCACGCATTCGCTGCTGCCAGTGAACGCGACGACTTCGAACTCAGTTCCCGCTGGTGGCTTGCTGAACCACCAGTCGGTTCGAACGGTCCCCACCTCGGCGCCTGTCGGCTCTGCGGGGGCACCGGTCGCGTCCGATCCCTGAGTGCCGCTTCCGCATCCGAGAAGCAGCTGGAAGCCGACAGTGATCGTCGCTGCTGCCCAGATCCAAAACGAGCGATGCGAGCAGATGTCTCGGCGCATCATGAGCCAGCCGACCAACGATGTTTCCGCAACCGATCCGCCACCGACGATCAGCCGGTGTAGACCGAGACGCCGAACATTGCGATCGCGGAGGCAAGCGGCGTCATGCGTCCACCCGCGGCGCTATGGATGCCCACCGCGGTCCCTCCGACGTACACCGGAGACCCACTGTCGCCGCCGGCTGACGTGTAGCTGGCTGTCGCCACGGCGACGTAGCAGCCACAGCCCGTGCGGTATTGATATCCCCATGCCTCGGTGACGGTTCCAGTCCGCACCGCATTGCTGTTGCCGAGCGACACGGTCACGATCTCACCGAGGATCGGATCGCGGGCACCGGAGACGAGACTCGCGGACCCGTAGATCGACCTGCTGACCTGGCTATCCGGCATCTGAACCAGGTCCATGTCCATCCCAGTGCCGGGTGCGTACAGCGACGAGATCGTCGTGCCGATCGAACCGTAGCCGGCGTGCGTCATCGTACCGTTGGCCACATGACCGGCAGTCACAAACATCCGGTCCGCGCCAGCGTTCACATGAAATCCCATCGTCGCTACTGCGCCAGTAACTGAGTTGATCCGGATACCCGCCTTCATCGGCGAGTAACAGTTCGTACGGCTCGTACAGACCTCTTCGACCGCAGGTTCCGCCGTGGTGACCTCGACCGAAACGCCGACCCTCTCCGCAAGCTTTGTTGCGAGGCCATCCGCGTCACCTAGGGCCGCGTAGTCGTCAGACAGGTAGCCAACCGTGATAACGCCCTTACTCACATCAGCGGACACCGTTTGTGGTCGAACGCCAGCAGGGCTCCAAACCTGCCATGACTCGACGAGTCGAGCAGTTCGCGCGCGAAGATCCTCCAGAGAAATGATCACCATTCGGAACTTGACCTCACCAGTGAGCGGTCCAGATGCAAGTGCCGTCAACGCATTGCGCAACCTCTCTCCCGTCGTGAGGATCGTGACGACTCCCGTCGCCGGCTCGACGTAGATTCCGCCAAACTCAGAGTCGGACAAGAAGGGTTCCACGAGTTGAAAGCCGCGGTTCGCGGCCGACATTCGCCGCTCCACTTCCCTTAACTCGTCTGGCGACAAGTCCCGGACATCGCGGTCGTCAATCTGTGACAACGACACTCCGACCTCAGCGGCCCGCGCAACTGCGCTCACGGGTCCACAGGGGATTGCGCTGCATATGAACAGCGCAGCTAGCAATGCATTGCGGCGAATCATTCGACGCCCCTTTCAATTGACCCCGACGGCCTTCACCGTACACCACCGCTGCAACCACTCCAGGGCGGCGAGTTGCCTCTCTCGGAGATCGCAATCCGAGCCGAACGCGCGTGCAAAACGACGGGCACAGAACGTTCACCGCGGTGCGTACAGAACACGCGCCTCGCCGGTGAGAACAGCGCCGAGAACCGGCGATCTGTGCGGTCCGCGTCGCGGTTGACACCCTCGTTGACGTCGCCACTGAACGACGTCGGCCGTCGACACCGAACGTCGGCGGTGTCGCGCCTCAGTCGCCCTGAAGTACCCCTGGTTGCTTCACCCCGATTCTCACTGGCGACAGGGCGCCAGAGCCGTGGGTGTCCGCATACCGCGTCGGAGTAACCCGCCAGGGACCATCCGGGAACGCCGGCATACGGGTGATCCGCCTTCTGGGTCAATGGCTCGGGGATTCTTCTCGGGCTCAGATCCGGCGGCGTCGCCCGGCACGCGCGATATGTGCGGGGTGCCCGCTTCGGGTTCGAGGGTTCATTTCTGGGGTGAGCCGTAGCTCGCGGTCTCGATCTCTGTGAGCCGTTGCTCGGCGAGTCGCTTCTCGGTCAGAGCGTTGGCGATGGTGTCTTGTTGAGCGGCCCGCCAGGTATCGATCTGGGCTTGTTCCCAGTCGTGTTGTTGTTGGGTGTAGCCGACGGTGAGGTCGCAGTCCAGGTCGGCGAGTCGGGTTTCGATTTCTGGGGCGCTGATGGTTTGTTTGTCGGCGTAGGCATCGAAGGCGTCGCTGCGCGAAGTGAACAGTTGGCCCTTGTCGGCCATGCACGCCGCCCATTGGGAGGTGACCGTTGATCCGATTTCGCTGTCGCGAAAGCCGGCGATCGCGGATGCGATCCCGCTACGGAGCTGGTCGTTGATGACGGTGTAGTCGCTGATCCGACCGAACGTTGCTGCAAAGGAGGCGTTACCGCATCCGTCGGGTCCGTTCAGTGCGGTGAAGGTGTCGTCGGTATATGTGTTGGCGTCGATCGGCTCGGCGGGCAGTTCGTGGTAGCCCATGACCGAGGCATAGCGTCGATCGAGCGGATTGACGAGATCTTGGAAGTTCCCGTTGGCGGGAAACGTGACGGGCTGATAGTCGGGGAACCCGCTGGTGTGCATGCAGTCTGCGATGGCTGCTTGCCAAACGTTGTACAGGCGGGCGTTCGTGTCGGGGCTGAGACTGAAGTCCATCGAGTCGGCCCACGCTCGACCGACGATCGGCAGGGCCGAGTCGAGATCGGCCCCCGAGTAGGTCGGCGTCGACGATCGTCGTCCCGGGGTCCGCTGTGACAGGTCGACGATCAGATGTTGATCATCGCTGATCGTCACGCGATAGCGGTCCATGCTTCGTGGGGCTGGACCTGCGAGCTTGTTGCCTACCCGGTCGAACAGACTGCCGTGGCATGGATCGATGAAGCCGACGCCAGGATCGTTGACGCTCACGGCGGGATCGATCTCCTCGCCATTCTGGACGAGCAGGCAGCCGAGGTGTGTCGAGTGGGCGTCGAACACCATGATTGCGGTTGTCGGGTCGTTGACGACAAAGAGCGGTGGGTCATCGATCGAGGCGACCGACCCGGCGGCGAACTGGTCGACTGGTCCGAGATCG
>JANMTV010000290.1:0-6748 GCA_031390905.1 Ilumatobacteraceae bacterium | reverse complement strand
GTGATCGGCGCGCCGACCGAGCCGGGTGATGCCGAGCGTGTCGGTCTCGGCACTGATGTGCGCCCGCAGCGGACTGGTTTCGAACTGCCGCTACGCACTCGTCGTTCTACGTCGGCCGGTGGGCTTGCGTCGGGTGCGACGATCGGGCAATCTGCGTGCATGGGAGTCGCTACGCATTCGGGGCTGATGGCTAGTCGCTGGGCGATCCGCGAGCTGACTTGCATCGCCGCGATTTCGATCGTCGTCGTGGGGTGCAGCGACTCGCATGACGACGGTGCCTCGGCGGCGACCTCGACGAGCACCGCTTCGTCGATCGAGTCGACGTCGTCGACGACTCATCGTGTCGTGTCGTCGTCGACGGCCGGTCCGATTCCCACGGAGGTCGTGACGACCGTTCCGGCAGTGCCTGCATCGACATCGATGGCCACGGCGCGCGTGACGACCACGGTGACGACGAGCGTCGCCGCGACGCCGACGACGCTCGCGCCGGGCATCTTGGAGTTCGCTGAGTTCACGGGCATCGTTCAGGGCCCGTTGCTGCCCAGTGTGGCCAGCACGCTTGGCGTGACACCGGTCCAGCTACAGGATCTCGACCCCTCCGTCCCCGTGTACGCGTGCACAGGCACCGATGAGCCGTGGGTGCTCATGACAGGTGGGCTGACCTTGGTGTTCGAAGGTCCGTCGTTCGATGACGCCTTCCTCACGAACTGGCGATACGTCGGCGGGCCGGTTGCGCAGTTCACGGAGCTGCGAGCCCCAAACGGGATCACCATCGGAGATGAGCGAACCGACGTCGTGGCCGCGTTTCCGGACTACTTGGACCTGGTCGACGAGATCCAGGTCAGTCCTTTCCTTCGTTTCGGGTTCGACAACCAGAAGGTCAGTTGGTTCGGCATCGTCGACTGCGTCTTCGAACAAGTTCCGGAGGACTGAGTTCGCGGATCGACGCGCGCGCCAGAACTGCCAGTGAGAATGGGATCTGCCTGTTGGGATCCCGTTGCTTGTTGGTGGGGGCTGTCAGGCTGATGGTCACTTCGGGGTTCGACACGCCCCGTTCCGGAGGGCGACTCGAGTTGCTGCGGTAACAGCTGCTCGGTCACTGGTCTCCTTCACGGGACGTGCGTGCCTGCCCCTCAAACAGGAAAGGGGTGGCCGATGGTCATCGTAGATATCTTGCGTCTGATTGTGGGTGGGGTCGACACGCATCGCGATGTGAATGTCGCTGCGGTCGTCGACATGAATGGTGGTCTGCTCGGTGTCGAGTCGTTCCCGACGACCGGCGAAGGGCACCGGTCGTTGGCGTCGTGGATGGCCGGGTTCGGGACCATCGAACGTGTTGGGATCGAGGGCACTGGCGCGTATGGGGCCGGCCTCGCGCGACACTTTTCAAGGTCGTCTGTGCGGGTGATCGAGGTTGATCGTCCGAACCGGCAGAAGCGTCGCCAGCGCGGCAAGTCCGATCGGATCGACGCGATCGAAGCCGCCCGCGGCGCCCTGTCGGGTCGTTGCGAAGGAATCGCCAAGACCGGCGACGGTGCTGCCGAGGCGTTGCGGGCGTTGCTGGTCGCGAAACGTTCGGCGCGTTCGACACGGATCCGCACGATCGTCCAGCTCCGCTATCTGATGTTCACCGCCCCCGACGAACTGCGTTCTAAGTTGGGTGGGCTGAGTGCTGCGCTGCTGGTCAGCGAGGCCGCCAAGCTTCGCCCGCGACCCGGTGGCGACATCGTCATGCACAGCGTGAAGACCACCGCAGTGATCCTGGCCCGGCGAGTCCAAGCGCTCGATGTCGAGCTCGCCACCATCGACGCCCAGATCGGGCCGCTCGTGAAAGGTGCCGCGCCGGATCTGTTAAACGTGTTCGGAGTCGGCATCGACACCGCCGCGGTGCTACTTGTCACCGCCGGCGACAACCCGCAACGAATCACGTCCGAAGCGAAATGGGCAATGCTCTGCGGGATCGCCCCGATCCCCGCGACGTCGGGTCTGGTCGATGGCCGCTACCGGCTCAACAGCGGCGGCGACCGACAGGCGAACAACGCCATCTGGCGAATCGTGATCACCCGTCTCGGCCAACACGAACCACGCACCATCGCCTACATGGAACGCCGCCTCGCGCAAGGCAAATCGAAGCGTTACATCATCCGCTGTCTCAAGCGTTACGTCGCCCGAGAGATCTTCCAAGCGCTACCACGCTGACCAAGAACGCGGTGGCGGGACTGGCCCAAGAACTGCCTGACACCACCCCGGTTGTCCTTCGAACGACATGCCGTCCCGTCACCGCACACCACCGCCGGACCGTGGCCTCATAAGAGCCTGCCCTCACCCGAGTGGCCCATCACTGGCTTGCCCGAAACACCGGCAACAAGCACCTTGACAAACATAGGAGCGTCGCTCGGCGCTATCTGGCCCACCGCCTCGGGGAGCGCAGAACGACGGTGCGGACCGGCGTTCGGTGACGCGACGCACCCGTCCAGCATGCTCGAGCCGCGACTCCGATGAGTCGCCACTACGTGTCGAGAAAGTCCCACTCGCTGCCGAGGACCCACCTCAGCGCCGAGAGTTTGCCGTTCAGCATCCCCCACTCGAAGTCGTCGTAGGGCCCGAGACTCCTGGCCCCCTCGTACTTCTTCTCGACGCGCCGCCGCCCAGGCCCTGCGATACGTCGGAGGTTCTCAACGGCCGCTTGGTCTCCGCCTTCTTGATACCTCCGCTCGTGTGCCAGCGAGCGCTGATACCAGATGCGATCGGCAAGCTCTTGCTCGGCGGCCTGAATCTCGTCGAGTCGCCTCGGCTCTTCCGTAAAGTCAGATTCCTCGACGAGCTCGTGGAACGAGCTACCGAAGTGGGTGTCCAGGATGGTGTCGAGACCTTCGACACCCAAGCCGTAGGTCGATCCCTCGTCGCAGAACAACGGAGCCAGGTCAGGGTGCGGAGTCCGCTTGTCACCTTGTGGGTCGGAGAAGTCGCTCGAGTTCGAGGTCACAAACGCGTGCGGCTCGACCGATAGATCGGCACCTCGTACCGCCGTGGCGTACAGCTCGATGAGCAGCGCGTCCGCGACGCTGTTCCTCGGTCGGTGGAACGGCACCAGCTTGTCGAGGCCTCGTTGCACGACGCGGCCGCGCTCGACGTCTGTCGGTTCCATCACGCGCCCAGCGCGTAGCAGGTCTGCGATGTCGTCGAAGTTGCGGGTCGTCATGGCGCCGATGAGAGGCACCTGATGAGCCAGCCCCGCCAGAAGGTCGAGAGCGTCCTGCTGGTCAGCACCGCCGTAGGTGTCCAGGTCTCGCTTGAGAAGCCGGAACCTCTCAGAGACGCTTGCAGTCATTGACTGCTCGATGCCGGCTCTGTTCCTTTCGAACTCATCGAGCACGAGCGAGGGAACGAGGAGCTCGAGATCAGCCTGGAGCGAGAGAAGGCGGACGACAACGATCCACTTCTGACCGTCTCGCCTCTTGGCAAGGTCGAGCCATGTGGACGTGTCGACCAGCAGGTGAAGCACGCGAAAAGGCTACCGACGCGTCATCGGGCCGTCAGCGGTCAGTGCGGCAGAGCCCCGGTCAGTCCACCTCGCAACGTGCGGTGGCTCACCTCGTCATCCTCAAAGTGCCGGTGGGTGACGCAGAACGCACAGCGCAGAACGCGCCGGATTTGGCCTCACGAGAGACGCTCAGAACGCCTGATACACGGGTGATCGCGAGGCGGTTCTTCCGGCGACGCGTCGCCTCGATCACTCCGTGTATCAGGCGTTATACGGGCCGGAGGCCGACGGTGATCTTTGATCACCCGTACAACGGCGCATCTGGCGCGTCACTCCGGCGCGAAACGACGGACGTGTGCGCGGCGCAAAGGCCGGCAACTGGTGCGAGGGTAGATCTCGCGGCGGCGTTTCCGATCAGGCGCGAGCGTCGATGCTTTCGCCGATCATGGGAGCGGCGTGAAGGCGACCTGTGTGGAGGCCTCCTCGTCGTAGCCGTTGGCCAGGTCGAACTCGATCGCCTCGGGCACGCCGAGTTCGTTGTATGTGACCTCGAGGGTGTGTTGGCCGAACTCAGGGCTGGAGTATTGGTCGATGCTGCCCGCCATGTCTGCGATCGTGTCGTGAAGCCGTTCGACCGTCCATTCGGTCTCGGCGCATGAGTCTGTTGGCGACGAGGGGTCGATGCTGGTCTCGGTCACGATCGCATCGGTCACAACCGTGATCCACGTGCATCCTGCGGACCAGTAGTTGCGGTGCTCGGCGACGGTCAACCGATAGCTCGTCACGTCGGCGTCAGACCAGCGGATGCGGGCCTGCTCGAGGGCGTCAACGCCTGCGGTGGCGTCGTTCGGGCCGTTGCTTCGAGGAGTTGGGGCAGTGGTCTGCGGTGGTGAGGCGGGTTCGGGTGGCCGGTACATGATGCCGTCCCCGGAGGCCACGTTGGTGCCATCGCGGTTCGATGAGAAGCCGCCCCATCCGAGCATCACGCCGTCTGCCCACACAACGGCGGCATCGACACGGTTCGCGACGTTGCCGGCGGGAAAGACGCGCCAGGTCTGGGCCGCTGGGTCGACGGCGACACCCTCAGCGTTCCCACCCCAGAACAGGACCTCGCGGCCCGTCCAGACAGGTTGGCCGAAGGGCACCGGCGTGAGGGTCGAGGGTCGACCCGCCACGCTGCCGGCGACGTCGCCGTGTCGATCGAGTATCACCCCATCGACATCTGCTTCGTACGGAAGTGCCACGGCAGCGCCGACCCCGGTCACTCCCACGAAGGTGTAGTTGAACGTGTCGCTGAGGGTGGTCCATGTGTCGGTCGCTGGGCGGTACTCGACGAGACGGACCACGTCTCGGAGCTGAGGAGGTTGGGTCGAATCAGTCGCGACCATCGTCGTTTCGCTGGTGACCATCAGCAAGGAGTCACCGGTCCATGTGGACTGCGGATACGGCGCGGTGATCGTGCCGATCGGCGAGGCGATCGTTCGCCAAGTGTCGGTTGCCGGGTCGTACGCGGCCGCGTCGTCGACCGGTGTCAACCCGCCGCCGACCGCGCGCATACCGCTCACGACGAGCATCTCGGTGCCGGTCCAGGCAACGACCGGGCGGGCAACGTCAGGAATCGGTGCCGGTGCGAGAGTTCGCCAGGTATCCGTCGCCGGATCGTAGGCCGCCCCGTCTGCCACGGTTTGTAAGCCAGCGCTGCCACCCCACACCAGCATCTCGGTGCCGGTCCAGACGGTGGCCGGATCCGAGCGGCCCTGAATCGGGGCGGCCGCGATCACCCGCCACGATCCGGTCGCGGGGTTGAACGCAGCCCCGTCGGACAGAGGTGCGGTCCCAGATGGTGACAGCAGCACGCTGCCGCCCCACACGACCATCTCAGCCCCGGTCCAGATCGCCGCCGGGCTCACCCTGCCCGCGATCGGTGCTGGTGGCAGGATCACGGTCGAGTCCGGATCGATGTCGGCGTACGAGCCAGGCTCGACCGTGACCGGCTCGCTGACCGTTGTCGCCGTGCTCACCACCGGATCCGCCGGCACCGATGCCGCGTCAGCCGTCGTGCCCGGCGTTGTCGACGGCGTCGGCGACGTGGGCGCCGGCGTTGTCGGCGCGGTCGTCGACTCCGACGATCGGATCGTGCCTGCGTCGCCATCGAAGATCGCCCACACACCCACCGTGGTCACGGCGAGTACAGCAACCGTCAGTACCCCGACGGCTACTTGGCGCCTCCGGCGAGCTGCCTGCTCCAAACGCTCGAACGACGGCACGGCGACCGGGCGCGCAGCGAGCCGCTCGCCAGCTTGCTGCACAAGTTCATCGACGTTCATCAGACACCCTCCTCATTCAGTGATCGCTGCAATGCCTCGCGAGCGCGACGAAGGTGCGTTCTCGCGGTCTCGGCCGAACACCCCAACACGCCACCGATCTCGTCGAAAGAGCGCTGCTCCACCGCCCACAACACCATCGCAGCGGCCTGACGACGCGGGAGCCGACGAACGTGATCCCACACATAGGCATCCTCCACCGGATTCGCGACGTCGCCGGTCGACGGCGGTCGCACCCGAGCGAACGCGGCGACCTCCGAGATCAGCCGCCGCCGCGCCGAAATCGCACGATTCACCCCAACACGCCGCACCCACAGATCCGGCCGATCAAGCGTCCGTACCCGCTGCCAGTCACGATGAGCCGACAACAACGCTTCCTGCGACAACTCTTCAGCCAACGACGCCCGCCCCGTCAAACCGACCAGCACCCGGACCAGCCGCGGGTACTGCTCAGCGAAGAACGACTCGAATGATGCGTCGACCAACCGCGGCCGGCGATCAGCGATACCAACCTCGTCACCGTCCACCTGCCCCTGCTCCGCGACCACACCGAATTACACGCACGAACACACCCCGATCAGTACAACCCACCACAACCGGACGACCGAGACGTCGCGGCCCGGATCGCCATCACGTCACGACGGCAGGCGTGCGCAGTGGCGCGCCATGTCCAGTTGGGGGCGCCGTCTGACGCCTGGGCCTGACGCGTGTTGGTCGGCACAGAACGCGTAGCGCAGAACACCGCACCCTCAACACGTTCGCACGCGCTCCGAACGGCGCATCGGGCGCGACCTCAACCGACGTCTGGGCGGTGCTTCAACGCTCGCAGCTGGGGATCTCGATTGCGGGCAGGTCAGCAGGTGGCGTAATCGTCCACCGACGTGCGGCGAACGCAACCACTACGTGAACAACTCGGTGTTGAGGCCCGCACCGACCGCCT
>JANMTV010000286.1:0-10661 GCA_031390905.1 Ilumatobacteraceae bacterium | reverse complement strand
CTGGAGGCGACGCACACTCGTGCCTTCGAGCAGGTCGGGCATCAAGCCGGCGAACCGCTCGTCAGGTCCCACCGTTCGGGCAAACGACAGATCGGCTACGTCGCTCAGGTTGTTGAAGATCCGGGCGACGTCTTTGAACGTCTTGCATTCGATCAGGCGGGCGAGCAACAGGTCGCGTTCTTCCCACAGCGCGAACTCTTCGTCGAGATCCATGTCGGACGAACCGGGTAGCAACCGCCGCGTCTTGAGTTCTACCAGGGTTGCGGCGATCAACAGGAACTCGGTGGCGATGTTGAGGTCGACCGATTGGAGAGCCTCCAACTCGCGCAGGTAGGCGTCGACAATGATCGACAGATCGATCTCGTACAGATCGACCTGCTCTTTCAGGATCAGCTGCAGCAGTAGGTCGAATGGACCTTCGTAGATGGGCGTAGTCACGTCAATCGCCATTGCCCGCAAGGCTACCCCACCAAACCACATCGATGTAACCCTCTTCGATTCCCATCCGAAACCGACCGGTTAGACCAACGGTTCAGTAGCAGGGTGACGTCTGGTGGACTGAGGTCGAGGACAAGCGTCGGCCCGTGTTGATCGTCAGTCGATCGGAAGCGGCCGGCCGTCTCAACCGCTTGATCGTCGCCCCGATCACCCGAACAGTTCGTGGAATTCCGACCGAGATCGCGCTCGACGAATCATCAGGGTTGAACGTCACATGTGCCGCCACCTTCGACAATCTGACGCCCCAGCCGACTCGGATGCTCACCGAACGGATCGGACGAATACCCCACCCTCGTGACCAGATCTGTGCCGCTCTCGGTGCCCTAGCCGACTGCTGAGCAATCCCCACGGGTTGGCGGGTGGTGGCCAGGTAGTGTCGCTGGCCGTGACACGTGTGCTTTCTTGTATCCAGCCGACCGGCGATGTTCATCTGGGGAACTACCTGGGTGCGTTGCGGAACTGGGTCAGCGGACAGCACGACAAGGACGTCTTTCATGGGATCGTCGACCTCCACGCCCTGACCGTGACCGACCAACCTGGCGTGATTGGTGACACCACGCTTCGGCTTGCGGCGATGTTGTTCGCGATCGGGCTCGACCCGGACGTGGCGACGGTGTTCGTTCAGAGCCATGTGCCCGAACATTCCCAGCTTGGCTGGGTGATGGAATGCACGGTCTCGTTCGGCGAGTTGTCTCGGATGACGCAGTTCAAGGACAAGACATCGAAGCGCGAAGGTCAGTTCATCTCCGCAGGGCTGTTCACCTATCCGGCGCTCCAGGCGGCCGACATCGTGCTCTACGACGCCAACGAAGTTCCGGTCGGCGATGATCAGCGTCAGCACGTCGAGATCACCCGCGACATCGCGATCCGCTTCAACCATCGGTTTGGCGACACATTCGTGATTCCGGAAGCCGTCACACCGGCAACGGGTGCGCGAGTGATGGATCTTCAGGACCCGACCTCGAAGATGTCGAAGTCGTCGAGCACCGAGAACGGGTGCGTGATGATGCTCGATGAGCCGTCAGCGATCATGCGCAAGTTCAAGCGGGCAGTCACCGACTCCGGCAGCGAAGTTCGCTACGACGTCGCCGCCAAACCCGGTGTCAGCAGCCTGCTGGACATTCTCGCCGCCGCTACCGGGAGGACCGCGATCGAGGTCGCCGAGTCGTACACGCAGTACGGTCCGCTGAAATCCGACACCGGTGAGGCCGTTGCTGCGCTGCTCGGACCGATTCAGGCCTGCTACCACGAACTGATGGATGATCCGGCAGAACTCTCGCGGTTGGTGCGGGTTGGCGCCGAACGAGCCCGCAAGGTTGCCGCAGCGACCCTCGAACGGGCCTACGACGCAATCGGATTTCTCCCCGCTTGAGCCGTCTCCAGGCGACTGATCGGCGAATTCTTGGGTTGGCGGTGCCGGCCCTCGGGTCGTTGGCGGTCGAGCCGATCTATGTGCTCGTCGACACGGCGATTGTCGGTCGACTCGGCACCGACCAACTTGCCGGCCTTGCGATCGCTGCGACCGTGCTGACGTTCATTGTCGCAGGTTCCAACTTTCTGACCTACGGGACCACAGAGCGAATCGCCAGACGACTCGGGTCCGGTGATCGCATTGACGCTGCCAATGTCGGTGTCCAGGCGATGTGGCTGTCGTTGCTGGTTGGTGTGCCGATCGCCCCACTGTTGATCGTTGGAGCTCGCCGGCTGACCTCACTACTCGGCGCATCTGGCGCCGTGCTCGATCACGCCGACACGTATCTGAGTGTGAGTGCCGTGGGCGTCCCGTTCATCTTGATCACGCTCGCCGCCCAGGGTGTCCTGCGGGGTGCGTCTGACTACACGACGGCGCTCTGGATTCTGCTCACCGCCAACGTCGCCAACGTGATCTTGGAAGTCGTGTTCGTCTACGGCCTCGATCTCGGAGTTGCCGGCTCGGCGTGGGCAACTGTGATCTGCCAAATCTGCGCCGCAACTGGGTTCGTCTGGGTTATTCGGAATCGCCTGCGTGATGCCTCGCTGCTCCGACCGAGCCGTTCCGGAATCGCACCGCTGATGTCGGCTGGGCGGCATCTGCTGCTGCGCGTCGGGTCGATGATGGTCGTGTTCGGCGGCTCGACTGCTGTTGCAGCCCGGATCGATGATCCGACGCTTGCCGCCCATCAAATCGTGATCAGCCTGTTCATGTTCCTTGCACTTTCACTCGACGCCCTGGCGATGCCCGCCCAGACACTCGTTGCCCAGGAGCTTGGCCGCCAGAACACCGAGACCGCTGCGCAGGTCGCTCGGCGCGCAGTCAGGCTCTCGATTGTTGCCGGGGCAATCCTGTGCGTGTTGCTGGCGATCCTGGCACCCATCGCCCCGGACCTCTTCACCAACGACGATTTGGTTGCCGACCGCGCCACCGGCGGACTGTGGTGGCTGGCAATGATGCTGATCCCCGGAGCAATCGCCTTCGCGTACGACGGAATCCTGATCGGAGCTGGTGACTATCGATTCCTCGGTCGGGCTTCGTTCGGCTACCTGTTGGCGGTGATCCCGATTGCGATTGCAACGCTGCTGACGCCTCAACTCGGTATCGCCGGGATCTGGGGCGGACTGACCCTCTGGATGATCATCCGAGCAACGGTCAACCACCGCCGAGCTGCTTCGTTACTCGCCTGAGTTAGGCCCGGTCGCCGGCGTGCATCGTTTCGTAAGCGGGGCCTTGCTCATTGATCAGTTCGACGGTTGCCGGGTCGGAGCCGGCTGCGGCTGCTAACTCGGAACCGATCCGTTCGTGGTCGTGATACAGGGTAAATCGACGGCCTCGCTTACCGACCACCGATGCTGCCACCCTTCCCCACGTGCCGAGTCCACACTCGATTTTGCCGACGTCGTGCAGGAGTGCTCCGGCGATCTCGGCTCGCGTGGCTTCCGGACGGGCGGCGACGAATCGGCGAGCAACCTTCGCCGAGTGCCGCCGGTCCTGATTGGTCATACGACGCCACAGTCCGATCTCCCCCACCAACAGTTGGCTCTCGGCCCAAGTGTCCTCGCCTGGTTCTGGTGGCCTCGCCGACAACGACGTGAAAAAGCGCAACGCCAGATGGTGGGGACGTAGCAGCACCTGGATCGGCTTGCTCATGTGCGTAGCGCCCTCGGGTGTGCCATCCGATAGACCTCCCACAGGCGTTCTTGGCTGACCTTGGTGTACACCTGTGTGGTCGAGATCGAAGCGTGACCGAGCATCTCCTGCACGATCCGTAAGTCTGCACCATGATCGAGTAGGTGCGTGGCGCAGGAATGGCGTAGTACGTGCGGCGACAGATGATCAGTGATTCCGGCCCGCTCGCCGTATTTGTTGATCACCAGCCAAGCACCCTGACGCGATAGACGCCCGCCGCGCTGGTTGAGGAACACCGCTTCGGCATCGCCGCGGCGCTTCCAGCGGTCGGGGACCATGTGTAGGCGCCCGGAGGGTGAGAACCAATCCTCCAATGCCCGCCCCGCCGAGCCGCCGTATGGAACGATCCGTTCTTTGGAACCCTTGCCGTACAGGCGAACCAGCGAATCGTCGAAGTCGATGTCGCCGATCGAGAGTCCGACCACCTCACTGATCCGGGCACCAGTCGCGTAGAGCAGTTCGAGCAGCGCCCGATCGCGGAGGTGCAACGGTTCGTTGCCGAGCACAGAATCGAGCAGGCTGATGACCTGTTGCTCGGTCAGCGGTTTGGGGATTCCCGACGGAACTCGTACACCGTCGAGACGCGCCGTTGGGTCATCGGGACGATGTTGTTCGACTGCCAGGAATCGATGCAGCATGCGGATCGCCGCGATTTGGCGGGCAATCGACGATCGCGCTGCTTGCGAGCTGCGCCGTTCGGCCACGTACTCGACGAGATCGTTCGTGGAGACCGTGAGCGGGGCGAGGCCCCGCACCGCCAACCAGTGCTGATACTGCTTCAGATCTCTTCGATAGGCCTGGATCGTGTTCCGCGACCTACCCCGCTCACTCGACAACCAAATGAGGAACTCCTCCGCCTCGAGCGGCAGTTCATGTTCCGACATCGGCTCGCAGCCGCCGATCGGTCATCAGGAGACCTGCAATGGTTTTCGAATCGGAAATTTCGCCGTCGTCGATCATCGCCAACGCCTCGGCGAGGCTCACGTGGAGTAGCCCCATGTGCTGCTCCTCTGGGCCGTGCAGGTCGCGCTCCACAGGAGTGCAATCGGTGGCGAGAAACACCGAACAGATCGAATCGGTCATTCCAGGCGACGGGTAGGTATCGACGAGATGCGACATCAGGCCGGCTGACAATCCAGCTTCTTCGATCAGTTCGCGGCGGCCAGTTTCCTCTGGCGGTTCCCCCGGCACGTCTCGCATCCCGGCCGGGATCTCGATCACGATCCGGTCGTATGGAGGTCGATACTGAGACACCAGCACCACCGTTGGGGCACCCGACGAACTGATCAGCAACGGCACAACAGCGACAGCTCCGGGCGAGCGGACGATGTTGCGATGAAAGACAGTTCCGCCCGGTGCTTCGAACTCGGCCGTCACCAGATTCCAGATGTATCCGCGATGGATCAACTGGTCACCGAGGTGGCGGAATCCAGTCATGCAGAGGTGTCGAGGCTGGCGGCGTCGGCATCAGTCAGCATCCGACGCAACTCCGGCGGAGTGTCGTCGCGTCGGCTGAGCGCCGCACCGATCAGGTCACGGAAAAGCGGATGCGCCCGATCTGGTCGACTCTTGAACTCGGGGTGAGCTTGTGTTGCTACCCAGAACGGGTGGTCTGCGAGTTCGATGAATTCCACAAGACGCTTGTCCGGCGAGGTTCCGCTGCACACGAATCCGGAGGCCTCGAACCGCGACCTGAACGCAGGGTTGAACTCGTAACGATGACGGTGACGTTCGCTGACGACCGGTTCGCCGTATGCCGCAGCGACCTTGGTGCCAGGTGCCAGTACGGCATAGTACGCACCGAGTCGCATCGTGCCGCCCTTGTCGGTGACGTCACGTTGGTCATGCATCAGGTCGATCACCGGGTACTTGGTGGTCGGGTCCATCTCGCTCGAGTTGGCACCGACCATCCCGAGCACGTTGCGTGCGTACTCCGCCGTCATCGCATGCAGGCCGAGACACAATCCGAGGCACGGTACGCCCTCTTCACGGGCGAACCGCGAGGCGGCCATCTTGCCCTCGAAACCACGCGAGCCGAACCCGCCAGGTATCACGATCCCGTCGAGGTGGCTGAGCCGGTCGGCAGCCAACAAGCCTTCGACATCCTCGGCCTGAATCCAGTCGATTTCAACCTTGGCACCGTGATGGAAGCCGGCGTGCTTCAGTGACTCGACGACCGAGAGATAGGCGTCAGGGAGTTGGATGTACTTACCGATCAGACCGATTCGAACTGGGCGGGTGGACTGCTCGATGCGCTGCACAAGCCCCTCCCAACCTGTCAGATCGATCGGATGGTCCTCCATTCGGAGTACCTCGAGGGCGACCGTGTCGAGGCCCTCGTCGTGCAGGATCAGCGGCAACTCGTAGATGTTGCGGGCGTCGGCAGCGTTGATCACGGCGGCCTCGGCTACGTCGCACAACCCGGAGATCTTACGTTTCAGGTCCTCGTTGATGGGTGCTTCACTGCGGCACACGATCAAATCCGGCTGAATCCCACGGCTGCGCAGTTCAGTGACCGAGTGCTGTGTCGGCTTGGTCTTCTGTTCCGACGATGGCCCGATAAACGGCACAAGAGTGACGTGGATGTAACACACGTTGTCGCGTCCGGCGTCCTTACGGAACTGCCGAATTGCTTCAAGAAACGGGAGGATCTCGATGTCGCCGACAGTCCCGCCAACTTCGGTGATTACGACGTCGACATCCTCGGTTGCGACTCGCTTGATACGACGCTTAATTTCATCGGTGATGTGAGGAATCACCTGGACCGTCTTGCCGAGGTAGTCACCGCGTCGTTCGGCTGCGAGCACCGCCTGATAGATCGAACCAGTGGTGGCGTTGGAGTTTTGGGTCAGGTTCTCGTCGATGAACCGCTCATAGTGGCCGAGGTCAAGATCGGTTTCACCGCCGTCGTCGGTGACGAACACTTCCCCGTGCTCGTACGGATTCATCGTGCCGGGGTCGACGTTGATGTACGGGTCGAGCTTCTGCAACGTGACCCGCAGACCACGCATCTTCAGCAGTCTGCCGAGCGAGCTGGCAGTCAGACCCTTGCCGAGTGAGCTGGCAACCCCTCCGGTCACGAAAATGTGCTTCGGCATTGGGATTGGGACCTCCGTCAAATCTGCTCGCACCGAGCTAGTGCACGACGGAAGATCACCATATCTTGCGCGGCGGTCACCGAGCGCGGATTCCCCGCACTTCGCGCCGAAGATTTCACGAACCAGCGCGAGACTGGAGCAGGTCGCGTGCGTGATCAAGCGCCGCAGGCGACTCGGAACCCGACATCATTCGGGCGACTTCGGCGACACGTGCATTCCCGACGACCGCATCGACGCTCGTGAACGTCGCCCCACCCGAGACCGATTTACTCACAACCAACTGTCGGCTGGCGCTGGCCGCCACCTGTGGAAGGTGAGTCACGACTAGCACTTGATGATCGGCACCAAGGTCTGCCAGCGCCTGTCCGACTGCGGTTGCCGCGGTTCCGCCGATCCCTGCATCAACTTCGTCGAACACCAGCGTCGGAGCACCAGCACTTCCAGCACCAGCAGCACTTCCAGCAGCGGCACCGGACGGTACGACTCCCGAGAGAACCAGACGTAGGGCGAGCATCGTGCGAGCCAGTTCACCGCCGGAGGCGACCCGATTGAGTGGGAGCAATGGTGATCCTGGGTTGGCCGACATCATGAATCGCACTGCATCGCCAGCGATATCCGAGTAACCGGGTTGATCGTCGTTGTTGCGCCCGACCTCAACCGCGATTGCTGCGTTCGGCATCGCCAGATCTCGCAATCGACCTTCAACGGCTTTCGCCAACTCCGGTGCGACGGCACGACGTCGGAGTCCGATCTGATTCGCCGCCACGCGTTCGGCTTCCAACGCCGACTTGCGGGCTTGATCGAGTTCACCGGCCCGCAAGTCGTATCGTTCGAGATCCCGAAGCCGATCCTCAGCTTCGGAGTGGAAGCCGATCACCTCCGAGAGCCCATCACCATACTTGCGTTGCAGATCGCGGATGAGTTGGCGCCGGTGGCGAATCTCGTCGAGCCGATCTGGATCCTCCTCGATCGCCTCGGCTCGATCGCGAAGATCGGCACCGATGTCTTCGAGCTCGGCCAACAGACCGCTCAGCCGCTCCTGAACACCGGTGTACGGCTCCCTGTGTCCCAGTCCGTGCAGGGCCAACCTCAGGCGATCGCCGACCCCGTCATCATCTCGAAGTAGTCCGAGCGCAGCCAAGCCGGCCTCGTGGTGAGCGACAGCATCGGCCAGGATCGCCTCTTCGTGGCCAAGGTGGGCGTCCTCGTCGGGATCAGTCACCCCGGCAGCGTCGAGCTCACCGACCTGGAAGCGCAACAGGTCGATCTCGCGGGCGCGGGCACGCTCGTCGCCACCGAGCGTTGCCAGTTCGGCTTCTACTTCGGTCAGCCGGGCGCGTGCGGCGCGCAACGGTGACAGGTCGACGGCGCCGAACTGGTCGAGCGCCGCCCGCTGCGTAGCCGTAGTAAGCAGACCTTGGTGGGCGTGCTGGCCATGCAAATCGATGATCCCATCGGTGAGCTCGGCGAGATTCGCCACCGTCGTTGGGCGACCGTTGACGTAGGCCCGCGACCTCCCATCGGCAGGGACAATGCGGGTCAACACGATCTCTTCGATGCCATCCGGCCGATTCAACACGAGCCGCCCATCGATCCGAGCTTCGGCTGCCCCGGTACGAACGACGGTCGCATCCGATCGCCCGCCAACCAGCAGCTCGATCGCCTCGACCAGCATCGTCTTGCCGGCGCCGGTCTCGCCGGTCAACGCTGTGACGCCGCCTCCGAGTACCAGGGAGGCACGTTCGATGACCCCCAGGTTCTCGATATGAAGCTCGGTCAGCATGTGACTGTTCTACCGGTCGGTGAGCCCGAACTTGGCTTTGAGTACCTGGTGATAATGATGGACACCGAACCGAATGAACCGAGCGGTCGATTCCGACGGCGTGCAACGCACTGTCGAACCCGGCTCAAGGTTGCACACCGAGCGACCATCGATCGCAACCGCAGCCTCGCGATCACCGAGTACATCGATCTCGACCGTTTCGGATGGGTCGAGAACGAGGCTTCGATCGAACAACATGTGCGGGGCAACCGGAGTCACCAACAGTGCCCGATGTTTCGGTGAGACGACCGGGCCGCGGGCAGAAAGCGAGTACGCCGTCGAACCCGTTGGAGTCGAAACGATCAGCCCGTCGGCGGCATACGACGTGAACGGCTCGCCGTCGATCCGAACCAGCAGGTTGACGGTGTGTCCGGATTCGCGCTTTTCGACGACCGCCTCGTTGAGTGCACGCCACGACCCTCGTTGCCTTCCGGCGACGTCGAAGCCGGCGACGTCGAGCATCATTCGCTCGTCCAGATTCCACTCGCCCTCGTCACTTCCGAGCTCGAACCGTTCCAATGCTTCGTGCAGGCCGTCGACCTCGACCTCGGTGAGGTAACCGAGACGCCCAAGGTTGACACCAAGCAGCGGGACCGGCGCACCGCCGAGCAGGTTGACCGCCCGTAGCATCGTGCCATCGCCGCCCAGGCTGAGGATCAGGTCGGCCTCTCCCGGGGAATCATCGGCGGCGAGGTCGCCGAGACCCAACACGACGGCGTCGCCCTGCGGCATCCACACGACGTGCCCGCGGTCTCGCAGCCAGTGTGCAACGTCGACCGCGAGTGCCTTGGCGTCGTCGCGTAGGTGATGGGCGACGACCATCACACGACTCATGCAGTCACCGGCGGAGTACACGCATGTACGAGAAACTCACGGTTGCCATCGGCACCGGAGATCGGTGAGTCCGTCCAGTCGACAATGGCGCAGCCAGCCGTTACAAGTGCCTGCTCGACCTCGACACGAACACGGCTCCACACGTTTGGGTCGGAGATCACCCCACGGCCGCGGCTGACCTCGCTGCGGCCTGCTTCGAATTGGGGTTTGACCAACAACACCATGGGTGCCCCAGGTTTGCACACTGAGACCAGCGGACCGATGACCAGCCGCAGCGAGATGAACGACAGATCGCCGACCACGAGATCGACCGAACCCTCGATCGTGTCAGGCGTTAGGTGCCGAACGTTCGTGCGCTCCATGTTGGTGACTCGAGTATCGACGCCGAGCCGCTCGTGTAGTTGCCCATGCCCGACATCGACCGCAATCACGTGGGCCGCCCCACGCTGCAACACACAGTCTGTGAATCCACCGGTTGACGCCCCGGCGTCGAGCACTCGCATTCCGCTGACGTCGATTCTGAACACCTCGAGCGCATGGTCCAACTTCAAACCGCCCCGGCCGACGAATCGCGCTGGCGGACCGGACACGACGACCTGATCACCGGGAGCGACCAGTCGGGATGACTTCTCAGCGACCGCCCCGTTCACCAACACCCGGTGGTCATAGATCAATGCCTGACCGTCGTTGCGGCTTTGCACCAATCCTCGACGAACCAGATCGGCGTCAAGGCGGCGGCGTGTACTCACGTTGCGGCGCGGACTTCAGCCCTTGCGCGACGACGCGACTTTGCGCACGCCGGAAGTGCCAACCGGCTTGGCCGGCGCTTTCTTGGCCGGCGCTTTCTTGGCCGGCGCTTGCTTGGCCGGCGCTTTCTTGGCCGGCGCTTTCTTGGCCGGCGCTTTCTTGGCCGGCGCTTTCTTGGCCGGCGCTTTCTTGGCCGGTGCTTTCTTGGCCGGTGCCTGCTTGGCTGGCGCAGCCGCTGAGGAAGTTGGTGCGGCCGTCGATGCAGCGTTGCCTGCGCGACTACGCAACGACTTCGCCAATCCTTCGACTCGATCTTCCATCTCGTCGAACCGTTCCGAGAACGCCGCAACTTGCTTGGCGATCTCGTGCTGCACGAGTGCCGAAATCTTGTCGGTCGTCTCGCGGCCCCGGGCGACGAGCGATTGAATCATCTTGTCGGCATCCTTGCGCTGCATCTCACCCGATTTGACCAGGGTCTTGACGAGCGACTCGGCTTGCT
>JANMTV010000257.1:0-14335 GCA_031390905.1 Ilumatobacteraceae bacterium | reverse complement strand
TGTGCCAGATCGTGCCGTCTGGTCGTCGCCAGGTGGCGACACGGCCTGCGGTCATGGTCAATCGCCAGCCGCCTTCATGAACCAAATGGTGATGTCTTTCGCATAGCGGCAACAAATTGGTGACTGATGTTTTGCCGCCGTGACGGAAGAACTCGATGCGATGCATCGCACCTGTGCTCATCCTGGATGTCGGACGGTTGTTGATGATTGCAAGATGCATCACATCGGGTTCTTCCGTCACGGCGGCAAAACATCAGTCGACAATTTGTTGCCGCTATGTGAAAGACATCACCATTTGGTTCACGAAGGCGGCTGGCGATTGACCATGACCGCAGGCCGTGTCGCCACCTGGCGGCGACCAGACGGCACGATCTGGCACACCGAACCAACCATCGACCGGCGACCCAGCTGGATAGCCGAACCAGTCGAACAACGGCAACCGACACTCTGCTAAACAGGCTGCCAACACCAGCAACCACCCCGGAATCGCGGGCGCTTCGGCGCGCCCGGAGACCGACTGCTTTACAGCTGACTCCGACACCCCGACGAGACAAAGCCACGGACTGAGCAGCGACGAACATCCCTCTTCACCGATCCATACACCGCGTGAAGAACTGCCTGCGCGTATCCGCCAGCGAGCTGATCTGAAGTCTCGCAGACAGGTGGGTTTCACGTCGACTGACTGACATCCTGGTTGACCGTGGATCCGACAACAATTCGCCTGCCCAACTCGATACTTCCGGCTGATGGCCGCTTCGGTTGTGGACCATCCAAGGTTCGTTCAGGGCAAATCGATGCAATCGTCGCAGGCGGTCGCACGATCATGGGCACATCACACCGCAAGCCGCCGGTCAAGAATCTGGTCGGCTCGATTCGATCCGGACTGACGGAGTTGTTTGCCCTTCCGGACGGGTGGGAGATCGTGCTCGGCAACGGCGGCAGCACCGCGTTCTGGGACGCCGCCACATTCGGTTTGGTCGAGCATCGCAGCCAGCATCTCGTATTCGGTGAGTTCTCATCGAAGTTCGCAGAGGCGTGTTCGACAGCACCTCACCTCGGCCAGCCGACGGTCATCGAGGGTGCAACCGGCGGCCATCCATCGGCGCAGGCTGAACTCGGAATCGATCTGTATGCGCTCACTCACAACGAGACGTCGACCGGCGTTGCGATGCAGCTCAAGAGGCCACCTGGAATCGACACCGGTGCGATCGTGGCGGTCGACGCTACGTCGGCCGCCGGTGGTCTGCGCTGGAGCCCGACCGAAGTCGACGTCTACTACTTTGCGCCACAGAAGTGTTTCGCCGCCGATGGTGGACTCTGGCTAGCCGCTTGCTCGCCTCAGGGCGTCGAGCGGATCGAGCGGATTGCCGCCAGCAACCGCTGGAGGCCGGCCTCGCTCGACCTTGGGATTGCGCTCACCAACAGCCGCTCCAATCAGACCTACAACACTCCAGCCGTCGCCACGCTCCTGATGCTCGACGCACAACTTCAATGGATGAACGCGAACGGAGGCCTCGAGTTCTGCGCCGGTCGTTCCGACGCGTCGGCGGCGATCATGTACGGCTGGGCCGAATCGCGTGACTGGGCGACGCCATTCGTGAGCGACCCATCGAAGCGTTCGTCGGTTGTGGCGACAATCGACCTCGATCTCGCCATTTCGGCCGACGCCGTGTGCACTGCCTTACGAGCCAACGGAATCGTCGACACGGACAGCTATCGAAAGCTGGGACGCAACCAACTTCGGGTCGGCATGTTCCCGGCGATCGACCCGTCCGATGTCGAGGCCTTGACGCTGTGCATCGACGCCGTGGTCGAGACGTTGGTGGAAGCGCCTACCAGCTGACACACTGCACCCGGTGGAGGTCGGTGACGTACTGGCGCTAGAGACCGACGAGCTCGGTCCGTTGCGATCGCCCGTGATGCTGATCGCCCTCACCGGCCTGTTCGATATCAGCGGTGTGGCGACGACGGCGCTCGACCAGTTCGCTCCGGCGGACACGGCTGTGACCGTCGCGGAGATCGACCCAGATCCGTTCTACGACTTCACACAGGAACGCCCAACAGTCGAGTTCGACGAGGGTGAGATCCGAGTCATCAACTGGCCGGAGAACCGGTTCGATATCGTGCGTGGTGTCGGTTCGAGTGATCTCGTAGTGCTCGTTGGCGTCGAGCCGCACATGTACTGGCGTACGTACTCAGGATGCATCGTGGCCGTCGCCAAGGCGCTCGGATGCGAGGCAGTGGTAACCGTCGGTTCGGCAGCCGAAGCAGTCCCGCACACGCGAACCCCGTTGGTGACCGGAAGTACGACCGACGCCGATCTGGCGAAACGGCTGGGAATCGGCCAACCCACATACCAGGGAATGACCGGGGTGGTTGGCGTGATCCAAGCCGATCTCGCCAACTGCGCGATTCCCTCCGTGTCCCTGCGGGTCGGTATCCCGCACTACCTGATCAATGCTGAGCATCCCCAGGCGGTTGCCGCGCTACGGACTCACCTCGCCCACGTGCTGAACATCACGGCACCGACCGACAGCGGCGAACTCACAGACGAGATCAACCGATGGCGGTCGTTGCACGACGAGGTGCTCGACAACGACGTGCAACTCAAGATGTATGTACGAATGCTCGAGCAGGAGTACGACCGTCGCGCCGAGGCAGCGATTCCGAGTGCCGATGATCTCGGTGCCCAGTTCGAACAGTTTCTCCGAGTACGCGACGATCAGGGCGACGACTGATCAGCCTGATCAGCCTGCCGCTGCAGTGAAGCCTTGCTCCAGGTCGGCAATGATGTCTTCGATCGATTCGAGACCGACACTCAGTCGCACTTGACCCGGAGTCACGCCTGTAGCAGCTTGCTCGTCGGCGGAGAGCTGACTGTGCGTGGTCGTGGCCGGTTGAATCACGAGGCTGCGCACGTCGCCAATGTTGGCGACATGGCTGTGCAACGAGAGGCCTTCAACAAAGCGCTTTCCGGCGTCGACTCCTCCGGCGATCTCGAAGGCGATGATCGAACCAAAACCCTTGCCGTTGCCATAGACACGCGTGCGGTCATGCCACGGGCTCGACTCAAGTCCGGCGTAAGAAACACTCGTCACCTGTTGATGAGCGGCCAAGTATTCGCCGACCTTCTGGGCGTTTTCCCAGTGACGATCCATCCGCAGGCTGAGCGTTTCGAGACCCTGGAGGATCAGGAACGCATTGAATGGTGAGATCGCCATTCCGAGATCACGCAGCATCTGCACGCGAGCTTTGAGGATGAACGCGCCGTGGCCGAGCGCCGTCCAGTAGGCAAGACCGTGGTAGCTCGGGTCGGGTTCGGTGAAGTTTGAAAATCGGCCGGAGGCACCGTAGTCGAACGTGCCGCCATCGGTGATCGAACCGCCGATCGACGTTCCGTGCCCGCCACAGAACTTGGTGAGCGAGTGCACGACGATGTCGGCACCCCACTCGATCGGCCGCACGAGGTACGGGGTCGGCACGGTGTTGTCGACGATAAATGGGATGCCGTGATCGTGGGCCACCGCAGCGATGCCTTCGATGTCGAGGAAGTTGTTTCGCGGATTGGCGAGCACTTCGCCGTAGAACGCTTTGGTGTTGTCTTGGATCGCCGACTTCCAGGCCTCGAGATCGTCGGGGTCATCGATGAATGTGACTGCGATCCCCATCTTCGGGAGTGTGTAGTGCAGCAGGTTGTAGGTGCCCCCGTACAGTGATGCCGACGCGACGACGTGGTCACCCGACTCACACAACGTGAGCAGCGTCAACGTTTCCGACGCCTGACCCGACGCCACGGCGAGCGTCCCGGGAATCCCGATCGCCGTAATGCAGCCACCTTCGAGTGCGTTGAGGCGAGCTTCCAGAGCTCCCTGTGTCGGGTTCATGATCCGCGTGTAGATGTTGCCGACCTCTGCCAGACCGAACAGGTTGGCAGCATGCGTCGTGTCGCGGAACTCGTACGACGTTGTTTGGTAGATCGGCACCGCACGGGCGCCCGTCGTCGGATCAGGGTCTCCCCCGACGTGGATCTGCTTGGTCTCGAAACCCCAGGTGTCGCACATAGGGCGTGACAATAGATGATCGAATCCCGACGCTACCTAGTGGTCGGGACTGGCCTCACTTAGTGGTCGGGACTGGCCTCCGCTTCGCTTCGGCTGCTCCCTCCGTGACGAAACTAGATCAGGCCGAGTTCGGTGACCGCTTGGCGTTCGTCGACGAGTTCTGCTGCGCTGGCATCGATCCTGGCTCGGCTGAAGTCGTCGATCTCGAGACCGTGCACGATCTCGTACTGACCGTTCTTACACACACACGGGAAGCTCGAAATGATCCCCTCCGGTACGCCGTAGCTGCCATCGGACGGGATACCCATCGACACCCAATCACCCTCCGGCGTGCCGAGCGACCATGAACGAATGTGGTCGACCGCAGCATTGGCCGCCGAGGCGGCTGACGAGGCACCACGCGCTTCGATGATCGCCGCTCCCCGCTTGGCGACGGTCGGGATGAACGTGTCGGCGACCCATTCGTGATCGCCGACGGCCTCGTAGGCGTTGCGACCGCCGACTTCGCAATGGAACAGGTCTGGGTACTGGGTTGTCGAGTGGTTGCCCCAGATCGTCATCCTCTTCACGTCGTTGACAGTCGCACCAAGCTTCTGAGCGATTTGTGTGACAGCGCGGTTGTGGTCGAGCCGGGTCATCGCCGTGAAGCGACCCGGGTCGAGATCGCTGGCGTTCTGTTGAGCGATCAGGGCGTTGGTGTTGGCCGGGTTGCCGACGACGAGGATCTTGATATCGCGCTTGGCGGATCGCGAGAGTGCCTCGCCCTGCGGCTTGAAGATCCCGCCATTGGCTGACAACAGATCGGCTCGTTCCATCCCTGCCTTGCGCGGCATCGCGCCCACCAATAGGGCAACGTCGGCGTCACCGAAGGCAACGTCGGCATCGTCGGTACACACCACGTTGGTGAGCAGCGGGAAGGCGCAGTCGTCGAGCTCCATCCGTACGCCGTTGAGGGCACCGAGTGCCGGCGTGATCTCCAGGAGGTGGAGCTCGATCGGGGTGTCGGGGCCAAGCATCGAACCGGAAGCGATACGAAACAGAAGGGAGTAGCCGATCTGACCGGCAGCACCGGTGACAGCAACACGAACAGGGGATGTCATGACGCAGAGCGTACGTGCTGGGCCAGAACGACGGCCAAACGCGGCGACCGTCACAAACCCAGCTGCGTCTCTCGTCAATCGTCGGTGATCTCGATGATTGCTTCGATCTCGACGCAGATGTCGAATGGAAGTTCGGCCATCCCTACCGCTGATCGCGCAGAGCGACCCGCTTCGCCGAAAACCTCGATCAAGAGTTCAGAACAACCGTCGATGACGCGAGGGGTGTTGTTGAATCCCGGAGCGCAGTTGACCATCCCGAGCAACTTCACGACTCGAACCACGCCGTCGAGCGACCCGAGTTCGGCCCGCAAGCTGGCGAGCAGCTGTAAGCCGGTCAGGCGGGCAGCATGGCGCGCCTCGTCGATGTCGACCGACCCCCCAACCTTGCCAGTGACGTAGGACCCATCAGGGCGAGCCGGTCCGGCGCCGGACAGGTATACGTGTGTTCCGCTTCTGACGCATGAGCGATAGAGCCCCGCAGGAGGACTCGCCTCCGGTAGCACGATCCCGAGTTCGTTCAGTCGTCGCTCAGCGTCCATATGGACAGTCTCGACCACGAACGACGCCGAGTCCACCGGCGCACCCGTCACGGGTCAGACTGGTCGCATGGTGGAGGTGGTGTTACTCGGTACAGGAACGCCGATGCCGGATCCTGCTCGCTGCGGTTCTGGGGTCGCCGTGGTCCACGAAGGTCGATGGGTCTTGATCGATTGCGGTCGAGGCGTGACCCAACGAGTGCTCGAGGCGAGACTCGACCCGGCGATGATCGATGCCGTCTTGCTCACTCACCATCACAGCGATCATGTGAGCGACCTGGCCTCGTTCTCGATCGCCCGATGGGTCGGCGGCGCACTGGCACCGCTTATCGTTGTCGCTCCACGTGGGCCATGCAGCCGATTCGCAACGCAATGTCTCGACGGGTTCGAGGATCAGGCATTCCACTCGCAAGCTGATCCGGACTCACCGCTTCGTCCGACCGTGGCAGTGAGCGACTTCGCTCCAACCGACGATCCGGTCGTCGTGTTCGAGTCGCCGCGCTGGTCCATCAGCGCAGTGCTCGTTGATCATCATCCGATCGAGGCGGCCGTCGGCTATCGGATCGAAACCGCTGGCCGCTCTGTGGTCGTGAGCGGCGACACCGCGAGGTGCGTCGGGATCGAGCGGCTCGCGGTCGATGCCGACCTACTCATCCACGAGGCCCTTCGCAGCGATCAAGTGTCCGCCGAGCTTCTTGAATGGAACGCCAGTGCACAGTCGGTGGGCGAGCTCGCACATGCACTGAGGCTCCGAAGCGTCGTCTTGACCCATCTGCTGCCGGCACCGACGTCTCCCGAAGACGAGCAGGCGTTCCTCGACGAAGCACGCGCCAACGGGTACGCCGGCGGTTTGATCATCGCTCAGGATCTGCAACGGATAGCGATCGCCTGATCGCCTCGCTGGCGCGTTCGACATGGGCGTCGATTTCGACGAGCTGGCCTTCGTATCCGAGCAGGTTGACACCAAGCAAGGTCGCCGGTGGCACGTTCGACTCGAAGCGGGTGGTGACCTCGTGCCAGGCATCGAGCAGATTCTGATGTTCACCAACGACGTAGATGGTCAACTGATGGACGTCGTCGAGGGCAAATCCGTGCAGCATGACGACGGTGAACAGGTTCGTCAGACACTGCCGCGTTTGGGCGCTGACATCTCCGACACCGACCAGATCGCCGTCAGTGTTCCGTGGCACTTGGCCCGCCAGAAACAGCCGATCGCCGAGCACGTCGGCGTAGCGGTAGTGAGGCGTCGGCGCCAGCCCTGCATCGATCTCTGTCTCGTTCATCACCAGCCATTCTGCTCGCTTTCCGCCGAAGCGCGGCGCGACCGGCAACAGCGCACGCTCACCCGTCGGGGTCGATCACGTGTTGGGCGGCGGGGTGGCCAGGGCTATAGGTTCGAACTCACGTGACGCCGAACTGCGTCGCATCGCAAATGGAGAACCGTTGATCGAAAGGATCGAGGAGTGACGAAATTTGGCTGGTTGTCACCCGTTGCCGGTCATGCCGGAAGCAATTTTCAACCGATCGTTATGTACCAGGAGGAACACATCCTTCCTCATGTGTTGCCTCACTTCGACTCGGTATGGATCGCCGATCATTTCTACGGCTTCGACAACGAGAAACAAGAAGGCTTCCTCGAGGCCTGGACCTCATTGACCTGGCTTGCGGCCAGATTTCCCGACGTCATGTTGTGCCACCACGTGCTCGGCCACGGCTACCGCAATCCTGCTCTCACGGCGAAGATGGCGGCGACGCTGCAGGTGCTGTCCGGCGGCCGGTTCATGCTGGGCATCGGCGCGGGGTGGCGTGAGGACGAGTACCGCTCCTATGGGTACGACTTCCCCGAGAACTCGGTCCGGTTGCGTCAGCTCGAAGAGGTCGTACAGATCTGCCGACTGATGTGGACTGAGCAGCATCCCACGTTCAGTGGCACGTACTTCCAGATCGACAACGCCGCCGCCACACCTCGCCCCACCATCGTTCCGCCGATTTGCATCGGTAGCTCCGGCGAGAAGATCGGCCTCCCGATCGTCGGACGACATGCCGACATCTGGAACGGGGCTCATCGGAGCAACGATGACTGGAAACGCAAGCGTGACATCGTCGTGGCCGCCGCTGCTGATGTTGGCAGGGATCCCTCCGAAATCGAGAACAGTGTCACGGTGGCCGGCGACCTTCCCGACTCCGATGCAGCATCTGAGCAGTGGCTGGAACGACTCACGAATCTGAGCGAACTCGGCGTGACGTACTTCGTGATGGACTTCGGGCACCCGCTTCACCCGGAGCCGGCGATTCGATTCGCCGAACAGGTCATCGCCCGAATGAAGGCCGCCTGAGCGACACGGAGCGGTACGGCTCAGGTACCGCAGAACGTGCGGTATCGGCCGAAGCTCGGCGGGGCCGGTGCGGCATACAGTTCGAGGCCAGGTCGTTCGTCGAACGGTTGCGAGACCACGTCGAGCAATCGCCGGAAGAGGCCCAGGCTGCCATCGCTCGCCGCGGTCAGCGCCTCCTCGACCATGTGGTTGCGCGGGATGTAGGCGGGGTTGACCCGATCCATCGCTGCGGCGACCGCGTGTGGGTCATAATCCCCGGCCGACAATCTTGCCAGGTGACGAACCAACCATGCGTCGACGGCGGAGGGTTCAGTGAACAGCGACCTGGCACGCCCCTGGTCGCCGAGCACCGCCGACGACAGCGACCGGAAGCACGACGTGAAGTCGACGTTGTGCGTGTGCAGCAGCGCCAACAGGTCGTCGATCAGTTCGGCATCGCAAGGCTGTTCGTCGGCGAGGCCCAACTTGGCGCGCATACCGCTGCCCCAGTAGGAGCGATAGCGGTCAGGGAACGACTGCAGCACGTCGGTGGCGGCCTCGACGGCCGACTCCGCCGTGAGGTCGAACAGCGGCAGCAACGTCTCGGCCAACCGCGCCAGGTTCCATTGCGCGATCTGCGGTTGGTTGCCATACGCATAGCGGCCACCCTGATCGATGGAACTGAACACGATGGCAGGGTCGAAGGCATCGATGAACGCACACGGCCCGTAGTCGATTGTCTCGCCGGAGATCGTCATGTTGTCGGTGTTCATTACGCCGTGAACGAATCCCACCAACATCCAGCGCGCGACAAGCGAGGCCTGGGCGTCAACGACACCTTCGAGGAACGCTAGGTACGGGTCGGTCGACTCAAACGCACGAGGCTGGTGCCGGGCGATGGCGTGGTCGGCGAGCCGCTGGACGAGCGTCGGATCCTCGCTCATTGCGGCGAACTCGAATGTGCCGACGCGGAGATGACTTGCGGCGACCCTGGCAAGTACCGCGCCCGGCAGCATCGATTCGCGGGCGACCTGGTCACCAGTGGCCGACACGGCGAGCGCCCGCGTCGTGGGGATACCAAGCGCGTGCATCGCCTCGCCAATCACGTACTCACGCAGCATCGGGCCGACGGCAGCCCGTCCATCGCCACCTCGCGCAAACGGCGTGCGGCCAGAGCCCTTCAAGTGCAGGTCGCGACGGTGACCGTCGATGTCGATCAACTCGCCGAGCAGCAGAGCCCGTCCATCGCCCAAGCGCGGCGAGAGCCCACCAAACTGATGACCCGCGTAGGCCTGCGCTACCGGTGATGCCCCCGCCGGTACAACGTTGCCCACGAGCACGGCGACACCGCCTGGCGCGCTCAACGCATCGGCGTCGACCCCCAACTCGGTGGCCAAGCCTTCATTGAGCGCCAACAGCCTTGGCGCTGACGCTGTCGCCGCTCGCCATGGCTCGTACAGGCCCGGCAGATCGCGAACGAAGGAGTTGTCGAACGTGAACAGCGGCCGACCCGGAAAGCCCATCGATCCGAGGCTAGTAGTCGATCACCGCGACTATCAGTGCGCCGTGCCCGCAAACAATCATGGACAATATTCTGTCGCCTGAGGGGCGCATCGCCGCGGCCAAACCGAGGCGACCCACAGCTCAGCCGAGATTCAGCCGAGAGCGAACTCGTCGAGATCGACGCCGCACACGACTTCGCCATCGAAATAGGGTCGCACCAGGGCTTCCCACTCCGCCTCGCTGTGGCTCTCTTCGCAGGGGACCAAGTGCGACAACACCAACGTCTTGACTCCGGCCCGCGTCGCAATTGCGCCGACGTCTTCTGGCGCAGAATGCGAACGGGCGAGTTGACTGCGAACCTCGGCGTAGTTCGGGAGCCGAGTCAACCGACCGAGCAGGAGATCAAGATCGATGATCTCGTGAACCAGGATGTCTGCGCCCTGCGCCAACCGAACCACGTTGTTGCACGGACCTGTATCGCCGGAGAACACCACCGAACCGGTCGGTGTGTCGAACCGATAGGCGATTGCCGGAAAGACCGGTGCGTGTTGCACCAACACCGCACTGACCGTCACACCGCGCTCGTCGGTTGGGCGGATCACGACGGGCTCCATCTCTGGAACCGTGAACTGCACCATCGAGCGATCGACATCGACAGCGAACGCAATCTCTGGTGCCGGCTGATCGCCAAGCACACCGATCTCGTGGATGTACAACTGATCGAGATAATCCGAGCGACGCTCAGCCACGATGCGAGCGTTGATGTTGAGTGCAAACGCCCGATGCAAGTAGTCGACGACGGCCCGAATGCCGGGCGTCGGGTCGTCGGGGAATCGCAACGGGTGAACCGGATCGTCGTGCTTCGCGATCGGGGCTCCGGCCGCACTCGGCCCGTATAGATCGAGTCGTTGCGAGGGCCAACTGCCCTGCAGCAAGTTGACAAGATCCATGATGTGATCGGCATGCAGATGCGTGACGAACACGCCACGGACCAACGGCCTTCCAGGATCGTGGTTGGAATGGAGCGCCAACCCGGCACGCCACATCTGGGAGTGAACGCCTTCGCCGCAATCGATGAGATATGCCGTGTCGCCAACGACCACGGCATTCGAGTAGCCGCATCGGGTCGACTTCGGATTCGATCCGCCAGCGGTCCCGAGCAACACCAGCCGGTTGTCGGAATCAACTCGGCGAGGCGGGCGGCGGGCGGCAATCGCGGCCGTCCAACCATGACGATCTCTGGGCCGTTCTCGAGCCTTCTCTGCGGGCATAGCGTGATAACGCTAACCGGACGACCACGCACGAGGTCCGATTTGTTCGCCTATGACGAACCCGCACTATGCCGCATCGCGTCGGGCTGATACTGTCCGGAGCATCCGGGCGACCGTCCGGTCAACGAGACATTCCGCTGAACTTGCATGGGGGATCAGTGACGACCATCGAAGACATCCATTTTCCAACTGCCGACGAAATCGACGGCTTTTGGGCGTTCGACAAGATGCACGCACCGAGGCCGTTGCATCCGCTGTCGCAAGACCTGGTGATGACGACCCTCGGGTGGGGTTTCACCAAGGCGCAAGAGGAGTACGACTGCCCGGTCGTGGCCTCCAATCAGGCAATCAACCACTACTTCTTCATGTCGTTCCATCCGCATCCCGATGAGAGCGTGATCGAAGATCGCATGTCCCGCTACCTCGACACGCTGAACACGAAGGTTCCGCTCGTCGGCAAGCGCTGGACCAACGAATGGCTTCCGCTGATCCGCACTCGCAACGAGTCCGAGCGCGACGTCGACTATTCGTCGATGAGCGACGCCGAACTCAAGGCGAAGCTGACCGACATGACCGACTGGATGCGGGAGATGTGGTACATCCACGGCCATATCAACTTCGCGCTGTTGTCAGGTGCCGCCCTGTCCGACATGTATGACGAAGTCATGCGGCCAGAGGATCCAACCGAGTCGTACCAGATTTTGCAGGGTCACCACACACGCCCAGTCGACGCCGCTCACGCACTCTGGAAGTTGAGCCGGACCGCCAAGCACAGCCCGTTGCTGAACGAATTGTTCGGCAGTACCTCGACTCGCGAGCTGGCCGCCAAGTTGGAGCAGTCGGAGGAAGGTCGCACCTTCCTCGCCGACCTCGACGCCTTCCTGTACGACTTCGGATGGCGCAGCGACGCCGTGTACGACCTCGCCGACGTCCCGTGGAGAGAGGACCCGGCGATTCCGCTCGGCAACATCGCTCGCTACATCAATCTGTCAGACGACAATGACCCACAAATCAACTTCGAGCGGGCAGTCAAGCTGCGAGAGGATTTGACCGGGAAGATCCGGGCCAAGCTCGCAGCTGATCCCGACAAGTTGGCCAAGTTCGACACACTGTACGACGCCGCCCAGTACGCCTACCCGTTGACCGAGGATCACGCGTTCTACATCGACCAGATGGGTGTCGTGTGTTTCCGTCGATTCGTGTTGGCGGTCGGTGATGCGCTTGCCCGGAACGGAAGTATCGATTCCCGCGACGACGTGTTCCTGTTGCACGAGGCCGAGGTCCACGACACCCTCGCCAACGGTGGCGACAAGCGCGATCTCGTATCCACTCGGCGGGCAGAAATGGCGGCCGCAGGCGACGTGACGCCTCCCGACATTGTGGGCACTCCTCCACCACCACCATCGCCAGGCGATTTCATCGATCCGTTCATGGACGCGCTTGTCACCCGGCTACTCGGGATCAAGCCGCCGCCTGAGGGCGAGCAGGACCCCAACTTGATCGACGGCGTCGCCGGTTCGCCTGGCGTCTACCGCGGAGTGGCGCGTGTCGTTCGCTCGCTGGAAGAGGCCGGCGATCTGGAGGACGGGGAGGTCATGGTTTGCGAGATGACCCTGCCGCCGTGGGTCCCAATGTTCGCCATCGCCGGCGCTGTTGTGTCAGACGTTGGTGGCGTGATGAGTCACTGTGCGATCGTCGCCCGTGAGTTTGCGCTCCCGGCCGTCGTCGGCTCGGTCAACGGCACCAGCCGAATCAAGACCGGCCAGATCGTCACGGTCGACGGCACCAACGGCAACGTCTATCTCGACGGCCGCGACCTGTAACCAAACCGGTTCATGTCGCGATGGACCCCTGCATCACGTGCCCATCGCGACATGAACGGGGTTCCCAGGTGGCTGGCATGCGGGTGAAGTCGAAGAACGGCGCGTCGTCGCCTTGCTCGACCGCCTCCTCGATCTGGTCGTAGAAACCTTTGCCGGTTTCCTCGGCGAACGTGATGTGGACGTCATCACGCCCACCCGTAGTGGGTCGCTGCACGTATTCGGGAAACGACACTCTGGTGGGGTCGCCCTCGGTGTAGCCGCGGGCGAACATCTGCTTGAGGATTCCGAATCCGTCATGCCGGACGAGCGTTTGTCCTCGCGGTGTGCCGCCCATTGACTTGATGTGCTCGGTGAACTTCTCGAGATCCTCGGTGCCGAAGGCGACATGCTGCACCGAGTGATCCCCGTGAGCGTCGACAAACCTGGTCACCTGCGATTGTTTGGCGCGATCGATGCCTTCGATCAATGCGACACCGAACCCGCCGAAATCGATACACCAGATCTTCATGCTGCTGTCAGGGTCAGCGGGTCGGACGTCGTCGATCCGGTTGATCAAGGTCCCGCCCTCGACCTCGATGTGGAACCACGCCCACCGCTCGATGGCTCCCGATTCGCAGGCGTACGTGATGTGATCGACATTCTTGAGATGAGACATGGGACAATCGAATCGATACTGATTGATTCGCGCAAGCATTCGGCAATAGTCCAGACATATTGATCATCACAGGAGAAAAACAGGCCAGAATGTCTAGATGACTGGACTGGATGACGTCGACCGCCGGATGCTCTCGGAACTATCGGCCGATGGACGAATGTCGGTGCAAGTGCTCGCCGAACGAGTCTCGGTCGCCCGCGCCACGGCCTACAGCCGACTTCGGCGGTTGGAAGACAGCGGCGTGATTCGTGGATTCACGGTCGACGTCGACCCCCATGCCGTCGGCCTCGATCTGGTCGCACTCGTGCTCGTCAAGGTCAAACAGGAGACATTCAAGACCCTCCCCGAGCGGCTGGCAGCCGTGCCCGGCGTCGAGTGGATCGGTATGACAACGGCCTCGTACGACTTCGCCATGCTCGTCCGCGCCAGAGATACTGCGCACCTCCGCGACGTCGTGCTCGGGGAACTTCAGACGATCCCCGATGTCCTGTCGACCGAAACGATCATGGTGCTCGATGAACAGTCAATACCACCCCGCCGCTACTGAGCGATCGCCTCGACTACAGGAATCCGGCGGGCAGGCCGAGTTTGATGCGGGCATCATTTTCCATGGTTCGATCCCACTGCAAGCTCATGTGAGCGCGCATCACGGTCATCGCCAGCATCGAATTCGACAGCTCGCTCCCCGCCTGACCGCCGCTCGTTCCCGACGTTCGGAACAGCAGATCAACAGCATCTCTGGCCAGCCGCACACATTGTTGTGCGAGCAGCAGCATTCGGCGAGCTTCCTCGACAGCACGTTGTGCCTGAGCGAGGTAGCGGTCGGCGCCTTCGAGCAATGCCGCTTCGGCAAGGTCGACGAGCCCGATCGCCTGCCCGAAGTGATGCTGGTACCCGACCTGCTCGCTTCGGGAGGTGAACGGTGGGACATCGGTCCGCTTGTTGCGGAGCACGTCCTCGTAGAGGTCAAGCGCGCCTCTTGCGATCCCGATCGCGACGGCACCAATCTCGAAGAACAACAGCGGAAAGAAGCTGCCGGTCGGCGCGTGCAATCATCGCCGCCGGTGTGAG